>JAEPMY010000010.1 GCA_017643685.1 Sneathiella sp.
GTTGACTAACACGCGCGGTGATGTTGAGCTCTTTCGCGGCGAAGATAACCTGTTTTTTCTCAACAAGAACAGATGCCCCGACTTCGTTGACGACCTTCTTAACGATCGGCTCCATCTTATCTTCAATTTTACTGATGGCGAGATTACGCGAGGCTGCTAACTGACGAAGTTTTGCCTTAAACTCGCTTTCATATTCACGCATCTCTGTCGCCAGTTCTCTCTGTTTTTGGGAGAACTGCTCAGGCGGTAGGATAGCCCTTTGCTGGTTCAATGTCGTCTGACGTTCACCAAAAGATGTCTGCTTTGCCTTCGCATCCGCCCGAAGCGCATCATCTTTTGCTTTCAGTTGCTTATCGATATCCTGCATCGCAGGGCTGTCAACCAGGACACGCCCCAGATCCATCACTGCGATCCGTTCCTGAGCGGAGACGGTTAGCGGGGCGACGAGCGCCAGCAACATAATGACTGCCAGTTTTTGAAACATAACTACCTATATAGAATTTTTAGAATCGAGTACCAAACTCAAGCTGGAAAATCTCGTCCTTGTCGAAAGACTCTTTCAGGAAAGGATAAGAAATATTCACCTGAAGCGGCCCGAATGGTGATGTCCAGTTCACCCCAACGCCAGCAGAGGCACGGAGGCTAGCTTCGTCCACAATATCAGGATCGTTGTCATCAATGCCTGTTGCGGTACCTGCATAAACAAAAGTTCGCCCAACAAGACCAAATTCCTCAGGGAAACCTAATGGGAAACGAACTTCAGCCTTTGCGACTGCGTACACATTTGCACCAAGACCGTCACCGGATGGTTCATCACGCGGACCAATACCAGATTTTTCAAAACCACGGAAGGAACGGCCGCCAATTTTGTACCTTTGTGAGAGAATAACATCTTCACCGAGGCCGAAGATATAGCCAACATCACCACCAAGGCTGAGTACAACATCGTCATCAACAATAGGGAAAAATTCAATATATTCGGCTTCAGTCGCAATTGAGTATACATCACCACCAACCCCAGAATAAGTCTGCCCAACCGAGAATTTACGGCCTTCAGTTGGCATTACAAAATCATCAAGGTAGTTAAACGTGAATTTATACCCGACAGACGAGATAAGGAACTCCCCTTCAGACTTCTTAATACTCGTTGAGGCATCGGCCCCGACGTTGTCAATTTTCTCATTGACCAAAGAGTAATTTACTGAAGATGAGATATTTTCAGTGATAGGGAAACCAAACCGAATCTGCCCACCAGTGCGGCGTACATCATAGTTACCTGTGTCCTGATTATCTGCAAAAGTATGGAATAGATCAAATCCTGCGCTTAGGTCTTTATCTAAGAAATATGGTTCTGTAAAGCCGAGGTCAATCTGCTGGTTTTCAGCCCCCATTGAGATTTTAAAACGAAGGTCCTGACCGCGGCCAAGGAGGTTTCTCTCTCGGATTTGCAGATCAGCAGAAACAGAGTCTTGTGTAGAGAAACCAGCACCAACACTCAATTCACCAGTGGACTTTTCTTGTACATCCACATTAATCACAGTTTTGTCAGGATCAGATCCTTCTTCCTGGGTAACTTCAGCTTTCTCAAAGAAACCGAGCCCCCGAATGCGTGCGCGTGACTTACGTAGCAGCGCAGTATTAAACGCATCGCCTTCAACGAGACGGAATTCGCGACGGATCACGTGGTCGAGGGTCCGAACGTTACCTGTGATGTTAATGCGCTCGACATAAACACGAGGACCTTTTTTAATCTCAAACTTCAAACCGATTGTAAGCGCCTCAGGATCGCGATCCACTTTCGGCCGAACGTTTACAAACGCGTACCCAAGACGGCCAAGCTCGAACGTGATGTCCTGAATGCTTTCCTCAATAAGGTCTGCGTTATAAGTCTGGCCTTCGATAGTTTTGAGAAGTGGTTTGATCTGATCTGGCTGCAGGTCTTTAAGCTCACTAACCACATCAATTTTGCCGAACTTATACTGCTTACCCTCTTCCAGTGCGAACGTGATAAAGAAACCGTCACGATCCGGTGTCAATTCAGCGATCGCAGAAGTCACCCGGAAATCCGCATAACCTTTGGAGAGGTAATATTTCCGGAGCAGCTCACGGTCATATGTCAACCGATCCGGGTCGTATGTATCTCCATCTGAGAGGAAGTTGTACCAACGGCTCTCGGTCGTGGAAATCTGACTCCGCAGACGTTTATCTTTAAATTTCTTGTTTCCAATGAAACGAATTTTTTTGATGCCTGTTTCTTCACCTTCGTTAATCTCAAAGACGAGATCGACACGGTTTTCAGGAAGCTGGATCACTTTGGGCTCAACAACGGCAGCAAAGCGACCGCTGCGGCGATATACAGTGATCAACCGCTGCACATCATTTTGAACACGAGCACGTGTATAGACAACCCGGGGGCGAAGTTGAACCTCAGCACTCAAAATATCATCACCGACGCGGAGGTTACCCTCAAACGCAAGACGGTTGATAATCGGGTTCTCAACGACACTGACAATGACGGCGCTGCCTTCACGGCGGATGGAAACGTCAGCAAACAGTCCTGTATTAAAGAGAGCTTTTAGAGATTTATCGACGCGGGCACGATCATAAGGGGACCCTACTGTGAAGAGCAGATAGGATTTTACAGTAGCCGCCTCAATCCGGCGGTTACCTTCGATACGCAGATCGCTGATAACGCCTGCAGACTGAGCATATGCCACATTCTGAGCCGAATAAGTAACATTAAGAACTGCCGCAAAAAGCATGCAGACAAAAACTGTTACGCGCAAATTCCCACCCCCCGAGCGGACAAAGAAAAGTCTTTAGTTTTTAAAAGCTTTCGTTACGAAAACAGACCCGTGAAAAAGTCCTTTACCCAAGGCTTATTCAGGTCATTCCATGTTGCAAATATCATTAGCATTAGAACGAGTGTTAGTCCAATGCGGAAACCATATTCCATAAATTTTTCGCTAACAGGACGCCCAAGAACAGCTTCCAGCGAATAAAACAGCAGATGTCCGCCATCCAGCATTGGAATTGGGAACAAATTGATCAGGCCCAAGCTGATAGATACAAAAATCATAAAGTTGAATAGGGACAAGGCATTCTGGGTAAAATCCTGCCCCCGTTTGGCGGCATCGCCAGACATTTTCAGGATACCGAGCGGACCGCTCAACTCCTGAGTATCACGGGCGCCCGTGATCATCTGCCATGCACCTTTTAGCGTCGCAGCAGTCACAAACCAGGTCTGATCGACCGCACTGACCAGAGCTGAGCCCGGACCATGGTCTTTAAATTCACGTTGAGTGGAGCGAATGCCCAGCTGACCGATTTTCTGCGTATTACCGTCAGCATCTTTATATTCAACAATATCTGGAACAATGTTGAGAGATACCAGCTCCCCACTGCGGTCAATGACCATCTTAAGCGGCTCATCCAACCCAACAATCACATGTTGGCGGAGTTGTTCAAAACTGTCGATTTCATCCCCATCAACTGAGAGAATACGATCTCCCGGCAGAATACCGGCCTCGTAAGCCGCACTATTTTCAACGACCTCAGAAGCGACAGGTGGCGTGTGCGCCTGCCCCAGGAAAAAGTGCATTGCGGTCAATGCGACGATGGCAAAGATATAGTTTGCGGCCGGCCCCGCAAAAACAACTGCCGCCCGCTGCCACAAAGGCTTATGATGGAACGAGACTTTCTGCTCTTCGGGGCTTAACGCGTCGATGTCACGTTCCGCATTACTGGCAACGCCAGCATCCCCAAAAAATTTGACATATCCGCCAAATGGAATGGCGCTCACCCGCCAGCGGCAGCCATACTTGTCGTACCAGCCAAACAATTCACGGCCAAAGCCAATGGAAAATGTATCCACTTTAACGCCACATAGGCGCGCCACTTTGTAATGGCCATACTCGTGGATAAACACAAGTACGGTAATGACAATCAGAAAGGCAGGAATATAAACCCAATTTTCTGCAATCCAGCCCATTGCTGTCTCCAATCACAAATTACATGTCTTTTAAATCAGTGAAGATGCTTTGCTTCGTGCCCATGCATCTGCCGCCATCACATCGTCGATATTGTGTAGAATACCAAAATTTGAAGCCTGAAGCACTTTATCAACGATTGTGGCGATTTCAAGAAAACCGATTTTTCTCTTCAGAAAAGCCGATACCGCAATTTCATTCGCTGCATTAAGAATTGCCGGCGCCCCGCCCCCAGCTGTCAGCGCTTCACGCGCCAACCGAAGGGCCGGAAAGAGAGTTTCATCAGGTTCAAAAAATGTCAGAGATGAAATCTTCGCCAAATCCAGCCGCTCAGCTTTAAAACTGTACCGGTCTGGCCATCCCAACGCATAAGAAATCGGTGTGCGCATATCCGGGGATCCCATCTGCGCCAAAACAGACCCATCTCCATACTCAACCATACTGTGCACCACAGATTGCGGATGCACGATGATATCAATCTGATCTTTTTCAACCGGGAAAAGGTGATATGCTTCAATAAGTTCGAGGCCCTTATTCATCATGGTTGCTGAATCAATCGAGATCTTAGCCCCCATATCCCAGTTGGGATGCGCCAATGCCTGATCCGGTGTAACGAACGCCATAAATTCGTGGCACTTCCCATGAAAAGGCCCGCCCGAGGCCGTCAGAATAATTCGCTCGATGGAGGAAAGCTGATCCTGCTCAAAAACCTGAAAAATAGCATTATGCTCGCTATCTACCGGTAAAAGATGAGCTTGCTTTTTGGCAACCTCCGCCATGACGATATCACCAGCACAGACAAGCGCTTCTTTGTTGGCGAGCGCAACCACCTGCCCCGTTTTAATAGAACTTAAGGTTGGTGCCAGTCCTGCGGCCCCGACAATCGCCGACATGGTCCAATCAACAGGTTCTGCCGCTGCTTCTATAAGCGCGTCCTCACCCGCTGCAACTTCAATTGAGGTTCCCTGCAAAAGGTCTTTGAGCTCCTGATATTTATCTTGATCTGCGATGACAGCAATATCAGCATCTAGTGCCTTCGCCTGTTTTGCCAATTCTGTTGCATTGCTATGCGCGGTCAGAACAGCGATATCAAAAGCGTCGGGGGCTTCTTCAATGAGGCGAATAGTACTGCATCCCACAGACCCGGTAGAACCTAAAATGCTGACCCGCTTTACGCCGTTTGCTGTCGCACCCGCTTTGATGTCTATTTCTGCCACATCCGTCATGATTAACTACCAGCACACATTTTAAGGATATATAGGGCAGGCGCGACAAAGAGCACACCATCAAGCCGATCCAGCACCCCACCATGACCCGGGATCAGGTTGCTCGCGTCCTTGATATCAAAATATCTTTTCCAGCCAGATTCAAAGAAATCTCCGACTTGGGCCAAAATGGCAAGTCCGGTCCCAACGAATGCAAGGATAAGTGGCTGAACATCCAAATCCAACAGATACCGGTTCACCAAAATGGCTGTCAGTGCAGCACAAAGCATCCCACCGATCAAACCTGCCCATGTTTTGTTTGGGCTAATGGCCGTGGCAATCTTGGGGCCGCCAATCCCCCGCCCGACGAAATACGCCCCAATATCGGTTGCCCAGACAATTAAAAACAAGGACAGCGTCCAATACATACCCGCATCATCAGTCCCTCGAATTTCGAGCAACGAAATAACTGGAATTCCAATATAGACAGGGCCAAGGAAACCGCCGCGCCACTCTCTCTCTTCTTTTTGGAACCAGGTAAGTCCCAAAATACCCAAAGAAGCAAAGGCAGCGCCCAGCACCGCAACTTCGACAAAATCATCAAATGCGAAATACAGCGCGACCAACAGCCAGATTGACACAAGCAGAATATAGCTTGAAACATTTTTCTGAAAGGAAGTCCGACACCACTCAACACTCATGCCAACAGTGGCAAGCGCCAGAAATAATAGGTACCAGAAACTTCCATAATAAATCGCAGCAACGGCGATCGGCGCCAATACAAGCGCCGACATAATTCTTAACTGTAATGAGGAAAAAGACTGACTAGGCACTGATGGCACCGTAACGTCGATTACGAGTAGCAAACTCTTCTACAGCAATTTGCAAGTCCTGCTTGGTAAAGTCAGGCCACAGGATATCCAAAAAGAAAAATTCAGCATAAGCAGCTTGCCAAAGCAGGAAGTTGCTAATCCGTTTTTCACCGCTTGTACGGATAATCATATCTGGATCCGGAATATCTGAAGTCTGTAGAAAATCACCAAAATTCTCTTCAGAAATATCTTCGGCGTTTACGTCGCCTGATTTTACTTTTTCAGCTAATCTTTTGGCAGCTTCAGCAATCTCTGCCCGGCCGCCATAACTCAGCGCTATAGTCAAATGCAGTTTATCTTTATCCGCTGTTTTTTGAACCAGCTCCTCCGCCAGTTTTTGAACATCTTTTGGTAACCGATTGATATCACCTATAAAAGTGACCTTTACATCGGCTTCCAATAGAGATTTCAATTCTTTCTTGAAGAAGAAACGGAACAATCCCATCAAATGATTGACTTCTTCGGTCGGACGGGCCCAATTTTCAGAAGAAAACGCAAACAGTGTCAGGTAAGGAATGCCGAACTCCCGGCATCCTTTAATAGCCTCTCGCACAGCGTTCGCCCCCTGCTCATGCCCTTGCATGCGAGACATGGAGCGGCGATTAGCCCAGCGACCGTTGCCATCCATAATGATGGCAACATGCTCAGGCCGCGATGGCAGAAGATCTTTTTTCCCAACAACCTCCATCTGTGATCAGACCTGCATGATTTCCTTTTGCTTTTCGCCAAGGGCCTCATCGACCTTCTTCACATATGTGTCTGTCAGCTTTTGAATTTCATCTTCCGCTAATTTCACATCATCTTTGGAATAGTCACCGTCTTTTTCTGCCGCCTTCGCATCATCAATACCGTGACGACGTACGTTACGGATCGCAACTTTTGCCTGCTCCGCATAGCCACTGGCAACTTTTGTCAGGTCAACACGACGCTCTTCGGTCAGTTCCGGGATCGGCACACGAACGGTTGTCCCGTCGACAACCGGGTTCAGACCAAGACCAGAGTTACGAATGCCTTTTTCAACAGCGGACACATTGCCTTTGTCCCATACGGCGACGGCCAGCATACGTGGTTCTGGGGCACTTACAGTCCCAACCTGCTGCAACGGCATTTCTGCGCCATATGATTCAACCGTTACTGGCTCCAGAAGGCTCACGTGAGCACGGCCAGTCCGCAGGCCTGCAAATTCCTGCTTGAGCGCGTCCAACGCGCCATTCATACGTTTTTCTAGATCTTTAAAGTCAGGCTCAGCCATCGAATTCTCCCTCAAACAGTACGATATATCGTTCCTGATACTGGTTATAGTAAAAACGCGGCAAAATCGCGTCAGACAACCTCAGTAAATTGTCCCTCTTTACACAAAACGTGTGAAAATGCCCCTTCTTCGTGAATAGAAAAGACAAGAATTGGAATGTTATTCTCGCGCGCCAGAGAAATGGCAGCTGCATCCATAACTTTCAGATCCTTTGCGATCACTTCCAGATGTGTCAGTGTTTCAAAGCGAACAGCGTCATCAAATTTATTCGGATCTTTATCGTAAACGCCGTCCACATTTGTCCCTTTTGCAAGGGCATCACATTTCATTTCAGCTGCACGGAGTGCCGCGGCAGTATCAGTTGTGAAGAACGGATTACCTGTCCCTGCAGCGAAAATAACGATACGACCTTTTTCAAGGTGACGCTCTGCCCGACGGCGGATATATGGCTCACAAACAGTTGCCATTGGGATAGCAGACAACACTCGGCTGTCCATGCCTTCTTTTTCAATTGCATGCTGAAGGGCCAATGCGTTCATGACCGTGGCCATCATACCCATATAATCGGCATTGGCCTGGTCCATCCCTTGCGCCGTCCCAGAGACACCCCGGAAGATATTACCGCCCCCCACGACGATACAAATCTCAACACCCATTTCGTGGGCCTGTTTTACATCGCGTGCAATGCGGGATGCTGTTTCAACATCAATGCCATATTGTTGGTTCCCCAAAAGAGCCTCACCAGAGCATTTCAACAGAACCCGTTTATATTGTGGCTTATTTGACATTATCGTCCCCGAACACAGAAAATATGACCAACAGAATTTCGGGATGACAGCATACAGGATTGTGACGAATTGAAAAGATATCCTGTCTTCCCATAAAAATAAGGCGGCCTCGTAACCGAGACCGCCTGTCTTACAGAGACATGCCTGCTAATTAGCCACGAACAGCGGCAGCAACTTCAGCAGCAAAATCGTCTTCTTCTTTTTCGATACCTTCACCAACGGCGAAACGAGCCATTGCTGTCAGTTTGATCGGGCTGCCGATTTCTTTCGCAGCAAGCTCGATTGCTTTCTCAACAGTGTTTTCGCCGTCAATAACGAATGTCTGTTTCAGAAGAACAACTTCCTGGTAGTATTTATTAATACGACCACCGATCATTTTCTCGATGATTTCTTCAGGCTTACCAGATTCGCGAGCCTGCTCAGTCAGAACAGCGCGCTCACGCTCAACCAATTCTGGATCCAGATCGTCAACGCTTATGGACTCTGGGTTTGTTGCCGCGATGTGCATCGCCAGCTGCTTACCAAGAGCGTTCAGCTTGTCCGCGTCACCTTCAGATTCCAGAGCAACCAGAATACCGATTTTACCAAGGCCGTCAGTGACAGCATTGTGAACGTAAGAAGCAACAACACCGTTAGAAACTTCAAGTTTCTTCGCACGGCGCAGAGACATGTTCTCGCCGATTGTGGCGATTGCATTTGTCAGAGTAGCTTCGACATTATCAGAGGAACCTGGGAATGTGGCCGCTTTAACAGCGTCCAGATCGTCACCAACTTCAGCAACAACAGTCGCGATACCGGATACGAGTTTCTGGAAATCTTCGTTACGACCAACAAAGTCAGTTTCAGCATTCACCTCAACGATGGCGCCTGTGTTACCGTTGGCAACAACTGCAACCAGACCTTCAGCAGCAACACGACCAGATTTTTTGGAAGCAGTTGCGAGGCCTTTAGTGCGAAGCCAATCGATAGCCGCATCCAGATCGCCATTGGCTTCTGTCAGGGCTTTTTTACAATCCATCATACCTGCGCCGGATTTTTCGCGCAGTTCTTTCACCAATGAAGCAGTAATAGCAGACATAATTAAATCCTCATGTCTTTAGTGTTTCGAGTGTAAAAAACGTGTCACACATCCATTGCGAATGTGTGACAAGCAGTTTTATTCAGCTTTAGCTTCTTCCGCAGCTTCGGCAGGTGCTTCCGCTGGAGCTTCTTCTGCGGCTGCAAGCTGTTCCATTTCTGGCTCAACAGCTTCACCGAGATCGGCGCCAGAGGCAGCCATTTCTTCGGAGATACCATCGAGAACAGCCTGTTTGAACAGATCGCAATACAGGTTGATCGCACGCAGCGCGTCATCGTTACCTGGAACTGGGAAGTCGATGCCTTCTGGATCGGAGTTACTGTCGAGGATCGCAACAACCGGAATGCCCAGTTTGTTAGCTTCTTTAACAGCCAGCTCTTCTTTGTTTGTGTCGATGACAACGATAATGTTCGGCAGGCCGCCCATATCTTTAATACCACCGAGAGCCAGTTCCAGCTTATCCCGCTCGCGTGTCATTTTCAGGACTTCTTTTTTTGTCAGACCCTGAGTGTCAGAAGACAGAATTTCTTCAACGCGACGCAGACGCTTAATGGATTCAGAAACAGTTTTCCAGTTTGTCAGCATACCGCCGAGCCAACGGTGGTTTACGTAGAACTGTGCGCACTGCTTTGCGCTTTCAGCAACAACATCAGAAGCCTGACGCTTTGTACCAACGAACAGAACACGGCCGCCGCCAGATACTGTGTCACGCACTGCTTTCAGTGAGTGGTGCAGCATTGGAACAGTCTGCTGAAGGTCGATGATGTGGATGTTATTACGTTTGCCGAAGATGTATGGACCCATTTTAGGGTTCCAACGGCGAGCCTGGTGGCCAAAGTGTACACCAGCTTCCAAAAGCTGACGCATAGTAAAGGTTGGCAGTGTCATCCTGCGATACTCCTTTTCCGGTTGAACCTCCGTAGGGCTGCGGTTCAGATTTCTGAACACCGGATGGGCATTACCAACACAGCAATACCCGAACCCCACGTGTGAATTAACAGGGCGGTATCTATCCGCTTATGAGGAAAGACGCAAGGGAAAAGATGCGAGAAACGCAAAAATCAGCGCTTTTTCTCGCGATCCGTTAAATATCATGGACATCCTGAACGCCAGGTACGTATTTCAGCGCCTGCCGCACTTCGGGAGAGATATTGAAACGATGCTCAAGATCGAGCTCAACCTCTTTATTATCCCCCTCAAGATTTAGAACGAAAGCAACACGACCACGGCCGCGCCCCGCCCCCCCAAGGATCTGAGAAATCTGGCCAAGCGGATTGTCGTCATCAAGGAAGATACGCACCCCATCACCCGTCTGCGCGGCGACATGTTCAAGGCGCTGAACGGAGTTGGCCGTAATCCGCGGCTGGTCATTTTCAACATCCATATGGCCGCTGACGCTGACCACAACAGAATTACCAACCTCCAGAATTTCGCGGCACTGCATCAAGGTTTCTTCGAACAAAGTCACTTCAAACGCACCCGCCGCATCTGAGAGCTGAACAAAGGCGAGTGCCTTACCCTTCTTCGTCTTGATCTGACGCTTGCCCATAATTGTCCCGGCAAGCTTTGATGCACTTTCCGCTGCGGAAAGGTTAGAGAGAAACTTTATACTGCTTTTCACGCCCGCTTTATCCAATGTCTTGGCATAAGCATCAAGCGGGTGACCGGAAAGATAAAAACCAACAGCATCGAACTCTTGCTTCAGCTGCTCCATTGAGGTCCAACGACTGGCTTTCGCCATAACGGGCCCGACTGAGTTTTCAGATGCCCCGCCGCCACCGCCGAACAGGTTCACTTGCCCCGATCCACGCTCTTCTTCCATCTGCTGCGCATGACGAAGAATATTTTCCAATGAGGCAAAAGTTTGTGCCCGGTCCCCATTTAAAACATCAAACGCACCTGCCCGCACAAGATTTTCAGCTTGTCGCTTATTCAGATGTTTTGGGTTCAACCGGGAGGCAAAATCAGAAATGTCTTTGAAAGGCCCATTCTGGCGGCGCTCCTCCACGATACCGGCCATGGCATCCCGGCCCACATTCTTGACCGCGGCCAAAGCATACCGAACCGCCCCCTCGTCCCCCTCGAATTCAACGTTAAATTCGACTTCGGACTGGTTCAGGCACGGCGGATAAAGCGGAATACCGTTCTTTTCCATATCCTGCCGGAAAATGTTCAGCTTATCCGTATTATTGATATCGAGGCTCATGGACGCCGCCATAAACTCAACCGGATAGTTCGCTTTCAAATAAGCCGTATGATAGGAGACGAGCGCATAAGCCGCCGCGTGCGATTTGTTGAAACCATAACTCGCAAATTTCGCCACCAGATCGAAGATATGACTGGCCTGTTTTGGATCAACGCCCTGCTCTTCCGCCCCATCACAGAAACGAGCCCGCTGCTTATCCATCTCCTCTTTAATCTTCTTACCCATAGCGCGGCGAAGCAAATCCGCTTCGCCAAGGCTGTATCCAGCAAGAACCTTCGCGATCTCCATCACCTGCTCCTGATAGATGATCACGCCATAGGTTTCTTCCAGAATATGCTCAAGCTTTGGATGAAGAAGGTTTGGCTCCTCCTCACCATGCTTACAGCGGATATAGGTGGGAATATTTTCCATTGGGCCCGGACGGTAAAGGGCCACAATCGCGATAATATCCTCAAAGGCGTCAGGGCGCATCTTCCGCAGCATATCGCGCATGCCCGAACTCTCGAGCTGGAACACGCCGACCGTATCGCCGCGGGTCAACAGCTCAAACGTCGCCTTATCATCCAGTGGGATCGAAGAGTAATCGATTTCAATTCCCCGTTTGGCAATCAAATCCTTCGCCCGGTCCAACACGGTCAAAGTCTTAAGACCCAAGAAATCGAACTTCACCAGCCCCGCCGTTTCCACATATTTCATGGAATATTGCGTCACTGGCATGTCAGAGCGAGGGTCTCGGTACAGCGGAACCAGCTCATCAAGCTCCCGGTCCCCGATCACAACGCCCGCCGCATGGGTGGAGGCATGTCGATACAAGCCTTCAAGCTGCAATGCAATTTCAATTAGGCGCGCAACCTCTGGATCATTCCGCTGTGCTTCCCGCAAGGGAACTTCAGAATCCAAAGCTTCCTGCAATGTCATCGGGTTTGCAGGGTTTGACGGGATCAGCTTACTGATGCGGTCCACCTGACCATAAGGCATCTGCAACACGCGCCCCACATCGCGGATCGCCGCCTTAGCTTGCAACTTACCAAAAGTGATAATCTGCGCCACCTGATCATGACCATATTTATCCTGCACATAACGGATAACGCGTTCCCGCTTATCCTGACAGAAGTCGATATCAAAGTCGGGCATGCTGACACGTTCCGGGTTCAGGAACCGCTCAAACAGCAAACCAAAGCGAAGGGGATCCAGATCCGTAATGGTGAGCGCCCACGCCACCACGGAGCCAGCACCGGAGCCACGCCCGGGCCCCACCGGAATATTGTGCTCCTTTGACCACTGAATAAAATCCGAAACGATCAGGAAGTAGCCCGGGAAGCCCATCTGGTTAATGATGCCCGTCTCATATTCCAACCGCTCCCAATATTCTTTGGCTTTCTCCTCACGGGTGGCAGCGTCCATATCGTCGGTAAAAACCGCATGCTCAAGACGTTTGCGAAGCCCTTCTTCTGCCATCGCGCGCAGCTCTTCCGCCTCGTTCCGCCCCGCGCCTGAATCAAAGGCTGGCAGAATTGGATCACGAACGGGAGATAAAACGGCGCAGCGCTGCGCGATGACAACGGTGTTATCAATGGCCTCTGGCAGGTCACTGAAAAGCGCCTTCATCTCATCAGCAGATTTGAAATAATGTTCTTCGGTGCGACGGGGGCGCTCCAACTCACCGACATAAGAGCCAGACGCGATACACAAAAGCGCATCATGGGCGTCATACATTTTCCGCTCAGGGAAGAAACATTCATTGGTCGCCACGAGCGGGATATCATATTCATAGGCGAGCTCTAGAAAGCGTGGCTCGGTACGTTGTTCCGACTCAATATTATGGCGCTGAATTTCCATATAAAGGCGACCGTCAAAAACCGCCTTCAATCGCGCAAGCAGCTCAACCGCCTCTTCATCCTGATCTGAGAGGATCAATCGGCCGAGCGGTCCGCCAGCACCGCCGGTCAGGCAAATAATACCATCGCTATGATTTTGAAGGACCTCGAAAGGGACCTGTGCGGTCTCCCCTGCCTCTGTTTTCAAAAAGGCATGAGAGGTCAATTTCAGAAGATTATAATAACCCGCATCATTTTGGGCGAGTAGAACAAGAGGTGTTGGTTCAGGACGACGGCCATTTCGCTCTAGCGGGCCCTCACTGGTCAGAGCAATCTGACACCCCATGATAGGCTGCACCCCGGCCCCCGGCAGCGTCAATGATGCCTCAAGACTGCCGAACATATTACTTGTATCTGTGATTGCCACCGCAGGCATGGCGTATTGATCACAAAGCTTGGTCAGCATCTTGACCGGGATCGCGCCCTCTGAGAGGGAATAAGCGGTATGAACCCGAAGATGTACAAACCCGGCATGTGACATGGAACGACCTTCCAATTGAGACTTTATTCGGCCCATTATCACATACCTTTTTCAAAAGATAAGATCTTGACTCCCGCCAACAGAAAATTTTCTGTGGATAAATCCTGAATTTCTTATCCGGTGAAGCTATGGACGATCTCCGCCCAGAAGACGAGCGTCGCCATTACACTCCCAAATACGACAAGTTCGAAACCGCTTTTTACAAGTTTGATTTTGCTCATATCAGCCTCCATTAATCTGTTGAGGCGATAATGTTCTTTTTTTGTTCTCATGTCAAACAAAAGGAGAACATTTTTATTTTATCCAAATATATCAGCACCTTGACTTTATCGAGGGATACGATTTTTTAATGAGAAATACGAATCAATATAATCAAACAAGAATCAGATTAGGTCGTAAGAATCAAAAAAGGGCGCCATAGGCGCCCCCTCTATAAAAGATCTATAATCAGAAATTAGTCTTCAATCAGCTGATGATCCCTCACCTGAACAATCCGATCCATTCGGGCGGCGAGTTCCCGGTTATGAGTAGCGACAAGCGCACCCACATTCTGTTTTCGTAGCAAATTCACGAAATTCTCAAACACCATATCAGATGTTGCCTCATCCAGATTACCTGTTGGCTCATCTGCTAAAAGCAATGAGGGATGATTTGCAAGCGCACGGGCAATCGCAACCCGCTGCTGTTCACCACCAGAGAGACGCGCCGGACGGTGGGTCAATCGATGACTTAGCCCCATTAGCTCCAGAAGCTCCGTAGCGTTGTTCTTGGCTATGGATTTAGAAACGCCGGAAATCAGATTTGGCATCATCACATTCTCAAGCGCAGAAAACTCCGGCAGGAGATGATGGAACTGATACACAAAGCCGATGTCATTGCGGCGAATACGGGTGCGTTTGTTATCTTTTGATGCCGTGCAATCCTCACCATTGATCAGAACTTTACCACTGGTTGGTGGCTCCAAAAGTCCTGCAATCTGCAACAAAGTGGATTTACCAGCACCGGACTGCCCCAGCAGCGCCACGATCTCGCCCGGGCGAATGCTCAGATTAACCGCCTGTAAAATCTCCAATCTTTCACCAGCCTGCTCAAACACACGGGTGACGTTTTCAAGTTGCAACACCGGACTATTCATAGCGAAGCGCCTCCACCGGATCGAGGCGCGCCGCGCGCCAAGATGGGTAAATAGTCGCCGCCAGCGAGATGACAAGCGCCATAATCACGACAGATGTCACTTCCGATGGGTCAACCTTCGCTGGCAGATTAGAGAGGAAATAAATCTCTGCTGAGAATAGCTCCGCCCCTGTCAGACCTTCGATAATCTGTTTGATCTCGTCAATATTCGCACAAAACCCGAGCCCCAACAGAAAACCAAATAAGGTTCCGATGACACCAATGCTCGCCCCGGCAATGAAGAAGACCCGCATGATCATCCCCCGCGTCGCCCCCATCGTACGAAGGATCGCAACATCCCTGCCCTTATCTTTCACCAGCATGATCAAGCTGGAGATAATATTGAAAGCCGCCACCAGGATAATGAGCGTGAGGATCAGGAACATCACATTCCTCTCCACTTCAAGCGCATTAAAGAAGCTGGCTCGGGATTGCTGCCAATTATAAATGAACGCTCGCATGGTGACGGCATTAATGACGTCGGAGCGGATTTTAAGGGCCGTGTCCGGATCGGTCGCAAAGACCTCGAGCGAGGTAACCCCTTCCCCATATTTAAAATAGGTTTGCGCAGCACTGAGCGACATGAAGAGATAACCGCTGTCATATTCATACATACCCGTGTTGAACAATCCGCCAACCGTGTATGTCTTAACCCGCGGCACATTACCAAAGACAGTGCTGGTTGTCTTAGGCGAGAGAAGTTTGACCTTATCGCCAACAGACAACCCAAGGCTCTGTGCAAGACGATAGCCGATCAGGATCGATTTCCCTTCTGCATACCCCTCGGTAGAGCCAAGGAAAATATTCTCGGACAAAACTGTCAGGCTATCCAGATCCTGCGGGGTCAAGGCCCGAACCAATGCGCCGCTGGCATTTGATCCAGCCGTTGCCATCACCTGACCCTCGATCAGCGGGGTGACACGCACCACGTCATTCAATGCAGAAAGGCGATTAACAGTGAGATCATAGTCAACGAGCAGACCATTCTCCGGGGCTTTGATCTCGTAATGTCCGTTCATACCCAGGATCCGGTCCAGCAATTCTGCCCGGAACCCGTTCATAACGGACATCACGATAATGAGTGTCGCCACCCCAAGCCCAATTCCCAGAAAAGAAAAGAGTGCGATTACCGAAATAAAACCTTCTTGTCGCCGCGCCCGCAAATAACGGAGCGCCATAGTCCATTCAAATCTGGAAAACACGATGGATTATCCTATCAGTTTGGCAAGGGCTGCTTCAGGAGACAGTTCTTCTTTTTCACCGGTTTTCCGGTTCTTCACTTCAACCACACCGTTTTTCACGCCGCGCGGCCCAACAGAGAACTGCCAAGGCAGACCGATCAGATCCATATTGGCAAACTTCGCACCGGCACGATCAGATGTATCATCGTAAAGAACCTCAACCTCCGCCGCATTCAACTTGGCATAAAGGTCTTCACATGCCGCATCACAGGCCTCATCACCGGATTTCAGGTTAATCAAACCAACCTGGAACGGGGCGACCTCTTCTGGCCAAACGATACCGTTTTCATCGTGACATGCCTCGATGATGCCACCCACAAGACGGGAGACACCGATACCGTAAGACCCCATGGACACGGTCACATCTTTGCCGTCCGGTCCTGTAACATTGGCGCCCATAGCTGCGGAATATTTCTGACCAAAGTGGAAGATATGTCCAACTTCGATACCACGGCGCGTCACCAACTCATCCCCAGAGATTGGGCAGTTGTCTGGATCGTGCATTTCATCTGCCGCTGCGTACAAACTGGTCCACGTGTCCACAATCCCCTGCAGCTCTTCCGGGCTGTAATCTCTGTCTTCAGGTGTCTGAAGGTTCAGAACGTCTTTATGGTAGAATACCTCACTCTCACCTGTGTCGGCCAGAATGATGAACTCATGAGACAAATCACCGCCAATAGGGCCCGTGTCCGCACGAAGCGGAATAGCCTGCAACCCAAGGCGCGCATAAGTCTTCAGATAAGCGACGAACATGCGGTTATAAGCGATTTTCGCGCCTTCATAATCCAGATCAAAAGAATAAGCATCTTTCATCAGGAACTCGCGGCCCCGCATCACCCCAAAACGCGGACGAACCTCATCCCGGAATTTCCACTGAATATGATACAGGTTCAGCGGCAGATCCTTATAGCTGCGCACGTTGGAGCGGAAAATGTCCGTCACCTGCTCTTCATTGGTTGGGCCGTATAGCATTTCACGGTCATGGCGATCGGTAATGCGCAGCATTTCCTTACCATAGTCGTCATAACGATTGGACTCGCGCCATAATTCAGCTGGCTGAATGGTTGGCATCAGAATTTCAAGCGCGCCTGCTTTATTCTGTTCGTCCCGAACAATATTCTCGATGTTCTTCAAAACCTTCTGACCAAGTGGCAGCCAGGAATAGATCCCTGCAGAAGACTGCTGGATCATGCCGGCGCGCAGCATCAAACGGTGAGAGGCAATTTGTGCTTCCTTTGGATCTTCCTTCAAAGTCGGCATAAAATAACGGGAGAGACGCATGAAACCCTCTGTTTAATTCGCAAAATCGCGTAAGTGTATAACTGGCCCTAGATTAAGGCGTTTTTCAGACTTTTAAAGGGATTTGGCAAGATTGCAAGTCAGAAGGCCTAAATGAAGGCTCTGATCATTCCTGACCATAGATCTGGACGCACTTTTCAGCGATGGCGTGAAGTGCCGTGTCGGCCAATGGTTGATCGTTAAAGTAAAACTTTCCCGACAACATATCGTAGCGAACTTGTCCCACCTGAACCTCAGCATTTTGAAGCGCCCTGCTCGGCGGTGACGCCAGATCATATAAATCTTTCAAGGGGAGTGAGAGATCGATGATAATTTCATCTTTCAGAAATTTAGGCTGATCCTGTAAATCAGCTGGTGCCACGGGTTTTCCGTGCACATCTACGCCGGGCTTATACGTCACATCATCCCGCGCGACATGCTTCTGAATGCGAGCGCAATTCTCCTGGCTCGTCTCAATCCGCACCTCTTCCGCCAGAGCTAAGGCGGGGCAAGAAAGCATTAAAAAGCCAACTACATAGGCAAAGTTTCGCATCAAAGCCCTCATTGGAGACGGTTATAAAGTTCTTCCACTATATCCCGAGTTCCAAGAACGCTCAAATGATCATCGTCAGTATAAAGTGGCTTGTCCCCTTCCAAAACGCGGCACGTCTCGTCATCACACAGAAACTCCTGAGGATAAATAACAGAAACACCATCGAGTTTTTCAAGTTCCGCTAATGTTTCCAGGACAATTTTTTGCCGCTCTAAATATGTGCTGGTCTTATTGTCTGGCAGTTGTCCAATACCTGACCAGTAGCGAATTAAAGTGTCTGGGACGTGGTAGGCAATTTCGGGAACGGGCCCCACAATAATGATCTCTGCCCCCGCTTCGCGAATTGCCTTTGCTGTTCGAAGGAACGCATCCCGAAAACTTAACTCTGCTCCGTCATTCAGCTGATCAAATATTTTATAAGGACGGCCACCATCACCAGGTGATCGTACATCCGATCCTAAATTTGCCCAACGACCGGACAACACAACTGTATCAATCTTCTCCGTCCGCAAAAACTGCAGAATTTTATTATTAAAACTGGGGCAAATTTCTCTGTTTTTAGCACGCGATGTTGTGATGTGAATAAATGGCGGGCAATCTGGGAGCCCCACAGAGTAAAAACGGAAGTCATCTACTGAATGATAATATTTATACCCGCGGCCAATCATACCGGCGTGTGAGTCTCCCCAAGAAAAAACAGACTTTTCCAAGGGGTTTCCAGTTCTACAAATAGAATATTTAGAAGGGATAGGATCACCTAATTGATATCTTTGGAGACACCTTCCCCTTCCATAACGCCCTCTTTCTTCTTCCAAAAACGCAGATACCGAAAGGGATTTTTCTGTCATACGTGAAGGTATCCCATCTGACTGATCCACCCATAATCCAACAGAGATCAAGAAGGATAAGCCAACTCCCAGACCATAGGAGACGTGCCTAAACTTCATCTTTTGCGCATTCAGGGCCCGCTTTTCGAGCAATTCCCATGATATTGCTGCCCAAACCAGACTAAACACCAAAATACCAACCTGCTCGGTTAGCTCTAGTGGTCTGGAAAGATATAGCCTTACAAAAACAATTACAGGCCAATGGATTAGGTAGATGGAATAAGACAATCGACCCAAATATGTCATTACGCGAGAGCTGAGGAGAGGGCTTAAGAAATGAGCTCCCTGTTGACCCGCAAAAATCAAAAAGGCGGATCCTAGAACCGGAATTAAGGCCGCCTCCCCAGGGAAACGAACATCCTCATCTATCCAGAAAATCGCCAGTAAAAGTAATCCTGTTCCCGCAAGAGCGATGATATTGCGGGCACCACCGGTTAGCTTCAGGTCTCTCCCATAGAGTGCAATCAACCCACCAAGTCCTAGCTCCCAGAAACGTGACATAGGCAAAAAGAATGCGTTTGTTTCGTTATGGCGCACCATCACAACGTTAAAAGCAAACGAGGCAATGGTCACAATCAAAACAATATGCTTGGCAGACAAACGCCGCAGCTTCCATAGTCCAAGTAGAAGGAGCGGAATAATGATGTAAAACTGCTCTTCGACGCCTAGTGACCAAGCGTGCAGAAAGGGTTTTTGGTGAGCTGCATCGCCAAAATAGCCGGACCGATCATAAAAATAGAAGTTAGCGCCGAACACTAAAGTTGCGAAAGCACTGCCCCCAAATTCCGCATATTCACGGGGGCCGAGAACAAAATATCCAACTGCAAAACTAAATAAAAGAACAGCAAACAGTGCGGGCAGGATGCGCCGAATTCGCCGCTCAAAAAAATGTTTTAAGGAAAAAGTGCCATCCTGTAACTGGTCGGCAATTTTAGGAATAATTAGATAGCCCGATATGACAAAAAAGGTATCTACGCCAACAAACCCGCCAGAGAATGATGTAAACCCAAGGTGAAATAGAAAAATCACCATAGCAGAGATGGCCCGAAGGCCATCTATATCACCACGGTATTCTGGCAACTTCATATATCAGTTCCGGAAGATTAGTTACGATTGATAATGCCGCGAAGATCTATCAGTTCCAGTTCGATGACTGTATAGAGCAACGCAAACAGGATACCGGTTACAATTGTGGTTGCGAGCAGCTTTTTCCAGATGGCTGGGTTGGCCGGTGCACTTTCAACGGTGCCGGGTTCAACCTCGCCCTCGTCCTGCTGAGTGCGAACTCCCCACGGCAAAACCGTGAAGAGAACCACAAACCACATAATGCTGTAGACAACCAAACCGCCCACGAACGTCATATCAACTACCCTTTAAACCTGTTCCAGCTCAACCAATGTGCCGTTAAAATCTTTTGGATGCAGGAACAGAACCGGCTTTTTGTGGGCGCCAATTTTTGGCTCCCCATCGCCAAGGATCCGTGCCCCTTCTTTGACCAGCTTGTCACGAGCGGCCAGAATATCCTCTACCTCGTAGCAGACATGATGAATACCACCAGATGCATTTTTGGAGAGGAAACCAGCAATTGGAGAGTTTTCACCAAGCGGATAAAGCAGTTCGATTTTCGTATTATCCAGCTCAACAAAAATCACAGTTACACCGTGATCAGGCTCATCCTGAGGCGCACTTACTTTTGCACCCAGAACATCACGATAAGTTTTTGCCGCTGCATCCAGATCAGGTACAGCAATCGCAACATGGTTCAGACGACCAATCATCTTCTACCTCTCTTTAACTCTCTGTCATCACCCTTTGAAACGGGCATATTATTCTTCGATACGCACTACATATACATCGGTGAGCGGGCGTCTTCCACACAACTTTCTAAAAAACCGTCGGACGGCTTGCGTTGCCTGCGCTTCAACTGCTTTATCATCAAGCCGAGACGCTTTCGTTAGATCATAATGCTCAGAGATAATATACTTCCCTAACTCATTGTGAAGATAAGGGAAATTATCTTCATCCACGACACCTTTCAGGCGAACCACCGGATCTTCTGTAATCTGTCCTGCTTCATTTACGATCAACAGGCCACTCGCAGATCCATTAAATGAGAATTTCCGCCGATCAGCGAGGAAGTCAGCCTCAAGCGGAGACAATCCACCCGCATCCACCGCAAGGCGGCCGGAATGGACGTGATCAATAATCTCTGGTGTTTCGGGCGCTAATTTCAGCATGTCGCCATTTCGAATGGAGATCGCCGTCTCCACCCCAAGGGTGAGGGCGAACTCACAATGCTCTTCCAGATGACGGGCTTCCCCGTGAACGGGGACGGCAACTTTAGGCTTTACCAATTCATACATTTGCGCCAATTCATCCCGGGCAGGATGACCGGACACATGGACAAATTCGTCCATCTCGGTGATCACATTAACCCCACTGTCCGTCAGCTGATTATGAAGCGCATACAGCGTTTTCTCGTTCCCAGGGATCACCTTGGAGGAGAAAATAACCGTGTCATCTTTTGACAGAGTTACATGCGGATGTTCGTCACGGGCGATGCGCGCCATGGCGCCTCGCGGCTCTCCCTGACTACCAGTACACAGGTAAAGCGTCTTTTCAGGCGGCAGGAAACCTGCATCCTGTTCATTAATAAATGCCGGTAAGTCATTGAGATATCCGGATTTTCTCGCAACCTCTGTCATCCGGTGCAATGATCGACCGACCAGAACCACATGCCGGTCATGCTTTGCGGCAATTTGGGCAATTGTCACCACCCGCGCAATGTTTGAGGCAAAGGTGGTGAAAGCAACACGACCGGTTTTGATCCGACCCAAAAGCTCATCAAGGCTATCCTGCACGTCCCCTTCAGAGCCGGTGGAGCCTTTCTTAAAGACGTTTGTTGAATCACAGACAAGGGCCAAAACCCCCTCTTCCGTAATGTCCTTCATCCGTTCCAAATCACTGGCAGGACCAACCACAGGGCGCGCGTCCAGCTTCCAGTCACCGCTATGAACTACCCGTCCATAGGGTGTCGTGATGGTCAGCGCCTGCATCTCAGGGATCGAATGGGTTAGGTCCACAAATTCCATATCAAATGGACCAAGGGACAGGCTACCGCCGGGCATAATGGTGTTCAGCTCGACAAGATCTTCAAGGCCTTTCTCGCTGAGCTTCCCATAGAGAATTTCGGCTGTGAACGGGCTTGCGAATACAGGACAGTTTAAATCCGGCCACAAATGCGCAACTGCTCCGACATGATCTTCGTGAGCATGGGTGATCACCATCCCCAGTAAATCTTCTGTTTTGTCTTTGAACCAGCTGATATCCGGAACGATCAGGTCTATTCCCGGCGCGCGATCATCTGCAAAGGAGATCCCGCAATCCACCATCAACCATTTACCGTCACATCGGTAGAGATTGAGGTTCATTCCAATTTCGCCGCTTCCACCGAGGGGCAGAAAATATAACCCTGACTCCAAGATACTCATCCTTTAAAACTGTAGCCCCTGCCATAGCAGTAAACGCCCGTTTTCGGAAGGACTTTCCCGCGGTTTCGCAGTTATTGCGGTGTAACTGTTGCCTCTGATTTTTCAGGACTAGGGATCATAGAGATCAATTCGGGAATTTGATAATCCCGCGGTATTCCAAGGGAGGCTCTGACTTTTAGCTCTAAATCTTTGTCAGAAGCATGCAGAATTATATAACTGACCTGCTTTTCGTCCATCAATGACAATAACATCCGCACAACGCCGTGTGCCAGAAGGCTGTCGACAATAAGAACTTCGGTATAAGTTCCCCGGCTCACCGTCGCTTTTTGCATCATGCTTGCAATATGGACGAGCGCCTCACGACTGAGATCGATTTCACAGCCCCTAAGATCAATAAGCCGGTTAAGATTAGGCCTGTAATTTGGCTCAAGGGACACTCTTTCACCGCGTTGAACAACAATATCCTGGGTTACCCTGCCCTTATGACGAATAAAAATGCAGTTGACGTCTGGATCGATGAAATATTCGTAATTATCTGTTTTCATTGCATTCACCGTTTAAGCGCGACTGATGTACAATCAGTATGAGAGCGGAATGGTAGGCCAAGGAACTCTGGAAAAATGAATTCCGCATCCAACCCCAGCAAGTTACAAACCTTTTCTTCCAGCTCTGGATCATTGTCCCAGAGAACTTCGTAGCTGATATCTAATCGGTCAATCATCGCCACCAACATTCGTGAAAAACCGCGCGATAACATACCGGAGACCAATAAGATTTCGGTGTAATAGCCCCGCTCAGTGCGTTGGCTGGAAATGAGTTCAGCAATGTCCTGTAATTCTTTAGGGCTCAGGTCTATTTTACAATATCGACAGTCAATCAACCTATTCATGCCAGCCGCAGAAAAGGGATGCTCTCTCACAGCCTGAGAGCGTCGTTTTACGTTTGCCAAGTTGATTTCGTTATAATGCTTAACGAAAACAACATTTTTTTCAGGCATGATCTGAAATCGGTACAGCTCAGACATGTGCGCCCCAATGATTTTTGTAACGTTAATATTAAATATTGTATATTTTTGTTACAAATTCAAGCGCACAATTAAAATAGTTTAATTATCCGGCCTTAATTCTTGTTTCTATGGTAAATTTCGACCAGACCAGTAAGCGTTAGATCGCGGTCAATATGGTCGATAATTTCAGTCCCACGTGCCAGTAAAGGTGCGAGCCCGCCAGTCGCAACAGTGGTAAGAGGCGCCCCATATTCCGCACGCATGCGCTGAATAAGCCCCTCAACCATGCTGATATACCCCCAATAGATACCAGACTGCATACATTCGATAGTATTCTTCCCGATCACCTTGCGGGGGCGTTCAACAGCAATGCGCGGCAGTTTTGCCGCAGCGCCATGCAACGCATCAAGGCTTAGATTCACCCCCGGTGCAATAACACCACCAGCGTAATTCCCATCAGAATCAACAACATCAAGCGTAGTCGCGGTGCCAAAATCGATCACAATGGTATCCCCACCATATTTGGCATGGGCCGCAACGGCATCAACCAGGCGGTCGGCCCCCGCTTCTTTCGGATTATCGATCTGAGGGGTCATGCCAATTTCAACATTTGGCTCCCCAATCACGAGTGGGGTGCAATTGAAATAGCGTTTGCAAAGACCTTTGAGATTAAAAAGCGCCCCGGGAACTACAGTCCCGATAATGACGTCTTTAATATCCGCCATATTTACCTGATCAAGATGCATCGCCTGGCTGAGCCAAACACCATATTCTTCGGCAGTGCGCGACGTAGAGGTTGCAATCCGCCACTCTGTCACAAGGCTACGTCCGGAAAAAGCGGCGAAGGTGATATTCGTGTTGCCCACGTCAATTGCTAGAAGCATCTACTCAGTCCCTGAAATTTAGTCTCCAGGAAAGAACACTTCCCCGGCGCTTATTTCTTTTATGGTTTCTTCATTCTGCTGGAGAATAAGGGCACCATCGTCGCTCAGGCCTTTGAAAATACCGGACAATTCGGCATTAGGTAATCTGGCAACAACAGGACCACCAATCCCCTTTGCATACTTTAACCATTCATCGCGAACAGGTGCAAAGCCATTTTGCTGCCATTCCATGTAAAATTTTAAAAATTTTTCCGCATAACGGGAAAGCATCTCTGCTGGATCAATCCGAACCCCATTCTCTAACATGGATGTGGCAGGAAGCCCTTCGGTCGCCTTTGGATAATGTTTGAGGTTCACCCCGGTCCCAATGACCAGCCAATCCAAATGACCATCAGGTTTGGATTTACTCTCAAGCAGGATACCCGCGATCTTCTGACCGTTCACCAAGACATCGTTAGGCCATTTCAAATTGACGTCGATATCGCTGGATAATAGCGGCCGCACCGCGTGATAAAGGGCAACCGCAATCAGAAAAGAGAGTTTCGCAGCTTCATGAGAGCTGCAGTTTGGGCGGATCATCAAGGAGCAATATAGATTACCAGCGGGGCTTGCCCACGCTCGGCCGCGGCGGCCGACACCGCCTGTTTGGCTATTTGCAACAACCAGTTGCCCGGAAGGAGCCCCCTCTTCCGCTAACCGCTTGGCTTGAATACTAGTTGAGTCAACCTCATCAAAGGCGGTTAGAGAAAAAAAGGGCGGCAGATCCAATCTGTCGCCCATTTCTTATAAGTCCTGTTAGTTAAACAGCGCGCTGGCTGCATGTGCTGCGCTAGACAGCAAAGGTGCCGGATAGACGAAGAACAGCAGGGTAATGACACCGCATACCCCCATGATCACGCCCATTGACCGCTGCATTGGGACAAAGCCTTCTTTTGGCTCATCAAAATACATCACCTTCACAATGCGGAGATAATAGAACGCACCAACAGCAGAAGTTACCAGACCGATAATCGCCAGCGGATACAGACCTGCATCGATTGCTGCCAGGAAGACGTAAAATTTACCAAAGAAACCAGCCAGCGGCGGAATACCTGCAAGCGAGAACATGAACATTGCCAGAAGCGCTGCCATGTAAGGCTTTGTTTTACCAAGACCAGCCAGTTCATTGATATCTTCAACCATGCCTTCTTTTGCCCGCATGGACAGGATAATCGCGAAAGTACCGATATTCATGATCACATAAAGTGTCATGTAAATTAGGATACCGCGAACGCCCTCTTCCGTACCGGCGGCCAGACCAACAAGCGCATAACCAATGTGACCGATGGACGAATAAGCCATCAGACGCTTGATGTTTTTCTGGTTGATCGCCGCAAACGCACCCAGAGCCATTGTCAGGATGGAAATGAAGACGATGATTTGCTGCCACTGCGCGACAACGTCACCGAAAGGCATCGCAAATGTCCGAATGAACAACGCCATACCAGCAACTTTTGGTGCCGCTGCAAAGAAGGCTGTCACAGGCGTTGGAACACCTTCATAGACATCTGGTGTCCACATATGGAATGGAACCGCAGATACCTTAAATGCCAAACCGGCAATCAGGAAAACGATACCCACAAGCAGGCCGAGACCTGTTTCGATACGACCGCTGGACAGGCCATCGGCAATCACACCAAAGTTGGTGGAGCCAGTGAAACCATAAACCAGAGACGCGCCGTATAGGAGCATACCAGAGGACAACGCGCCCAGAACAAAGTATTTCAGGCCCGCTTCTGTCGCCCGCAGGCTGTCCCTGCGGAAAGCTGCGGTCACATAGAGTGACAAGCTCATCAGCTCGATACCCAGATACATGGACATCAGGTCATAAGCAGAAATCATAACCATCATGCCGAGAACGGCAATCAGCATCAGGATTGGAAATTCAAAGCGTGCCATCTTCTCACGCTTGTTGAAATCCATGCTCATGATAACGGCCAGTGCAGAAGCACCAAGCGCCAACAGCTTCATGAAGTTAGAGAAAGCGTCCACACGGTAAAGATCACTCAAACCGCTTTTCGCCTCACCACTGCCCATCAGGACAAGAACCGCGGCGACACCGATAGACAGAACAGCCAGCCAGGAAACCAGCCCTGTAGAGCCATTCCCCCGGAAGACGCCGATCATCAGCAAGGCCATTGCTGCGACAGCCAGAAAGATTTCCGGAAGTGCAATTGAAATTTCAGGCAATACCATTTTTCGACACCTACCTATTTAGCCGCGTGCAGCGAAGACTTGACCATTTCCATGGACGCCTGATGCTGCTCCATCAGATTTGTAACAGACGCATGCATGACATCCAGGAACGGATCCGGATACACACCAATCCAAAGTGCCACTGCGATCAGCGGTACAAAGATGGCGATTTCACGCTTGTTCACGTCCAGCATTGTTTTCAGATCTTCTTTAACAAGCTCACCGAAGACCACCCGGCGATAGAGCCAGAGGCTGTAAGCTGCGCCAAGGATCACACCAGTTGTTGCGAAGAACGCAGTTACTGTGCTGACCTGATACGCACCGACAAGGATCAGGAACTCACCAACAAAGCCACTTGTGCCCGGCAGGCCAATTGTCGCCATTGTGAAGAACATGAAGATCAGCGCGTATTTAGGCATCCGGTGAACCAACCCGCCGTAACGGGCAATCTCACGTGTATGCAGACGGTCATAGACCACACCAACACACAGGAAGAGCGCACCAGAAACAATACCGTGACTGATCATCTGCAGAATACCACCTTCAAGCCCCTGCTGGGTGAAAGTGAAGACACCGATTGTGATAAAACCCATATGCGCCACAGATGAGTAGGCAATCAGCTTTTTCATGTCTTTCTGAACCAGTGCCACCAAAGACGTGTAAATGATGGCAACGACGCTCATAAAGAAGACAAGCGGTGTGAAATATTCGGAAGCTTCCGGGAACATTGGAATGGAGAAACGAAGCAAACCGTAACCACCCATTTTCAGAAGCACACCCGCTAGAATGACGGAACCCGCTGTTGGCGCCTGCACGTGAGCATCTGGAAGCCATGTGTGAACCGGCCACATTGGCACCTTAACCGCGAAGGACGCGAAGAAGGCCAACCAGAGCCAAAGCTGCAGATTGCTATCGAAGTTTGTCGCCATCAATGTTGGAATGTCTGTTGTTCCTGCGATCACATACATTGTGATCATCGCAGCCAGCATCAGAACGGAACCAAGCAGTGTATAGAGGAAGAATTTGTAACTCGCATAAACGCGGTTCTTACCACCCCAAATACCGATAATCAGGAACATCGGGATCAGACCTGCCTCGAAGAACAGGTAGAACATCACCATATCCAGGGCACAGAACACACCGATCATCAGTGTTTCCATGATCAGGAAGGCGATCATATATTCGCGAACCCGTGTTGTGATCGCATCCCAGCTTGCCAGAACACAAATAGGCATCAGGAATGTGGTCAGAATGATGAACAGCATGGAAATGCCATCAACACCCATATGGTAGTTAATACCACCGCCCAGCCATTCCGCCTTTTCAACCATCTGGAAACCACCCTGACTATTGTCAAACATGTACCAGATGCCGAGGGACAGAACGAAAGTCACCAGCGTTGTCAGAAGCGCAACTGCGCGCGCATTCCGTGCTGCCACTTCTTCCTTACCACCTGTCAGCATGATCAATACCACGCCCGCCAGTGGCAGGAAGGTTACCCATGAGAGAATATTGAAATCAGCCATGACTTAGTGTCCACCACCGGATAGGAAGAAGAAGGAAACAAATGCTGCAATACCGATCAGCATCGCGAAGGCGTAGTGGTAAACATAACCACTCTGCAGCATGGAGGCCCGCTTAGCGAGATCCACAACCCGTGCTGCCACACCATTTGGCCCCAGACCGTCAATGATCATTGTATCACCGATGGCCCACAGTTTCTTGCCAAGCCATTTGGATGGACGAACGAAGACATAGTCATACAGTTCGTCGAAATACCATTTGTTCAGCAGGAACTGGTAAAGGGCGGAGTGTGTTTTCGCCAATTGAACAGGAATGTCTGTACGGCGGACATACATATTCCAAGAGACGAGCAAACCGAGCAGCATCGCGCCAAGTGGAAGCAGGATCACCCAAAGTGGCGGATGATGGAACTCTTCCATAACTGTATTTGTCTCGCTCAAGAAGATCGCTGTGCCCCAGAACTCTTTGTAATGCTCGCCAATGAAGTATGGCGCGAAGACAAAGCCGGCACCCAAAGCACCAATTGCCAGCACATAAAGTGGGATCAACATGACCTGTGGGCTCTCATGGACGTGAGACATGACTTCTTTGTCAGCGCGTGGCTTACCGTGGAATGTCATGAATACCAGACGCCAGGAGTAGAAGGACGTCATCACAGCCGCACCAACACCACACCAGAATGCATATTCACCAACACCAGGACCGAAGGCGTAAGCTGCCTCGATAATCGCGTCTTTGGAATAGAAGCCGGAGAGGAATGGGAAACCGGTCAGCGCAAGCGTCCCGATAAACATCATGATGTAAGTGACTTTGATGTGTTTCCACAAACCACCCATTTTCCGCATGTCCTGCTCGTCAGAGACCGCATGGATCACAGAACCGGAACCAAGGAACAACAACGCTTTAAAGAAGGCGTGTGTGAACAGGTGGAAAATAGCAATTGGATAAGCCCCAACACCGATCGCGAAGAACATGTAACCCAACTGAGAACAGGTGGAATACGCGATCACACGCTTGATGTCATTTTGCACCAGACCAATTGTCGCTGCGAAAAACGCCGTAGAGGCACCCACCACAGTTACAACAGCAAGCGCCGTCGGAGAGAATTCAAAGATCGGGGAACAACGGGCAACCATAAAGACACCCGCGGTCACCATTGTCGCCGCATGGATCAGCGCTGACACTGGTGTTGGACCTTCCATCGCATCTGGAAGCCAGGTGTGCAGGCCAAGCTGGGCAGATTTACCCATAGCGCCAACAAACAGCAGCAAACAGATGGTTGTCAGGATATCAACTTCAAACCCGAGGAAATTGAAAGTGTTACCCGCTTCGCTTGAGGCCGCGGCAAACACCGTATCAAACGAGATGCTATCAAATACCAGATAGATCGCCATAATACCGAGCGCAAAACCGAAGTCTCCCACACGGTTCACAACAAACGCTTTCATGGAAGCGGCGTTTGCAGATGGTTTTTTATACCAGAAACCGATCAGCAGGTAAGAAGCCAGACCAACGCCTTCCCAGCCAAAGTATAGCTGCAGGAAGTTGTCAGCGGTCACCAGCATCAACATCGCAAAGGTAAAGAGCGACAGATACGCCATAAAGCGAGGTTTGTGCGGATCATGGGACATATAGCCAATGGAATACAGGTGCACCAGAGACGACACCGTATTCACCACAACCAGCATAACCGCTGTCAGTGTATCAATGCGTAGGCTCCAGCTTACATCGAAGCTACCGGAATCGATCCAGGTAAACAGTTCGATAGTAAGCGGGTTACCGCCAATGGCGACCTGAAAGAAGGCGACCCAAGAGAGGATGGCACTGGTTGCTACCGCACCGGTGGTGACAATCTGGCTGCCACGATCACCGATTTTGCGGCCGCCAAGGCCAGCAATCAGGGATGCAATCAGCGGAAGGAAGACAATGAGGACGTACATCATTTTTCTGAGCCTTAGCCTTTCATGTGATGGATGTCCTCAACCGCAATTGAGCCGCGGTTTCGGAAATATACAACAAGGATCGCAAGACCAATCGCCGCCTCACCGGCAGCAACAGTCAGAATGAACAAGGTGAATACCTGCCCTACCATGTCATTAAGGAAGGTAGAGAAAGCCACCAGATTGATATTCACTGACAGAAGGATCAATTCGATCGACATCAGGATAACAATCACGTTCTTACGGTTTAGGAAGATCCCAAAAACGCCAAGTGTCAGAAGAATGGCGGATAGGATCAGGTAATGGGCAAGTCCGATTTCCATGATTTCCCCTCCTTACACGCCTTGGCCTGGTTCGACTTTACGAACCGCCATGGCTTCTTCTGGACGACGATAAACCTGATCAGCAATGACCTGTTTCTTAACGCCTGGACGCTGACGGTGTGTCAGAACAATGGCGCCGATCATAGCCACCAGCAGCACCATACCGGCCGCCTGGAACAGATAGACATATTTGGTATAGAGCAGATTACCGATTTGCTCTGTGTTGGTCATATTGCTGAGCTCACTTGTCGGCGCAGTCACGACGGTGAGCGCGTCCGGATCAAGGTGCCAACCACCAACAACCAGCAGAATTTCCACCAACAGGATGAAGCCAACCAATGCACCGATCGGTAGGTAGTTCAAAAACCCTTGGCGAAGTTCTGAGAAGTTGATGTCGAGCATCATCACCACAAAGAGGAACAGTACCGCAACCGCGCCCACATAGACGACCACAAGGATCATCGCAATGAATTCAGCCCCTAGCAGCAAGAACAGCGCCGCAGAGTTGAAAAAGGCGAGGATGAGAAACAGAACCGAGTGAACCGGGTTCTTGGAAGCGATTACCATGAAGGCAGAAGCAACCGTCAGAATTGCAAACAGGTAGAAAGCAAGTGTTGCCACAATCATGACTTTCCTCCTCTCGCTGGTGTTGACGAATATTTCATTACAGGGGTCACTATTCTCATCCCATCTTAGCGATATGGCGTATCAGCGTTCAGGTTCTGAGCAATTTCCTGCTCCCACCGGTCGCCATTGGCCAACAATTTATCTTTATCGTAGAACAGCTCTTCACGGGTTTCCGTTGCGAACTCGAAATTCGGACCTTCAACAATCGCATCCACTGGACAGGCTTCCTGACAGAAACCGCAGTAAATGCATTTAGTCATGTCGATGTCATAACGGGTTGTCCGGCGGCTGCCATCCTCACGCGGTTCTGCATCAATGGTAATTGCCAGGGCGGGACATGCCGCCTCGCACAATTTACAGGCAATGCAGCGCTCTTCCCCATTGGAATAACGGCGCAGGGCATGCTCACCGCGGAAACGCGGGCTGAGAGGTCCCTTCTCGTACGGATAGTTCACCGTCGCCTTGTTTTTGAACATGTAGCTGAAAGTTTTCGCCATACCCTGGACGATCTCTCCCAACAACAGGCTTCGTGCTTGTTTATCGATTAAGCCCATAATTCTCTAGCCTTCTACCTATATCCATTCTTATCAAGCTGGAACCATGTCGAACGCGACAAGGAAACCGGCCGTTACAACCACCCAGAATAGGGAGATCGGCAGAAATACTTTCCAACCCAGACGCATCAGCTGGTCATATCGGTAACGAGGCAGTGTCGCCCGCACCCAGATAAACACAAACAGAAGCGCCGCTACTTTGATACCGAACCAGATCACACCAGGGATCCAGTTAAACGGAGCAATATCAACAGGAGGCAACCAGCCACCAAGGAACAGGATCGTGCACAATGCGCACATCAGGATCATGTTCATATATTCCCCAAGGAAGAACAGCGCGAAGGCCATAGAGGAATATTCGGTCTGATAACCCGCAACAAGTTCCGCTTCAGATTCCGGCAAGTCAAATGGATGCCGGTTTGTTTCCGCAAGAATGGAAACAAAGAAGATGATGAACATTGGGAACAATGGAATGAAATACCAGTTCAGAATGCCCAGATCCCCTGACTGCGCGCGAACAATCTCGCTGAGGTTCAAAGAACCAACGCAAAGCAGAACCGTGATAATCACAAATCCAATTGAAACCTCGTAAGACACCATCTGCGCCGCGGAGCGAAGTGCCCCAAGGAACGGATAACGAGAGTTGGAGGCCCAACCAGAAATAATAATACCGTAAACACCCAAGGAAGAGATCGCGAACAGGTACAGAATACCCACGTTAATGTCCGCCAGAACCCAACCATCATCAAACGGGATCACCGCCCAAGCAATCAAAGCAAGGAAGAAAGTGATCATCGGTGCCAGCAGGAACAGAAACTTGTTGGCGCCAGTTGGAATAATGGTTTCCTTGAAGAACAGCTTCGCCCCGTCCGCGAACGGCTGAAGCATACCGAACAGACCCACAACATTCGGGCCTTTCCGAAGCTGCATGGCGCCCATTACCTTACGTTCGTAAAGTGTCAGATACGCCATCGCGATCAGCATAGGAACGACAATCGCCAGAATCTGCGCGAGAATAATAACTGTCGGCAGAAGATATGAATTCCAGAACTCAACCATGTGTTCCTGTCCCCTCTTCACTGTCAGCCGCAAAAGCCTGGCTGCATTCAGCCATGATGCCGCTGGCCCGCGAAATCGCGTTGGTCAGGTAATTATCGGAAATTGGATTTGTAAACGGTACGTCAGAAACATTGCCGGCCGCGCCGAAGTCACCCCAGGCTGCAGCTGTGACCATATCAACATCTGCAAAATGTGGTGCCACTTCGACCATTTTGGCCCGAAGCTCTTCCATTGTGTTATATGGCAATGTTTTACCAGCGACCTCAGACAGTGCGCGAATGATTGTCCAGTCTTCGCGGGCCTCGCCAGGTCCGAAAACGGCCCGTGTGGAGAGCTGCGGACGACCTTCTGTATTCACCCAGAGACCATCTTTTTCAGTGTAGGCAACACCCGGCAGAATAACATCTGCCACATGCGCACCTGCGTCACCGTGGCTACCCTGGTAAATCACGAAAGCTTTTTCCAGCTTGGACGTGTCGATTTCGTCGGCACCCAGCAGGTAAACAACTTCCATCTCACCAGCTTCAGCCGCTGCCAGCATGCCAGCAACGTCTTTGCCGCCTTCGCCCGGAACAAGTCCAAGATCCAGACCGGCAACGCGAGAAGCCGCAGTATGCAGAACGTTAAAGCCGTTCCAATCCGCACCGATCATACCAGTGTCATCAGCAATTTTCTTAGCCAGAGCCAGAATTGCCGCGCCATCTTCACGGGTCAAAGCACCCTGCCCGATGATAATCATTGGGCGTTCAGCTTTTTTCAGAACCTCAGCGAAGGAATGTTTGCCATTTGCAACATCTTCCAGAGATTTCGCACCCGCACCGATATATTCACGGGCATAAGTCAGATCCACATCTTCACCAATCAGACCGATTGGGAATGGACCTTTTTTCCAACGCTTGCGAATTCGTGCATTGATCAGGGATGCTTCGTAGCGTGGGTTTGACCCGACGATCAGCAGCGCATCTGCGTCTTCAATACCAGCGATTGTGGAGTTGAAGAGATAAGAGCTGCGAACGCTGGCGTCCAACTTGGCGCCATCCTGACGACAATCAACGCTTGTCACTTCAAATGCATCCATCAGGTCTTTCAGCGCTTTCATGCTTTCCGCATCAACGATGTCACCTGTGATCGCGCCGATTTTACCAGCCTCTGTGGCGTTCAGTTTATCAGCAACAACCTGCAATGCCTCACTCCATGAAGCGGCTTGCAGTTTCCCGTCTTTGCGAACATAGGGGCTATCCAGACGCTGACGCTTCAAACCGTCATAAGAAAAACGGGAACGGTCAGAGAGCCACTCTTCGTTAATTTCCTCATTCAGGCGCGGCAGGATCCGCATCACTTCCTGCCCTTTACTGTCGATGCGAATATTTGCACCAACCGCATCCAGAGCATCAACGCTTTCCGTTTTGCGAAGCTCCCAAGGGCGCGCTGTAAAAGCGTAAGGTTTAGAAGTCAGAGCCCCAACCGGGCAGAGATCAATGATGTTACCGGAGAGTTCTGAGTTCAGAGCTTCTTCCAGGTAAGTCACAATTTCCGTGTTTTCTCCGCGGTTTAGCGCACCAAGCTCATCCACGCCCGCAACTTCGGTTGCGAAACGGACACATCGTGTACAGTGAATGCAGCGTGTCATGGTGGTCTTAATCAGCGGCCCCATGTTCTTTTCTTTTACGGCCCGTTTGGTTTCGTCATACCGGCTATTGCCGGAACCGTAATACATGGACTGATCCTGAAGATCACACTCACCGCCCTGGTCACAAATTGGACAATCAAGTGGGTGGTTGATCAGCAGGAATTCCATGGCGCCTTCGCGCCCGTTTTTGACTTTTTCGGTGTTTGTGTGGATCACCATGCCATCCGCAGCAGGCATCGCGCAGGAAGCAACCAGTTTCGGCGCTTTCTCCATTTCCACAAGACACATACGGCAGTTCCCTGCAATAGAGAGCCGCTCGTGGTAACAGAAACGAGGGATTTCAGCGCCAGCCTCTTCACAGGCCTGCAACACTGTTGCCCCATTTTCTACAGTGACTTCTACACCATCAACGTTAAGTGTCGGCATACTTCGCTCCTCAAGTAGCGTGCCAATCAGGCCGCTTTCACGGCCTTACCGTTTTTAATTCGCTCTTCGATCACAGGGCGGAAATGACGTACCAGACCCTGAATTGGCCATGCAGCCGCGTCCCCAAGGGCGCAAATTGTATGACCTTCGATCCGTTTAGACACATCAATCAGCATGTCGATCTCTTCCAGATCCGCATCGCCAGTGACCAAACGTTGCATCACACGCCACATCCAGCCTGTACCCTCACGGCATGGGGTACACTGACCGCAGCTTTCATGCTTATAGAAGTGCGAGAGACGCTCAATCGCGGCAATCACATCTGTGGATTTGTCCATCACAATGACAGCCGCCGTACCAAGGCCACTTTGAACCTCTCGCAGGCTGTCAAAGTCCATCAGGACATCATCGCAAATGCTTTTCGGAAGAAGCGGAACAGAAGATCCACCCGGGATAATGGCAAGCAGGTTGTCCCAACCGCCGCGAACACCACCCGCGTGCTTTTCGATCAGCTCGCGAAGTGGAATGCCCATTTCTTCTTCCACATTACATGGATTGTTTACGTGACCGGAGATACAGAACAGCTTCGTGCCTGTATTGTTAGGACGGCCAAGACCCGCAAACCACTCTGCGCCGCGACGCAGAATTTCTGGACCAACCGCGATGCTTTCCACGTTGTTTACAGTGGATGGGCAACCCCATGCACCAACATTCGCAGGGAACGGAGGTTTCAGACGTGGCTGACCTTTATTGCCTTCAAGGCTTTCGATCAGGGCTGTTTCCTCACCGCAAATATAGGCACCGGCCCCGCGATGAACGTAGATATCGAAATCATATCCGCTGCCACAGGCATTTTTACCGATCAGACCGTCGGCATATGCTTCCTGAATGGCTTCATTCAGGTGAATGGCTTCGTTCACAAACTCACCACGGATATAGATATAAGCCGCAATCGCGCGCATGGCGAAGCCGGCAACCAGACAGCCTTCCAGAAGACGGTGTGGATCAAAACGCATGATCTCCCGGTCTTTACAGGTTCCTGGCTCAGATTCGTCGGCATTAACGATCAGATAGTTTGGACGACCATCAGACTCTTTTGGCATAAAGGACCATTTCAGGCCGGTCGGGAAGCCCGCACCGCCGCGACCACGAAGGCCACTGCCTTTGATCTGCTCAATGATCTCATCATTGCCAATTTCAAGAAGCTTCTTGGTATTGTCCCAAACGCCCCGACGCTTTGCACCCGCAAGACGCCAGTCGTCCTGACCATACAGATTTGTAAAAATACGATCCTGGTCTTTCAGCATCAGGCGTCTCCCGTTTTCTCTAGCAGAGTTGTTGGGCCACCGACAGGTGCAGAGTTGATACGATCAACCTGCGGTCCATGTGGTGGAACCTCATCTTTCGCCAGCTTATCCAGCAGAGCAGAGAAGTTCTCGGCGTTCAGATCTTCGTAGAAATCGTCATTCACCTGAACAACAGGCGCATTAACGCAAGCACCAAGGCATTCAACTTCCAGCAATGTAAATTTGCCGTCTTCGGATGTTTCACCGTTATGAATACCCAGCTTGTCTTCACAGACTTTTACCAGATCATCACAGCCACGCAGCCAGCATGGTGTGGTCCGGCAAAGCTGCAGGAAGTATTTCCCGACAGGCTTCAGATTGTACATTGTGTAGAAAGAGGCCACTTCCAGAACGCGCATGTAAGGCACGCCCAGATACTGACCGACATATTCAATGCACTCTTTAGAAAGCCAGTTTTCGTTCTGCCGCTGCGCCAGATCCAACAGAGGCATAACAGCACTTTGCTGACGGCCTTCTGGATATTTCGCAATAAAGACGGCTGCTTTCTCTTTGTTTTCAGGGGTAAATTCGAATGCCTTACCCGTCGTAATAACCTGACTCATCGATCCACCTCACCGAACACAATATCCAAACTACCTAGGATCGCAGACGCGTCAGCCAACATATGACCACGTGTCAGGAAATCCATTCCCTGCAAGTGGGCAAATCCAGGTGCGCGAATTTTACAGCGATAAGGTTTGCTGGATCCGTCAGAAACCAGATACACACCAAACTCACCTTTTGGCGCCTCAATCGCGGTGTATGTTTCACCGGCTGGCACACGAACACCTTCGGTGTAGTGTTTAAAGTGGTTGATGAGCGCTTCCATGGAGGTTTTCATCTCGGTCCGGCGTGGCGGTGCCACTTTCGGATCCTCAGACAGAACTGGGCCTTCCGGCATGTTGTCCAGACACTGCTCCATGATTTTCATGGACTGGCGCATTTCTTCCATACGCATCAGGTAACGGTCAAAACAGTCACCGTTCAGACCAACCGGAATATCAAAGTCCAACTCACCATATACATCATACGGCTGAGCTTTACGGATATCCCATGGCAGACCGGTAGAGCGCAGCATAACGCCGGAGAAGCCCCAGGCCATCGCCTCTTCCTGTGTAACCACACCAATATCAACGTTCCGCTGCTTGAAAATTCGGTTTTCAGTCAGCAGTGTGGAGATATCGTCGAGAACTTTTGGAAATTCTTTGATGAAAGTGCGGATGTCATCTTCCAGACCTTCTGGTAGGTCCTGATGAACACCGCCAACGCGGAAGTAAGCTGCGTGCATCCGCGCACCGCAAACCCGCTCATAGAATTCCATGAGAGTTTCACGCTCAACAAAGCCCCAAAGCATTGGTGTCGTCGCACCAACGTCCATGGCCTGCGCACAAACGTTCATCAAGTGATTCATCAGACGAGAGATTTCCGCGTAAAGAACGCGAATAAACTGAGCCCGGCGCGGAACCTCGCAGCCAATCAGTTTTTCTGCCGCCAGAACAAACCCATGCTCCTGCGCCATTGGTGCGGAATAGTCGAGCCGGTCAAAATACGGCATCGCCTGCATGTAGGTTTTATTTTCGATCAGCTTTTCAGTACCGCGGTGCAGAAGGCCAATATGTGAATCAACCCGCTCTACCAGCTCACCGTCCAGCTCAAGCACCATACGCAGAACGCCGTGAGCCGCAGGGTGCTGCGGTCCAAAGTTCAGGGTATAGTTTTTAATTTCAACTTCTGCCATCAGCCCTGCTCCGTCGCTTTTTCATCACCAGGGAGGACGTATTCAACGCCTTCCCAAGGGCTTTGGAAATCGAATTTACGGAATTCCTGCGTAAGAGACACTGGCTCATAAACCACGCGTTTCTCTTCTTCGCTGTAGCGAACTTCCACATAACCGGTCAGTGGGAAATCTTTACGCAGCGGATGACCATCAAAACCATAGTCGGTTAGCATCCGGCGAAGATCAGGATGGCCTTTGAACATGATACCATACATGTCCCAAGCTTCCCGCTCGAACCAATTGGCCGCAGGATAGACAGAAACGGCACTATCAACAGGTGTCCGTGGGTCTGTCTGGACTTTCAGCGTGATCCGCTGATTGTGCTTGAGGCTCAGCAGGTTGTAGACAACATCAAAACGCTGTGCGCGTTCTGGATAGTCCACACCGCAGATATCACTCAGCACCTGAAATTTGCAGCTTGAATCATCACGGAGGAAAGTCAGAACTTTTTTAATCCCGTCTGCCTTTACACCTACAAACAACTCACCATGTGCGATGTTTGTATCTGTGATGTCCTCGCCTAGCTCAGCCTTGATATGGGCTGCCAATTCTTTGAGAGCATTATCCATTATGACGTCCGATCACCGTTGCTATCTGACGAATGTCCCGGTCCGACGGATCTTCTTCTGAAGTTGGAAGATTCCGTAAACCAGTGCTTCGGCTGTTGGAGGGCATCCTGGTACGTAAACATCAACCGGAACAATCCGGTCACAGCCACGAACTACAGAATAGGAGTAGTGGTAATAACCACCACCATTTGCACAAGACCCCATGGAGATCACGTAACGTGGCTCTGCCATCTGGTCGTAAACTTTGCGGAGGGCTGGCGCCATTTTATTGGTCAGCGTACCCGCGACGATCATGACGTCGGACTGACGCGGTGAACCACGCGGCACAACGCCCAATCGTTCCATGTCGTAACGAGGCTGCCATGCGTGCATCATTTCAACAGCACAACAAGCCAGACCAAATGTCATTGGCCACAAGGACCCGGTCCGCGCCCAGTTTACAAGTTTATCCACCTGCGTAACGACAAAGCCTTTATCGTCCAGCTCCTGGCTGATACCGCGGAAGAACTCATCCTGCTCACCACCGAGCTCGATGCCGTTTGCGGCCTCAGGCACGCTTGAAGGATTTACTCCCATTCCAGGGCTCCCTTCTTCCATTCATAAACAAAACCGATAGTCAGAATTCCGAGGAACACCATCATGGACCAGAAGCCAAACATTCCGATATCACCCAGGGACACGGCCCATGGGAAGAGGAACGCTACCTCAAGGTCAAAGATGATGAATAGAATTGCAACCAGATAGAAGCGCACATCAAATTGATTACGTGCATCATCAAATGGTTCAAAACCACATTCGTAAGGGGAAAGTTTCTCTGCGTCCGGATGCTGTCTCGCGACGATCATAGAGGCCACAATCATAATAGTGGCTAGCGCGCCTGCGACACCCAGAAAGATCAAAATGGGCAGGTATTCAAGTAGCAATGCTTCCATCTTATCGATTATAGCGCCCCCTAATCGTAAGAGGATGACCGGATAGCGCTATTCCCTTTAGCTCAGTACAACTGCATTATACTGTTGGGTTATACGGAAAAAAAGCCAATTAGCAACCTAATTTCGCCATTTTTTTTAACCGTAACTATTCCGCAATGGTATAGGGAAACAGCCTTAATTTCTTATTAATTTTGTTTTCTTTAGGAAGGGTCAGCGGGGGAGCCACTTTAGTAAGTGGCGGGAGTGACGGGACTCGAACCCGCGGCCTCCGGCGTGACAGGCCGGCGCTCTAACCAACTGAGCTACACCCCCGCTGTGAGGCCGTGTTTTATTGGAGGAGCCCCAAACTGTCAAGCAACATAAATGCTTTTTTTTCATTTTTTTTCGCATTCTTAAAAAAGGTGAGGAAAACCGCCATTTAGGAGGCGAAAAAAGTTTGAAAAATCAGCTCATTTTCACCCCCTGCCCCAGTTTTTTTAAAAGAACTGTCATTGGGGGCCGTTAGTTTTTGTAATTTTGAGATTCAAAAAATTGAATCTGGTCGCGATATTCGCCCAAACCAGATTCAAAAACACTCACATTAATCTAATAAAATCAATATCTTATAAATAGAAATAATTTTATATTTCTGATATGGGTGTCTCATCTGATTCAAAATAGAGCCTCTAATTCACGGCTCCATTTCCTCCCTCGCAGACCTGTCACGAGCCTCCCTATGATGGGAGTAGAAATCACCCCCGAAACCGCCAACGAAATATCCCTCCAAAACACCGTCATCAGACTGTCAAAAGTTGGTCATGGAAGACTGCTAGAAAAGAGGAAGAAATAGCGTCGATAAACAACACCCCTCCTCCTGTCCTCCAAGAGGTATGACAGGAGGGAGAGAATACATATAGGGCACACGCGACCCGAATAAGGCAGTGAATAATCACCTTAGTCCCAAACGCAAAAAAGCCCGCCAGAGGCGGGCCTTTTGAGGAACGATGGTGGGTGATGAGAGATTCGAACTCCCGACCCCTTCGGTGTAAACGAAGTGCTCTAACCAGCTGAGCTAATCACCCGTTCGCGTCGTTGCGAGGCAGTGTATAACAGGGTATTTTTCAGAAGGGAAGTAAAAAAAACGGGCCAGACCATTTTTTTTGGTCTGACCCGCAGAATTCGTAAAAAGCTTATATAAATTAGCCGTTTACTGCGTCCTTCAGAGCTTTACCAGCCTTGAATTTTGGCTGCTTAGAAGCTGGAATCTGAATTGTTTCGCCGGTGCGTGGGTTACGACCCTCAGAGGCTTTACGTTCAGACACGCTGAAAGTGCCAAAGCCAACGAGGCGAACATCGTCGCCGCTAGAAAGTGCGCCTGTTACCGCGTCCAATACAGCATCAACAGCTTTTGCAGCATCAGCTTTGCTCAGACCAGCACCAGTTACGGCGTTCACGAGATCGTTCTTATTCACTATAAGCCCCCTTCAAGTTAGGATAACACATTTTTAAAATTCCAAAATATGTCCAACAAAAGACCAGAGAATACTAGAGACCACATTCGGCATGGTCAAAGGGAAAATTAAGGTTATCCCCAGCTTTTCTGCGCATTACGGACAGTTTTGGATAAATTTTAGTGAGTTGTCACTCCACCAGATACATTTTGGCGTGATGCTGCACTTGCGAGCTCCTGCGCAATGCGCTCTTCACTCCAGTCAAGTGGCTCCAACGGCTTGGTAAGAGCGATTTTCAACACCTCTTCCACGTCGGAAACAGGTATAATTTTAAGCCCTTCTTTCACGTTATCGGGAATCTCTGCCAAGTCCTTTTCATTCTCTTTCGGAATCAGGACAGTTTTGATCCCACCGCGAAGTGCTGCCAACAATTTTTCTTTCAAACCGCCAATTGGCAGAACACGGCCCCGAAGTGTCACCTCACCTGTCATCGCGACATCTTTATGCACTGGAATATTTGTCAGCACAGAAATTATGGATGTGACCATCGCCGTACCAGCGGACGGACCGTCTTTTGGTGTCGCCCCTTCTGGAACGTGAACGTGAATGTCGTGACGATCAAAATCAGTTGGTTTGATTCCCATCTCCAAGCAACGAGACTGAACAAAGCTTTTCGCCGCCTGAATTGATTCCTGCATCACTTCACCAAGCTTACCTGTGATTTTCATCTGGCCTTTACCATAGAGTTTCACAGATTCAATGTTGAGAAGTTCACCGCCAACTTCGGTCCAAGCCAGACCTGTTACCATGCCAACCTGATCGTCTTCTTCAACTTCACCGAAGCGATGACGACGGACGCCCGCATAATCTTCCAGATTTTCAGGAGTAACCGTAATTGTTTTGGCTTCACCAGTGACAATTTCTTTCACGGCTTTACGGGCCAGCTTGGCAAGTTCGCGCTCAAGATTACGAACACCAGCTTCACGGCAGTAATAACGGATCAAATCACGGATTGCTTCATCTGTAATGGACCATTCGTCTTTTTTCAGACCGTGGTTTTTGACCTGCTTCTCAACCAAGTGACGTTTGGCGATTTCCACCTTTTCATCTTCGGTGTAGCCAGAAAGCTGGATGATTTCCATACGATCACGAAGCGGTCCCGGCATATTCAGGGAGTTCGCAGTACAAATGAACATCACTTCAGACAAATCATACTCCACTTCCAGATAATGATCTGCAAAGTGAGTGTTTTGCTCTGGATCCAGCACCTCAAGAAGTGCAGAAGACGGATCACCACGGAAATCATTACCCAGTTTGTCGATTTCATCGAACAGAAACAGTGGGTTAATGGATTTTGCCTTCTTCATGGACTGAATGACCTTACCAGGCATGGAGCCAATATAAGTCCGGCGGTGACCACGGATTTCCGCTTCGTCACGAACGCCGCCCAGTGCCACGCGTACGAAATTACGCCCTGTTGCTTTCGCAACAGACTGACCAAGAGATGTTTTACCAACACCAGGAGGGCCAACGAGGCAAAGAATAGAACCCTGATTTTTGCGAACACGCTGCTGAACGGCAAGATATTCCAAAATACGCTCTTTGACTTTCTCAAGACCGTAATGATCATCATTGAGAATAGCTTCCGCGTTATTCAGGTCTTTCTTAACCCGGGTCCGTTTGCCCCAAGGAATGGTTAGCAACCAATCAAGGTAGTTCCGAACAACTGTCGCTTCCGCTGACATTGGGCTCATGCTCCGAAGCTTTTTAAGCTCCTGCTGGCATTTCTCTTCTGCCTCTTTTGTCAGTTTGGTTTTGGAGATTTTCTCTTCCAGTTCCGACAGCTCATCCTTGCCATCTTCCCCTTCACCCAGCTCCTTCTGAATGGCTTTCATTTGCTCATTCAGATAATATTCGCGCTGAGTTTTCTCCATCTGGCGCTTCACGCGGCTGCGAATTTTCTTCTCAACCTGCAGAACGCCGATTTCATCTTCCATCAAGCTGTAAACACGCTCGAGACGCTCCGCCGCGTTATCAATTTCGAGGAGTTCCTGCTTCTCGGTGATCTTAAGCGCCATATGAGACGCCATTGTATCAGCAAGTTTAGACGGCTCATCAATCTGATTAAGTGAAACCAGAACCTCAGGTGGCACCTTGCGGTTCAGTTTCACATATTGTTCAAACTGAGTGATAACGGAACGTGCCAAAGCTTCCAATTCCGGGCTTTCCTGATCTTTCTCTTCGATCAATTCAGCCTGAACCTGGAAAAAATCTTCGTTGTCGATAAAGTCAGCAATCTTTGCACGCTCGACACCTTCAACCAGAACTTTCACAGTTCCGTCAGGAAGTTTCAAAAGCTGCAAAACAGATGCAATGGTTCCGACCCGATGAATGTCGTCTTCACCCGGATCATCCTGGCTGGCATTCTTTTGGGCAACAAGAAGGATCTGTTTATCGTCCTGCATAACATCTTCAAGCGCGCGAACGGATTTATCACGTCCGACGAACAATGGGACAATCATATGCGGAAAGACAACAATATCTCTCAGCGGAAGGACTGGAAAAACCTGAGTTTGTGGTGTCTCGATCATCGAATAAGCCTATTAGACCGACGCCACAGGCGGAAATCACGCATGCAACCCGCCGGCCCTAATTTTTTGGAAAGGTCGAGACGCCATTACCGGCGTCTCGATATAATACTATTACGCGCTGTCGCCGCTTGCTTCTTTGCGGTCAGCATAGATATAGAGCGGCTGCCCCTCACCTTCAACAACGTCTCCATTAATGACAATCTCTTCAACTCCTTCAAGAGTCGGGAGATCATACATAGGGTCAAGAAGAATTGCTTCAAGGATAGAGCGCAGACCACGAGCACCTGTCTTACGTTCAATCGCCTTTTTCGCGATTGCCGTCAGAGCATCATCTGTGAAGTTCAGTTTCACTTCTTCCATTTCGAAGAGACGCTGATACTGCTTCACCAGTGCATTCTTCGGCGCTGTCAGGATCTCAACAAGAGCATCCACATCCAGATCTTCCAATGTGGCAAGAACTGGCAAACGGCCGACGAATTCTGGGATCATACCGAACTTAGTCAAATCGTCAGGCTCAACTCCTTTAAGGAGCTCACCTGTTTTACGATCATCTTCTGACTGCACATCAGCACCGAAACCGATGGAGGTATCCCGTCCGCGAGAGGCGATAATTTTATCCAGTCCCGCAAACGCACCACCACAAATGAACAGAATGTTCGTTGTGTCCACCTGCAGGAATTCCTGCTGTGGATGCTTACGGCCACCTTGCGGCGGAACGGAAGCAACGGTGCCTTCCATGATTTTCAGCAATGCCTGCTGAACGCCCTCACCGGAGACATCACGTGTGATGGATGGATTGTCAGACTTACGGCTGATTTTATCCACCTCGTCAATATAGACGATACCGCGCTGCGCCCGCTCGACATTATATTCAGCAGCTTGAAGGAGCTTGAGGATAATGTTTTCGACATCCTCACCCACATAACCGGCTTCGGTCAGGGTCGTCGCATCTGCCATTGTGAAAGGAACATCCAGAATACGTGCCAATGTCTGTGCCAGAAGCGTCTTACCGCAACCGGTTGGACCGATCAGCAGAATATTGGATTTTGCCAATTCCACATCATCAGACTTAGATCCGTGGTGAAGGCGCTTATAGTGGTTATGCACCGCTACAGATAGGACCTTCTTCGCGTGCTTCTGACCGATCACGTAGTCATTCAGCACATCACTAATTTCCAATGGTGTCGGAACGCCGTCACTTGATTTGACGAGGGTGCTTTTATGTTCTTCGCGGATGATATCCATGCAGAGTTCGACGCATTCATCACAGATGAATACTGTCGGCCCTGCGATCAGTTTGCGTACTTCATGCTGGCTTTTGCCGCAGAAGGAGCAATACAGGGTGTTTTTTGAATCTCCGCCACTTAATTTGGTCATAGACACTCCAATATTTCGTTGGACTTTCCATATTAGCCATCGACCGACGGACCGACAACAATAATGTTCATATGTTGTTTTACGTCGTATGCATACAGCCGGATTTCAACGCCCAAGGCTTCTTTTTATACCCTTTTGCTATCAATAATCCGTTAACAACGCAAGCGGGCGGCGAAATAGATCCGCCGCCCGCCCAAATCATTCATAAAATTGAATCAATCAGTCAGTTTTGGACTTGCTATCCTTGTCGTCACCTGCGTCTGGACGCTTGGACACAACCTCGTCGATCAGGCCAAAACTTTTCGCCTCATCAGCAGTCATGAAATTATCGCGCTCCATTGACCGTTCAATGACTTCCAAAGGCTGCCCTGTGTGATGAACATAAAGATCATTCAGACGCGCCCGGATTTTCAGGATTTCTTTTGCCTGAATTTCAATGTCTGTTGCCTGACCTTGCGCACCGCCAGATGGCTGGTGGATCATGACACGTGCATTTGGAAGTGCAAAACGCTGACCTTTTGTTCCTGCTGTTAGCAGGAATGATCCCATGGATGCCGCCTGCCCTACACAAACTGTAGAAATTTCCGGCTTGATATACTGCATGGTGTCATACATCGCCAAACCAGATGTCACAACGCCACCCGGGCTATTGATATACATATTGATTGGCTTGTTTGGGTTTTCAGCCTCAAGAAACAGAAGCTGCGCAGTAATGAGGCTGGCCATGCCATCGTGAACCTGCCCGGTCACAAAGATAATACGCTCTTTCAATAGGCGAGAATAAATATCATATGAACGCTCGCCGCGGGCAGTTTGCTCAACCACCATCGGAACGAGAGTATTCATATAAGTATCAATCGCATCAGCCATCGTGTTTTCCTCAATTTATTTTGTCGTCTTTCCAATGTGCATATGAATTGGAAAATTACCACCCTAAAACGCACATTATTTTATTTATGTGCATTCATCAAAAAAGGCGGCCGTCTCTTTCCCTAACCGGGTCAGATGACGGCCGCCTTTTTAATTCTCAAATCCGGTTGGATTAGTCGTCTTTTTTCTTAGCTGCTGCTTTTTTCTTCGGAGCGGCTTTTTTCTTAGGAGCCTCTTCTCCGTCTTTTTTAGCAGCTGCTTTCTTCTTTGGTGCCGCTTTCTTCTTAGGCTTCTCTGCAGGTGCCTCATCTGGGTCTGCAGTCAGCTCTTCGAAGGAGACTTTCTTCTCAGTCACGTCAGCGAGTTCAGCAATGAAATCGATAACTTTGTCTTCGAAGATTGGGGCACGCAGATTGTTCTGCATTTCAGGGTTCTGCTGGAACATCTGGAAGATTTGCTGTTCCTGACCTGGGAAGTTACGCGCCTGAGCCAGCATTGCCTGCTGAACTTCTTCGGTTGTGACTTCGATATTGTTCAGACGACCAACTTCTGCAAGCAGCAGACCAAGACGCACACGGCGCTCAGCAATGCTGTCATATTCTGCTTTCAGTTCGTCTTCGCTCTGATCCTGGTCTTCCAACTTCTCACCGGAGCGCTCGAGCTCTTCCTGGAACTGTTTCCAGATGCTGTCGAACTCAGCCTGTTTCATTCCTGGAGGAACTTCGAAATCATGACCATCTGCAAGTGCGTCAAGCATGTTACGTTTCAGTGTCTGACGGGACAGCTGGTTGTAATCTTCTTCGATACGACCGCGAACCGCGTCTTTCAGTGCTGCCAGATCGTCAAGGCCAAGTTTCTTAGCAAACTCGTCATCAACTTCTACTTCTGCAGCTTCCTGAACTTCGTGAATTTTCACTTCGAAAACAGCTTCTTTACCAGCAAGGTGCTCTGCACCGTAGTTTTCTGGGAAAGTCACGTTCACTTCAACTTCTTCACCGCCTTTTTGGCCGATCAGCTGATCTTCAAAGCCTGGGATAAACTGACCAGAGCCGAGTTCAAGCTGGTGACCTTCTGCGCTACCGCCTTCGAAAGCTTCACCGTCAACTTTACCAACGAAGTCCATCAGAACTGCGTCGCCAGCTTTGGCTTTACGGTTACGGGCAACTTTCTTGAAGTTTTTCTGAGAAGCAGCGATCTGTTGAACGGCTTCGTCAACTTTTTCGTCTTCAACGTCAGCAGCAAGTTTTTCGATTTTCAGCTTGGAGAAGTCCATCGGTGTGAACTCTGGCATCACTTCAACTTCGATAGTGAATTCCAGATCGGAACCCTCTTCGAATTTAGTGATTTCAATTTTCGGCTGCTGTGCAGGACGCAGTTCGTTGTCATTCAGAGCTTTCTGGCTGCTTTCGTTGACAACTTCCTCAAGGACTTCGCCCATTACCTGACCGCCAAAGCGCTGACGCAGAATGGCCATAGGGACTTTACCTGGACGGAAACCTGGCAGTTTTACCTGTTCACCAACTGTAGTCAGTTTTTCTGTAACTTTGGAGTCGATATCAGCGGCCTCAACGACAACTGTAAAATCCCGTTTCAGCCCTTCAGAGCTCGTTTGTGTAACCTGCATGAACGATCGCCCGTCATTTTAGTTAAAGTTCGTATTTAAATAGCAAGCAGCATGTGAGCCGATTGCCTGAATTATGGTGCGGGTAGAGGGAGTCGAACCCCCACACCAAAGGTACTGGTACCTAAAACCAGCGCGTCTACCAATTCCGCCATACCCGCGTATAAGAATATCACTGCCTATGAGCAGCGAAATAATCATCAAATGCGTCACCACATCGTCATGAAGCGGCGTCTATAGCACATGATTTCCAGCTATGCCTAGAGTATTTCTGGCAACTTTTGAATAAAAAAGCATTTTTATTGAAAAAAACCCTGAAAACAGGGCTTTTGACTGCGCAATAAAAAAGCGCCCATCTCACTTAGAAGGCGCTTAATCTGCAATATCATAAAGGGGATGATGTATTACGCGACGTGAAAGTCCTTGGCGAAAGCATCCAGTGCCAACAATCTAATTCCTTGCGGATCTTTCTTGCTGCTACAGATCAGAGTTTTCTCAAACCTGACATGGGGGATACCCTGATCGTCATCCGTGATGCTGATAACACGGGCTTCTTCACGGGCATTTACGCGCATGTCGCGGCAGTATACTGCGCCGCAGGCAATTTTCTCTTTGAGATTGGTGCGTCTAAACATGATATTGTACCTGATCCTTTACAATCCCCTTCAATCTATTGGAATATAAAAGGAAAAAGTAAATAAACCCTTTACAGTAGAATTACTGGTAAACTCCTGCAAAATTTACGCACATTTAGCATCAAGTTTCTGAAAAATTTCGGGAATTTTGGCTTCAATATCTTCGGCGATCAATCCGCGCCCAAACAGATTTCCAGCCTCTCCATGCACCCAAACCGCACAGGAAACTGCCAAAAATGCAGAGGCCCCGGATAAAGACAGCCCTCCGATAAGACCGGCGAGCGCGTCACCTGACCCCGCGGTTGCAAGCCATGGCGGCGCGTTGACATTCAGCACCGCATCACCTGATGGAGAGGCAATAACTGTGGTCGCCCCTTTCAATAAAGTGACCGCCCCCGACATTTTTGCGGCTTTTCTACATTTTTCCAGATGGCTTCCGGTCACATTAAACAGACGGGCAAATTCCGCCTCATGGGGCGTCAGGATCACCTCACCGGATTTTTTATCTGCAATCGCCTCAAATAATGTTTCCGGATCATCCTGAAAAACGGTGAGCGCATCAGCATCCAAAATAACAACGGCAGGTGTTTGTAGCGCCGCCAGCACATATTCACGCGTTCGCTCTGTTACGCCATTGGCCGGACCGATCAAAACAGCTCCAATACGTTTCGACCGAAGCCAGTCTTCAAACTGACCAGCGTCATCCATTTTAGTGACCATCACCGCCTCAAGAGCGGTGCTATAAACCATCAACGCGGCGGGAGGACTGACAACAGTCACCGCCCCTGCCCCGGCGCGCAGCCCTGCGCGGGCTGCAATCCGCGCCGCACCCGTTGAACTGACACCACCGCCGTTAATCGCCAGATGTCCGCGTGCGTATTTATGACCGGACATTTGCGGGGCTGCCATTTGATCCCACCAAAGCGACGGGTCATTTTTGAGAACACGGATATCCAGATCATCAAGAACATCTTCCGGGATACCGATATCTATAACGGACAGCTCCCCCACATATTCACGGGCGGGCAATAGATAGTGACCGATTTTCGCCCGAAAAAAGGTAACGGTTAAATCAGAAACCACTGCACCTTGAGAGACTTCTCCGCTGGTGCCGTTGACGCCACTTGGTACATCAACGGCAATAATCGTTGCGCCTTCCTTTTTGGCTTTCCCCAGCAAAGTCGCAACTGGCTCTGGCAAGTCGCCGCGAAAACCAGCTCCAAAGACGGCATCTATAACAATTGCCTCTCCGTTATAGTCAGTAGCACCTGTAAGCGGCGCCACATCCCCTCGGTACACCCCATACATGGAAGCGGCATCGCCGGTTAGATCTTCTGGATCGCCAAAGACCAGAACCCGCACATCCCAACCCGCCTTGGACAGCAGGCGCGCCGCAACATAACCATCCCCGCCATTATTGCCGGGACCACATAAAATCAGCACGGACGCTTGTGAATAGCGTTTGAGGATTTGGTCAGTGATCCCGCGCCCTGCATTTTCCATCAATTTCAACCCCGCAATCCCCGCCTCCATGGCGGCGGCGTCTGCGGCATACATTTGTTGAGTGGAAAATAACTCGTACACGGGAACACCCTTATTTAAGTAGGTTAGACAAATCCGGGCGTTTACCCGTTACGGGGGACAATTTCTCAAATGCCGCCGCGGCCCGCAGAACCAACTGATCCTGATGCATCGGCCCGACGATCTGCAACCCAATTGGCAAACCTTCTGAAGAAAGCCCGCAAGGCACAGAACAAGCTGGTTGTTGCGTTAAATTAAATGGATAGGAATAAGGCGTCCAATCCACCCAGTTTCCGTCTACTGGCATAACTGGGTCATGTTCTGGCGCCATTGTTCCCGCCTTAAACGCCGTCACCGCAAGGGCGGGCGTCAGCAGCAAATGATACTTTTCGTGGA
>JAEPMY010000103.1 GCA_017643685.1 Sneathiella sp.
CACTCACATGTTCACAACACCTATTCTGTGCCATAGGCTCTGAAGGGGAACACGGCCCGCTACGCCCATTTGGCAGATGATCCGGTTCAGGCATCTGCGGATAAGGTGTCCGAGGAGATTGCGAAGCTGATGGGCGTTAAAGGCTAACCTGCATTGCCCGTCTGCTTCTGCCCTTCCTCAAAATCGGTGTGAAATTTCATAAGAATGGCAAAAAAGGCAAACAGGCTAACCGAAATCCAAAAGCTCGGCTCAAAAAGCCAATAAACAATAGAACACCATGTTATGACGGTTGCAAAATAAACCCAGCGGGTTTGAATGGACCATTTCATGTTTTACAAATATGGATTTGTCCCTTCAATTTCCAGATCTGTTTATATCCCCGATTTCAAGTTCAAACGTACGGCTTTTGAACTTTACGTTTTTGAACGTTCTTTCCCTCGGCCTTTACGTGTGCCAGATGAACATCACGTAGGGAATTTTGTTCCTCTCTTATCGCGGGTGACTCTTTGCGACTTAAAACCCATAAGGTAGGATTACGCCAGTTACTTCATCTTTTTTTGAAAGGTCCGTACGTATGACGCCCAACGATATCTGGAATAAGGCTATTCCCCTGCCAAAGGCCCTTTATCGCTTTGGACGTAAAGACAAGATTGCTCGTCTGCAAGTTTTGGAACAGGAAGTAGCCGTCCCAGCTCTTATGCAGGTTGCCCTTGAAGCCATTCAATCTGATGAAGATAGATTCCAGAAATTGGCGGATGGTCTTAAAGATGCTCAATCCCCTTTTGCCAAAATTCGCAAAATAAAGGAAAGCATTCAGACGGAAATGTTTCGAGCCCTGAAAGCCCGCAAAGTACTGGCTTATGGCTACGATTACCCCCGAAAGGCCTCTGATCAGGCACAAGAGGTCCCGGAAGAACTTTGGAGCAGCTTTAACGACTGGAGCAAAGACAGCCTGTCAACAAACGGCCTGCGCATGGATGCAATTCGCCTGATCCCCATTAATTGGATTTCCAAAGCTCCCTCACCTGATCCAGCCCCAAAAGCCTCTCCCGGACGCCCTTCTCGCAAGGATCAGATTCTGACAGCATTTGAAGCTTTGGATCAGGAAGGCAAAATCAATCGGGGAAATTCAATGCACTCTCATTGCGATCTGATCCGGGAATGGATTCTCCGCCATTATCCAGACGAAAGCGAGCAAACCAAAGGCCTCGGAGATCAGATTATTCGCAAGACCATCAGCCCCGTTTTTAAAAAGAAATAGGCTCATAACGGAGCTGGTAAAAAATATAAATTAACCCTCTTTTTATACCAATTTATTTACCATCCATCTGCCTGCACATTTCCTTCATCGAAACGATTTGAATGAAAGGAAATCAAATGCAGACGACAGAAAACACATCACAACATCCGGATCGGCTTCTAACAGAAAAGGAAGCCGCTGCCTTTATGGGATACACCATGCGGGCATTGCAGAACTGGCGGCTTCGCGGCGGCGGGCCAAGCTACGTGAAAGTCTCTTCCCGCTCTATCCGCTACCGCTAAAAGGATCTGGTGGTGTGGATTGAAGCCCGGATCATCAGCAACACCTCTCAAACGGTCAAGATTTAAGTTTTGGCCTTGCGGGTTTGGCGATACCGCAAGGCATTTTGGGGCCGGAAGGCCGGGAGTATGGGCGGCATCGCCGTTCATACTCCCCACCCACCTTTCGACAAACGGAAACGGCTCTGATTGAAACTCGGATCCCCTTCCCGACCCCAAAACCCAATTCGCCATCCGTTGCGCGGTTACGCGCAACCACAAACAACCGCATCCCAACGGGATGCTTCTTTATCCAAACATTGAAAACAGAAATAGCGCCGTTGGTGCAAGGAGGGGGGGATTTGTAACACCCCCCTCCAGAAATACGACCGCGCAAACAGGAGTAAATCATGAAGAATATTGTACATATGGGCTTTGATGGCCTCGACGTTGCTTTTGAAACGCACATTCCCGCAGACTTTGCCGCCAATCTCAGCGGTCTAAAGGAAATCGCTGCCGCCACACGAGAGCCGCAGTTATTTGAACGGGGCGGTGCCAAAATGCATGTGGCCGACAGCGGCGGCCTTGGCGGCTACACGTATCGGGTCGATACAGGCCCGGACGGAGCCACATGGTTCTTTAAACAGCCGGGCATCAACAAAGATCCTTGGGGCGTTAAAGTGTCCGTCAAATCCCTCGCCTTGGCCCTTTATGGACTTGGCGGCGTTCGGGCAAAGCTGTTTGCATTTATGGAAGCCGTTGGCATTCCCTACCATGAGGGGGCGGAAAGCATCAGCCGGGTTGATTATTGCTTGGATTTCTTTGATCCGGACTTTGTTTTGGATCCTTCCGGTTTCGTGATGCATTCCAATTGCAGCCGGACGGAAAATCACGACATGGAAACCTATGGCCGCTCTGGTCGATTGACCGGCGTTCGCATTGGCAAGATGCCAGGACGGCAGGTTGCCATCTATGACAAGCGGGCGGACGTGATCGCCAAGAAGAAAAAGGAATGGTGGGAAATCTGGAACGCTAATCGCCGGGAGGCGGGCCTTCCTCTTCTAAGTCCGGATAATCGCGCCACCTCTCAGGTGTGGCGGATTGAACTCCGGGCAGGCAAAAAGCTGCTGAAAGAGAAATGGAATATCCGCAAATGGGAGGATCTGGATGACAAGCTGGGGGATCTTATTCAATGGACCTTGCGCTCCATTCGCTATTGCGTCCCCACAACAGACCAGAACCGCGCGCGCTGGCCAAATACGCAGCTCTGGGATGATATTGCAAGGGAATTACAGTCAGACCTATTTGAAATGGCCTGCAATGCCTCCCCTGCCCTTGTAAAGGAGGTTATCCGCTCCGAACATGCGGAGCTTTTGAAAGGGCAACTAGTAGGGCTTACGGTTTCCTACCTGTCCATGCTGGACATTGATCACAGCGATCTCGGCAAGGTTGGGCACGAAATCAAAAAGCTGATCAATCATTCCCTTTTAACGGATCCGGATCTGTTTGAAGAAAAGATCGACAAGGCCCGGAAGAGATATGCGTTTATATCACCGTAGGAGCGTTAATAGAGCCAACCATCAGCCGCCAAGCATCATTTGGCGGCTTTTCTTTTTTGTGGGCCTCTCTGCCAACAAATGCCGACTCTCGTTTATTTCAATATCCGTCAAAGAGCAACTGACCCAAATTAGAAGCCAAAGGACCTCTCACGGGACAAATGGCACTAGAAAAAACAATAAAATACCCGCGACCAATTGCGCTTCGACTTCTCCGCTTCAGCTTCACTTGCTTTGGGCATAGCCACCCCTTCAAAAAAACCTCGGTCACAATGCATGGCCTCTCTGGTGGATATGCCTATCTCTTTGATACAGGGTCAACAGGGGAGCTTTAGAGCTTTAAGGATAACACCGCCCCCAGCGAATGGAATATTGCCGTAAAGGTTCACGCAAGCGCCCTTGCTTGTCATAGTTATCAGGAGACAAAGGATCGGATCTTTTGCAGGATATGGGCTGCATATACGGAACAGAGAGCCTCCGCCGTGTTGATTTGCTATAAGTTTTCTAATGCCCAAGGCCTTTGAGCTGAACCATGAACAGTTTGTCGCCCATAACCGGGCTAAGTTGCCACCAGAAAGCCATCCCAAGAGGATTGAAGAAAGGTGGCTACGAATTGCTGAAGAGATACGAAAACGGCCCTTAGCCGACCTTCACCGACCAATTTCGATCAGCGTGTATATTCCCGAAAGCGGACGTTATTTCAGAAAATCTGAAAATTCAAAATAGACTTCCGTTATTGATAGACATAGCGGACTCCATTTTCAGTGCGTGAAAAGGGCAGATTTTGACCCAAGGCGGAAGTTTAATGGAAATGTCCGACGATCTCGTCGCTGGCTTTTGTTTTTTTAGAAGTAGAGATTTAAATCTTGGACAGCCTACACCCCATCTAAGTGTCCATCTAATATTTCAAATTGCTACCCTTGTATATTTACTTCCCTGATTCCAGCAAGAACCCCGCAAGCCTGAATTTTCCGGTTGTCGTTGCAAGTAGCTCTCAGTGAGACGAGTTGTTTTTCAAGCGTTTGCAGAGAGGATATTTGCAATCGTACCTGAGAGATGTGTTCCTCGAGTAAGGTGTTGATTTCAGCACAAGGTTGATTAGGAGAATTCTGATAGTTTTGTAGTTTTTGAATCTCTGCCAGTGAGAGGTTCAATGCCCTACAGCTACGAATGAAAACCAATTGATCATGATGCTCTCTAGTATAATAACGATATCCGTTTTCCTGTCGATGAGGCCGTTGCAGCAAGCCTTTCTGTTCATAAAAACGTAACGTCTGGGTATCGAGCCCCACGAGCTTTGCCAACTGACCAATGCGCATCAACTTTCTCCTTTTCTGATTTCCATTTTTTACTCTTGACCTTATATCGACTTTATAGTTTTAAATATTTTATCATCGTACTCAAGTAGATCATTGTCATGAACAATTCTTCAACATCAGAAACCGATAGATCCTTTTCAGAAGCATCCGGAAAATGGTTCAGCGTTTTTGCCGTGCCGAAGATGGACTGCCCATCTGAAGAGCGAATAATCCGAATGGCTCTAAGTGGCCTTGAAAACATTAAGATGTTGTCCTTCGACCTATCAAATCGCCGATTGGAGATCATACACGATGGCGATATTGAGCCCATAACCCAAAAACTGACAACCTTGGGGCTAGGAGCTTCAATTCAGGAAACCGTTGCTGCCGATCCGGAAATAATCAATGCTGTCGAGGGCTCAGCGGCCTCTACTACGCAAGAGTCTCGCACTCTCCGTTGGTTGCTTGGCATAAATGCAGTGTTGTTTATTGTCGAAATGACCACCGGCCTGATCGCGCAGTCTACCGGCCTGATTGGAGAGTCACTCGATAATTTTGCAGATGCAGCGGTATACGGCCTCGCCCTATATGCTGTGGGACATAGTATAAAAATGCAGGTACGGGCGGCACATCTTTCGGGCCTACTCCAGCTAATATTGGCTATAGGTGTTCTTGCTGAGGTGGTGAGACGTTTTGTATTCGGCAGTGAACCTGAATCGCAAATGATGATGATTATCGCTTTCATCGCATTAATTGCCAATACCACCTGTCTGCTGATGATCAGTAAACATCGAGAAGGTGGAGCGCATATGAAGGCAAGTTGGATCTTCTCGGCAAATGACGTGTTGGTCAATATCGGTGTCATTACTGCAGGTGGCTTGGTAGCCTGGACTGGAACTAATTACCCGGATTTGATTATCGGTACCATCGCTGGGATCATCGTGCTTAATGGTGCTAGACGTATTTTAGCTCTTAAGGGCTAAATAATGTTCATGAATGTCTCAACATATACCTTGTTAGCCATCTCCACATTAATAGCAATCTTGGACCAAGCGACTAAATGGTGGATTAAACAGACGTTGGTTTATGGCGAATCCGTTTTTGTATTACCTTTCTTTAACTGGGTACATGTATGGAACACTGGTGCCGCATTCGGACTTCTGGCAAATGCTGGCGGCTGGCAGCGCTATTTGTTTATTGGGTCTGCTTCAGCCATCTCAATTTTGCTTATCTATCTGATTAGTAAAAGCCATCAAAAAGCTGAAGCATTTGCTTACAGCCTGATCCTTGGTGGGGCTGCAGGTAATCTGTTTGACAGGATTTTCAGAGGCTACGTTATCGACTCTTTTGATTTCTATTGGCGCTCTTGGCATTGGCCTGCCTTCAACGTGGCTGACATTGCCATTGTTCTTGGCGTTCTACTGATCATTTCTAAAAGCCTGATAAGTAAAAATAAAAATTCTGATATCAACTGATAAGATTGGTAGTGGTATATATCTAAATGAGTATGCAGAAGCTTTACATATGTTAGCATATTAAGTCCTCGGACCGATCGTTTGCCGTGCGTGGCAAGAGCTTGAACTACTTCAGATAACCACGGGGCGCGTTAAGAAATAAGGAGAACTGTTATGAGGAAAGTGAGTGCCGAGTCTGTCCTAGGGATTTCCGGGGTTCTGGCGCTAGCCATCGTGGTTACACTCGTATTGAATCTCAACAGCGCGAGTGCCCAATCCCCTGGCACTCAATCACAGCTATGTTGCCAGGACATGTGGGACCCAAATTGGATGCAACGCGACATGTGGGGGCCAGGTAAAATGGGGCCAGGCATGCGACAAAGGATGGAACGACACAGGGTCTTCATGCATGAAGGCATTCCTGTTGCGTACCGCGGTGCACGGAATTCCTTTTCGTCCGATGCTAAAACCATCGGTGAAGGGCGGGCCCTTTATCGGGAGAATTGTGCATCCTGTCATGGGGCCAAAGGTATGGGGGATGGCGAAGGAGGTAAGTCCTTGAGTCCTTCTCCGGCATTACTTGCCAACCTAATAGAGATGCCAATGTCAGTCGATGAGTTCCTGCTTTGGTCTATCTCCGACGGTGGCACGGCCTTTGGAACCGCAATGCCTGCTTTCAAAGATGTTTTGACCAGAGACGAAATCTGGAAGATTGTCACCTATATGCGGGCCGGGTTCCCGGTTCAGTAAACATAACAACGAGGATTGATCTGATGTCTCGATTTATTAATTACCTGATTTGTATGGGGATTGTATCTCTATTGCCTTCCACCGTTCTCGCACAACAACAAGGGACAGGATACGGGCCACATATGATGAATGGCGGATGGCATGGCTGGTTCCTTGGCCCAATCATGATGATTGTGTTCATTTCCGTAGCGGTGGTAGTGGTCGTGCTTTTGTTGCGGTGGCTTGGGGTTCTGAGCCATGGCAGTCCTCACCATCAACCGCCAACAAAGACGCCACTCGACATCCTCAAGGAGAGACTTGCTCGGGGCGAGATCGACAAAGAGGAATTCGAAGAGCGTCGTCGCATTATTGATCAATAATAGGCCAGTGTAACGTTTATAGAATGGCTGCTTCTGGCACAAAACCGACTATATTAGAGCGGTAAAAAAAGGTCCGTAACTGCGCGCAAAGCGGAAGTTATTTCTGGAAAAACTGAAATTCCGTTTTCAATGTTCACTATGAATGTCTGCTTTGCCAAATTTTATTGATGGCGAGCTTGAAGAGACCAAAGTCTGCTTCCCGCCCTTTGTGCAGAATGACATGAACGGCCCAAAGCCGCCGTTGGCATAAAGATCGTCGATTTTTAGGGCCGCTGGCTACTCTGTCGCAACGATGGAGATGCACTCTAACCGTCAAAGGATACCAGTTGCCCGCGCATCAGTGGAAACAACTCTTCTTTCGGCATGGCCTTTTCCGCCATGGGAACGAACTCAAACGCCAAGTAGTGTTCTCCCTTCGCTTTTGCAGTTATATAAGCTTTGACTTGGTCGATAACGAGACGCCAAAAATCAAGCGCGAAGTCCGTATGCTCATAGATGGCTTCGCCTTTGTCTGCCAACATGGTTGTGTAATAGACGACGTGTTCTGCTGTCATACCTTCACCCGTCCCGTTTTCGCGCGAGTGTTCAGCAATCAGTGTGTTTCTGGAATCTATCTGATCGTTTATCTCTACCATCATTCCCATAGCGCGATGTACAAACAACGTCAGTACAGGCATATTCTTACCGAGCGATGAATATTCGCTAAAGTCCGGTGGCGGCATGACGGAGTTTTTTGGCAAGCTCATGTAGAAATGACGCAAGGCTTCTGAAGTGCTAATTAAGCTCAGAATTTTACTCTTTCGTTCTGCTAATGGAGTATCGTAGCATTCGCTGACAGCCCTTTTCATCGTTTCAACTTCTGGCTTCAAGTCATCAATGAGTTGCCGTTTCGAATTAGCAAGTGCTTCTATATTCGCCCCTGCGGACATTGTTAGACGGTTGAGCGCGTCAAGGCTGGCTCGCCAGTCTTCCTTCTTTTCCTTATTCGATTGCTTGTGAAGTTGGTAGTGGAATGCACCAATACCAAACATGAAACCCAAACCAGAACCGATCCCGGTCTGCAATACGCCGAGCCAAAACTCCGAAGACATGTGCCCTCCTGATGAAGATCATAAATTGCATAACATTAGTTATCTATCACTAACATATGTTAGCTCACGATGCAGCGAAAGTCCGCTTCCCGCCCCCAAGAGCCCTTCGCGATCCTTTTATCAGATCATGGCGGACAATGGGACCCATGCTTGGAATTATGTAAGTGCCTCCACTTCAATCCATTTTGAATTTCCGGAAGTTCACATCATTGGATAACGGCGCGCAAACGCTTCCATATAGCTTCCAGAACGAGTAAAGCCCCGAACTTTGGGTTCGGGGCTTTCGTGTATCATATTGATATATTTATGTGATTTTGGTTGCGGGGGCACGCAAGCAACGACAATCTATCAAAATATCGGTCAAAATAGTGAGATAAACTGCCATTCACGTCTGCTCTGTGCCCTTAATGTCGAAATGTTCTTGATGCATCATTGGTCACAAACGGCCCTTAGCCGACCTTAGAACCCTATTTGTTTTGTACTTTGAGTTTCTCCAAAGCTGACTTTCAGGAACAGGTTTGATTAAATACTCTTAATGATAGAAAATGAAATAAAGTCGACGTTTACATCCCGGCAAATATTCTCGCATTTAATTAAATATCGTTTCGTTTAGTCAGCCCACAAAGAGTCTATAATCGGGCATTCGGGAATTTCGCCTCCGGTACAATTTTTTAAAATACCAGATAGTGTTTTTTCCAGACGTTTCAGGTCTTTAATCTTGTCTCGCACGCTTTTTAAGTGATCCGTTGATAAACTTTTAATTTCTCCACAGGTGTAAGTGTTTGTATCAACGATAGAGAACAAACTGCGTAGTTCGTCGATGTTAAATCCAAGCTCTCTACAGCGTAAAATAAACCGTAAACGCCGTTGATCATCAATTTTGTAAAGCCTATGTCCCCCTTCTGTGCGACTTGGCGGCAATAAAAGCCCTATATTTTCATAGTAGCGCACAGTCTCGATATGGCAGTTAGCCTTCTTGGCAAGAACACCTCTCGTGATCGGTGCATCTGTGATTTCAAATGCCATTAAAATTTAATCCTTGAACCTGTAGTAACTACAGACACTATACTCATATTAGAACAAGGCTGTAAATGATGTATTGGAGATATTTTAGTGGTTCAAGTCAGCAAATTTGAAAATCTCAACGATGAGAAAAATGAAGACAAGCGTAAAGGGTGGGTTGCACTAGGAGGCGTTCTTGGAGCTATTGCCGCCTCATCATGCTGTATCTTACCGCTCGTTTTATTCAGTTTGGGGATCGGTGGTGCTTGGATTGGAAATCTGACGGCGCTTTCTCCATATCAACCATTATTTGCAACGATCACATTGGGATTTTTGGGATATGGCTATTGGCTCGTATACCGAAAGCCTAAGAAAGCTTGTGAGGATGGAACCGCTTGTGCGCGACCGCTCCCAAATCGAATAGTAAAATTCTTTCTTTGGGCCGCAACAATCCTTGTCGCGGGGGCGCTTGCATTTCCTTACCTCGCCCCTGTTTTACTTGATGTTTAGAAAGGAAATTAACATGAAAACTGTAATAGTTGTGGGCGTGGCTGTTTTAAGCCTACTGCCTTTCAATATGAGCTTTGCTGCGGAACAGAAAGTTACGTTAGAGGTAAGTGGCATGACATGTGCGTCGTGTCCGTACATCGTTAAAAACACTTTAGCATCAGTAGATGGTGTAAAAAATGTGAATGTTTCTTTTAAAAAGAAACAAGCCGTTGTTACGTTTGATGATCAAGAAACTCAAACAACGACATTAACAAAGGCGACTGCATCAGCAGGATTTCCTTCAAAAGTGATGGAGTAAATATCATGAGAGATAAAAATCTTTTCAAATTTGGTATTGTTGGCTCTGTTATTGCCGCTCTTTGCTGCTTTACCCCTGTTCTTGTCATTTTATTTGGAGCCGTCGGCTTATCTGCGGTTCTCGGCTGGGTGGACTATGTCCTGATGCCTACTCTCTTATTTTTTATTGGACTGACTTTTTATGCTGTTTATCGCCGTCAAAAAAATAGTGAAAAAACCTCGGGGACGAGTTTATGAGTGATAGTTGTTGCGAAGTAAAAAAAGCCAATGGCAAGTATGATCTTGCTGTTATTGGGGCGGGGTCTGCGGGTTTTTCAGCAGCCATTACGGCGGCTGATCAAGGTGCGACTGTTGCTCTGATTGGCAATGGTACAATTGGCGGCACCTGTGTGAATGTTGGTTGTGTCCCTTCTAAAGCCTTGATCAGAGCTGCTGAGTCAATTCATCAGGCAAATAGTGCAAATCGATTTGGAGGTGTGCAGGCTTCAGGGCAGCTTCAAAACTGGAAATTGTTAAGAGATCAGAAAGATGAATTGGTCTCTTCACTGCGAGAGGCAAAGTATATTGATGTCTTGGCAAATTATAGTGGCGTTTCCTATATCGAAGGAGCAGCGCGTATTGTTGATGATGGCGTAACAGTCGGAAACAGACATATTAAAGCAAAAAAAATCATAATTGCGACTGGATCACATGAGTTTATCCCGCCTATTCCAGGCGTGCAAGATACACCATATTTAACGAGCACAACAGCTTTTGAGCTTGAAGCTTTACCTGAATCAATGATGGTCATTGGCGGAGGATATATTGGCTGTGAGATTGCCCAAATGTTTTCAAGACTTGGGGTGAAAATCACTTTGCTATTTCGAAGCAGCCTATTACCTGAAGCGGAACCTGAAATTAGCCAAGCGATTGCTGGGTATTTTGAAGCAGAAGGCATCACAGTTCTGCAAGTTAATTCATATGATAGCGTTTCTTCACTAAGCGGTGAGGTTTCATTGTCAGTGTCTATAAACGGAAAAACACAGGCCATAAATGCGGAAAAAATATTGTTCTCAGCAGGCCGCAAGGCAAACATTGATGGTTTGGGACTGGAAGAAGAAGGAATAGCTTGTACAGCTAGTGGAGCCATTCATATTGATGAACAAATGAGAACCACCAAAGAAGGTGTTTATGCTGCTGGTGATGTGACAGGAGTAGATCAGTTTGTTTATATGGCTGCTTATGGCGCAAAAATAGCGTCTCACAATGCCATGGGCGACAGTGGTCGTAGTTACGATAACAGTGCAATGCCTTCTGTCGTGTTCACTGATCCACAGGTTGCTAGTGTTGGACTTACAGAGGCCGCCGCCCGCTCTCGTGGAGTGGATACTAAGGTTTCTGTTCTGTCTCTGGACAATGTTCCACGGGCCCTTGCTGCTCGTGACATAAAGGGGCTAATTAAGCTCGTTGCGGATCGCTCAGATGGAAAATTACTAGGCGCCCACATTATTGCACCTGAAGGCGCAGATAGTATTCAGACAGCAGCCCTCGCAATCAAACAGGGCATGACATATACCGAACTTGGAAACATGATATTTCCCTACCTTACAACGGTAGAGGGGCTGAAATTAGCGGCCCAGACATTTGATATGGAGGTTTCTAAACTTTCCTGCTGTGCGGGATAACGGTTGAATTTATGGTGTTACAGGATCACAAAAATTATGAAACCCTCGCTCCTTATTTTAGAAATGGCGGCCTATTTACTAGTGCAGGTGATGCTTCAAAAAAAGTTATATTTCACTGGATGATCATCTGCAAAGTTTTCCACTCTTGCTGGTGCGCTTTGAGCGAAGTAGGTGTGAATATTTTCAAGCCCATCAATTTAGATCACCAAGTGTTGGCGGTATATTCCTAGTTATCGAAAGATATCAAAAAAATGAATAGTAGGTGTTGCATAAAATTGGATGTTATTCAAATGTCCGATTTTGGCACACAACGGTAAGTTTGAGTTCCTTTAATATTGCCGATGTTATTTCTGCTTTGGCTTGCTTTGACAATGCTTAGCTTGAAGGCGTCAACGTCCGCTTCCCGCCCAGGTCAGCTGTTGGCCGATATTTGAGTTTGGTCACCTTAATCCGCATAGTTGTCGTTCAGCTATGTGAACGGTCAGGATCGCTTTGGATCACATTCTGTCTTTTGACAATAAAAGTAACGATGCCTGCTTTTAACACTGAAGGATACTGTCTTCGGATTTGGTTGATAGTGTGGTCGTAGCCCGATTTGAACCTACGGCCTAAGACACTGCTATCATTTGTATATTTTTTGAAAGTATGGTTGCGGGGGTAGGATTTGAACCTACGACCTTCAGGTTATGAGCCTGACGAGCTACCGGGCTGCTCCACCCCGCGATAAACTTTGTTTTCGTTGTCGGTGGGGGTAATGCAAAGCATTGCCAACCGACCGCGGTAAATATGTATTTGATCACATATGTTTTGTGATCCGGCGGCATTGAGGAGCCCGTTTTTTTTGTTGGCTTCCGGCTTTCGCCTACAGGCCTGGGCTGCTCCACCCCGCGATAAACTTGTTTTGCGTAACTGGTGAGGGTAATGCGAAGCATTGCCAACCGGCCGCGATAAAGGTGTTTTTGCGTATCGGATTTAGTAATGGGTTTCATTACGAACCGGTTTCGCAAGATTTTTATGATCTGGGTTTATGGGATGGGTGTTGGAGAGTTGATGATGAGTGAAGAGAGAGAATGATATTTGCAGGCCTGGCAGCGACCTACTCTTCCGTGCCTTAAGACAAAGTACCATCGGCGCGA
>JAEPMY010000096.1 GCA_017643685.1 Sneathiella sp.
GATAATTTTGTCACGGTTTGGTAGATTGCGATGCATCCACTCAATCTGATCAGCGTAAATGTTAGGCGTAGCCACCTCAACAGTTGCCGGCAGATTGATGATGATTTTGTTATCTTCTGTTGGCTGCCAGATGTCCATCACCACCGCACAAACTTCGCAGGCATATTCCAGCTCAGTCTGAGTAAAGCTTTCAGGTGAGTATTCCATCTGAATTTTGGTGTTTTTCATCTCGTCCGCTAATTGGCGAACCAATTTCGCGCCTTCGATGGCGATCTGCTTCACTCCTTCACGGTCCTGATTGAACACCACACGGCGTTGCAGAGTAGACGTTGAGTTATACAAGTGAACGATGGCATGCTCACATCCATCGACCGCTTCAAATGTACGGCGGATCAATTCCTCACGCGCCTGTGTCAGCACCTGAATTTTAACACCGGAAGGAATTTCGTTGTTATCGATCAGGTAGCGAACAAAATCAAAATCAGTCTGGGAGGCTGATGGGAAACCCACCTCAATTTCTTTAAAGCCCAACTGAACCAAGTGGCGGAACATGCGCAATTTGCGCTCATGCCCCATTGGCTCTACCAAAGCCTGGTTTCCATCGCGCAGATCAACGCTGCACCAGATAGGGGCTTTGGTAATAACTCGGCTTGGCCATTGGCGATCCGGCAAATCAATCTGCGGGAAAGGCACATACTTGTCACCAGGCGTAAAATTCATCTTCGTTTCCTCAATTTTCTTGGGGCGCCAATCTCAGGCGCTCAACAATGTCAAATATCTTTCAATAGGTCATAACTTACGGGCATCCGCGCCATCAGGCCGAATGACCGCAAATAAGTCGAGAGAGCCCCCCGAACGAACTAATGCCGTTCTGCCGTTTCTCTTCTTCCATTGTGATTTTATTGTTTGATTGGAAAGACCGCTGGGTCTGGTATGCATACATTCTATTTCTCAATCGACTATTTTTGACAAGGCCACACATCGCCCCGACACCTCTTAGTGTGCCGGGTAAGTAAGTCGTAGTAGGCCTAGTAGTCGATTTGAATGTTCCATGGGTGAAAAAGTATCCATTGGACGGGATTAGTCAAGCCAAAAGCTGACCACCTTCTAATTTTATTACCAACCCTGCTCTTCAAATGGGTCTTCATAATCATTTTCATGGAAATCGAGCAATTTCCATGTTGCCGCCATATGCTGACCAAGTGGGGCCTGAACGGTTAGATCCCCCCCCTTTGGATGCGAAATTGTGATTTCCCGTGCATGAAGGTGCATATTCTTCGAGACAGCCCCCTCAAGAAACGCATCGGAACCACCATATTTACCATCCCCAACAATTGGATGGCCAATTGCCGCACAATGAACGCGAAGCTGATGGGTCCGTCCGGTTAAAGGTTTCAACGCCAGCCATGACGCTTTCATCCCTGCGTTAAAGACAACAGAGTAATCACTCACAGCCGTCTGACCATCGCGGTCCACAATCACTTTTTCACCCGCAGGCGTTGGCACCTTACTGAGGTTATAGGAAATAGTAGCCTGCGCGGGGCGCGGTAGTCCGGTTACCAATGCCCAATAGATTTTACGCGTTGTCCGCTTTTTGAACGCTTCTGTCAGATGTTTCGCCGCTTGGCGGGTCCGGCCGATCACCAGAACACCGGATGTATCCTTATCCAAGCGGTGTGTCAGTTTTGGCCGTTCGTCATAATTAAATTGCAGCCCATCCAGCATTCCATCAATATGGCGCCGTTGACCACTTCCCCCCTGAACCGGCAGTCCAGCAGGTTTGTTCAGGATAATCACGTCATCATCCATATGCAGAATCATCTGGCGAATTTCAGCGATATCCCGATCAGACAGCACTTTTTCCTGCGGGCCTGATTTTTTGGCCTGTACCGGTTTAAACGCATCCTCCGATAGCGGCGGCACACGGACAATCTGCCCTGCCTCCAATCGATCCTTGGATTTCGCACGTTTCTTATCTACACGGATTTCGCCCTTCCGCAGCAGTTTTTCAAGCTGCCCATGAGAGAGGCCAGGAAAATGGGACTTGAACCATTTATCCAGACGTTGATCCGCTTCACCGGCGGTCACTTCCAAATGTTGAACTCTACTCATCCCACAACAATCCGCATAAGATGGAGCCCTGCAAACAGGCCCGCAATTGATAAACATACAGACAACAGAATATATCCGCCTGCTGCCAAATATTCGCCCCGTTGCACCTGCAAGGCTACATCCAGGGAGAATGTTGAAAAGGTTGTAAACGCGCCTAAAAAGCCTGTCACTAAGAAAGACCGCATTTCAGGTGATGGTGACCATTTCAGCGCCATATATTCAATCAACAGCCCCATCAGGAAGGAGCCGAAAATATTCACAAACAAGGTGCCATATGGATAACCTGGCCCGATCAAGCGCAACATCAAGGTTCCGGCGCCATACCGGGCACACGCCCCAAGGGCGCCGCCCAAAGCAACCGATAGATATAGCCCCATCAGATATCCCCCTCCTCAGCCCGTTTCGCCCGAAGGTTCGCCCGAAGGTTCGCCCAATATTCCAGCCGCCGCTGAATATCTCGCTCAAACCCCCGCTCTACAGGTTGATAGTAATTCTCTCTCGGCATTTCATCAGGGAAATAATTCTGACCAGAAAACCCATCCGCCGCATCATGATCATAGGCATATCCCTTACCATATCCCAAATCCTTCATTAGGTTGGTCGGTGCGTTCAGAATATGTTTGGGCGGCATATGAGAGCCATTTTTCTTCGCTGACTTTTTCGCCAATTTAAACGCAGCATAAGCCGCGTTAGACTTAGGGGCAGTCGCGAGGTAGACCACAGATTGTGCAATCGCCAGATCCCCTTCAGGGCTTCCTAAAAACTGGTAAGCCTCTTTGGCGGCATTTGCCTGTAAAAGGGCATTTGGATCGGCCATCCCAATATCTTCGACGGCAAAACGTACAAGGCGCCTTGCGATATAGAGAGGGTCCTCGCCGCCATCCATCATGCGCGAAAACCAATACAGCGCCGCATCCACATCAGAGCCCCGAAGGGACTTATGTAGGGCGCTGATCAAATTATAATGCCCCTCTTTATCCTTGTCATAAGCTGGGGCCCGTTTGGAGACGAGTTTGATCAATTCATCAGCGCTCAGATGATGATCCGCGCTGTGATAAACCGTCTCCACCATATTCAAGAAAAACCGTCCGTCCCCATCGGCAAGATCCAACAATCGGTCAACCGCCTCATTCTTCAAGGGAACAGGGTGCCCCTCAACCTCTTCGGCGCGCGATAAAATCTGGCGAAGTGAAGCCGCACTATGCCGCTCCAGCACCAGCACCTGACAGCGCGACAACAACGCCCCGTTCAGTTCGAAAGACGGGTTTTCCGTTGTCGCCCCGACAAGGGTAACCGTTCCATTTTCGACAAATGGCAGAAAACCATCCTGTTGGGAGCGGTTAAAGCGATGTATTTCATCAACAAAAAGCAGCGTTTGAATGCCCTGACTTTTCCGGATCTTTGCGGCTTCGAAGGCTTTCTTCAAATCCGCCACGCCAGAAAAGACAGCTGATATCTGTTCAAAATGCAGGCCAGTCTGCTCCGCAAGCAAGCGAGCGATTGTCGTCTTTCCCGTCCCCGGAGGACCCCAGAAGATTAAAGATGGCAACCACCCTTTTTCCAGCATCTGACGAAGGGTTCCCCCCTCCCCCAGCAGGTGATCTTGCCCAACCACCTCACCCAGATTGGCAGGGCGTAGCTTTTCTGCAAGCGGAACACCGGGCCCGTCTAGTGGGGCTGCCCCGCTATTTCCGAACAGGTCACTCACCGCCCAAGCCTCAAAACGGCTTTGCGACCATTGCGCTCCAGAATAATTTCCCAGCCCTTTTTGGCTTCATCAAGCATCTTCTGAACCTGATCACTTGACGTCACCTCGGCACCATTAATGCTGATCAGGATATCTTTTTTGCGAAACCCCTGACGGGCGGCAATACTGCCCCGTTTTACATCTGTCACCATGACACCGCGAGAAAAGGGTGAAATCTTGAACTTCTCTGCCAGTGCCGGAGAAATATTGGCAACAATTGTCCCTGACATGGGTTGCGCCCCTGTGAGGACAACTGGATTGGCTTTAGGGTCCTCTGGCGCGGCCATAAGCGGCACCAAAATGGTCATATTTTTACCGCGGCGAAGCACTTCCAATTCCGCTTTTTCACCAAGGCGACCTGTGGACATGCGAAAGAGCATATTTTTTAGATCGAACACTTCGTAGCCATTAATAGCAACGATGATGTCATTTACCTCAAGCCCCGCGAGATCCGCCGCGCTGCCTGTATAAATATCACTTACCAATACGCCAGATGGCCGATCGAGACCGAGGCTGGTCGCAAGCTCTTGATTGATGGTCTGACCATTAGCTCCAAGCCACGGGCGAACAACACGCCCATATTCCAGACCATTTTGCAAAACCGATTGCACCAAATTGGCAGGGATCGCAAAGCCAATACCCAATGATCCCCCGCCTTTACTGAAAATAGCAGAGTTGATCCCCGCAAGTGTCCCGTCCATAGTCAGCAGTGCACCGCCGGAGTTACCAGGGTTAATGGCTGCATCTGTCTGGATAAAATTCTCAATAACATTTTTGCCGCCCGCACTCCGGTCGAGGGCAGAAACGATACCGCTGGTGACAGTTTGACCAACCCCAAAAGGGTTCCCGATCGCAATCACAAGATCACCGACCTCTAGCTGATCAGAATCGTGAAATTTTAAAAACGGGAATGAGACGCCATCCGATTGGACCCGCAAAACGGCAAGATCTGTCTGTTCATCTTCTAAAATCAGATCTGCCTCGAACTCCCGCCGATCATTCAAGGCGACCGTTATTTCATCTGCACCCGCAACCACATGGTAGTTGGTAACAACAATCCCATCGGCACTGACAAGAACACCTGAACCCAACGAATTTTGGGTTTTCTTTTTCGTCTTAGATCTCGGTAGACCCCGTCCAAAGAATTGTTCAAAAAACGGATCATTAAACAAACTAGGTCGTTGACGTTGCACGACTGTTTTGCGGGTAAAAATATTTACAACTGCCGGAGATGCTTTTTTCACTAATGGGGCAAAAGATAGCTGAATCTGTGCCTGATTTTGCGGAACTTCCCGCGCCATCACATTGGTTACAACGAATGCGGCCACTGCGCCAAGAATCACTATTTTCAGGATAGCGATCAAAATAATCTTCTGTAATGGTGAAAGTGACATCTTTCGCGAATCTGACATTAAATCTGCCCCGTGTGGCACGCTTGATAGAAGGCTGCCTTTATTAGGTCCAATTCTTTTGAGATGTATAGCTTATTGCTCAGGATTACAATCCCGGAGACGAGAATGAAAATTAGACGTAAAGCAATACTTTCCTCCCTGATCCTTGGTGTCGCTGTCACACTCAGTTCAGGCATGGCCTCTGCCAACCAGGCGCCTACCTCCAAATCGGAACAACGCGGTGGGATCTTCACGGATGATGATCGCCGAATTATCCGTGATTTCTTTGACCGGTTGGAAGGCAAAGATACCGATGACAAAGATCATAAAGGCAAAGGCGCTAAGAAAGGCAAGAAAGAAGGACTACCCCCTGGGCTTGCCAAACGAGATGAATTGCCCCCGGGATTACAAAAACAACTGGAGAAAAACGGTCAGTTACCACCTGGTCTTCAAAAACGCGCCCTACCAGATGATCTGGAAAGCCGCTTAAGTAATCTTCCGAAAAATCTGGAACGCATAATCGTTGGTGAGGATATTCTACTCATTGAGCGCGGTGTTGGTCTCATCCTCGATATTATGAAGGGTGGCGCTAAATAACCGCTCCCAAATACTCAACAAAAAAGGCAGCTCATTGAGCTGCCTTTTTTTGAATTCAGTACAATTGCTATTTATTAAGCAACTGCTTCTGCTTCCAGAACTTCGTCTGCATCCACAACTGGACCGCTGTCCTGACCTTTTGCGTCTACGTCGCGGTCAACCAGTTCGATGATGCCCATTGCAGCGGCGTCACCTGTGCGGAAGCCAGCTTTAAGGATACGTGTGTATCCACCTGGACGATCTGCATAACGCTCAGCAACTGTAGAGAACAGTTTGTCAACAATCGCTTTGTCAGAGATCTTAGCGAGAATCTGACGACGCGCGTGAAGGTCACCGCGTTTTGCAAGTGTGATCAATTTCTCAACGATCGGACGAAGGTCTTTTGCCTTCGGCAGAGTTGTTTTGATCTGTTCGTGTTTGATCAGAGATGCTGCCATGTTGGCGAACATTGCCTGACGGTGTGATGAAGATCGGCTGAACCGACGTCCTGATTTACGATGCCGCATGTTTCTTACTCCAAGGAGGATAGGTGCCCCTATCCCCTTTCAAATAAATTTTAGTCTTCTGAGTACTTCCGAGCCAGCTCTTCGATATTTTCAGGCGGCCAGTTTGGTACTTCCATTCCGAGGTGCAGGCCCATGCCTGCGAGCACTTCCTTGATCTCGTTGCAAGACTTACGACCGAAGTTCGGTGTGCGCAGCATTTCTGCTTCTGTCTTCTGGATGAGATCACCGATATAAACGATGTTGTCGTTTTTCAGGCAGTTTGTAGAACGAACTGTCAGTTCCAGCTCTTCAACTTTACGCAGAAGATTTGGATTAAGTTCTGGTTCTTTATCCTCTTCCTTCTCTTCAACTTCTTCTGGCTCATCAAAGTTGATGAACAGCTGAAGCTGCTCTTGAAGAATACGAGCTGAAAACGCGACGGCATCTTCTGGTGTAACAGTGCCGTTCGTAATGACCTTCAGTGTCAGCTTGTCATAGTCAAGAACCTGACCAGAACGTGTCTGCTCAACATTGTAAGTCACTTTAGATACCGGGCTGTACAGGCTATCCATTGGGATAAGGCCGATTGGCGCATCCTCTGGACGGTTCTGAGAACCAGGTACATAGCCTTTACCGACGTTGACGGTCATTTCCATATCAATGGTTGCACCGTCGTCAAGGTGCATAATCACCTTGTCCGGATCCATGATTTCGATATCTGCACCGGTATCGATCATACCTGCAGTTACCGCAACCGGGCCTGTCGCTTTCAGGGTAATTTTCTTTGGCCCTTCAGCGTGGCTTTTAATCGCCAGCTTTTTCAGATTCAGAATGATGTCAGTTACATCTTCCCGAACACCTGCGATGGAGGAGAACTCATGCAGGACGTTGTTGATCTGAATGGACGTAATCGCAGCACCCTGCAGGCTGGACAACAGGATACGGCGTAGAGCATTACCAAGTGTCAGACCAAAACCTCTTTCGAGGGGCTCGACAACAATAGTCGCTTCACGACCGGCATCCACGCCCGGCTCTACGGACAGGTTTGCCTGGATCAGGTCTTTCCAGTTTCGAACAATCACGGCGTTGACCTCATAGTTAAGCAGACCCTCTTTGGGTCTGCGCAATCTCGACAACAGACTTGAGGGTGCGGACACCCTCTAGCCAAATTTCCTCTTAGACGCGACGACGCTTAGGCGGACGACAGCCATTGTGAGGAATCGGAGACACATCACGAATAGAAGTGATTGTGAAGCCAACAGCCTGCAGCGCGCGCAGAGCTGATTCACGTCCTGAACCAGGACCTTTAACTTCCACTTCCAAAGTCTTCATACCATGCTCTTGCGCTTTTTTACCTGCATCTTCAGCAGCAATCTGCGCAGCAAATGGTGTAGACTTACGAGAACCACGGAAACCCTGAGAACCGGCAGAGGACCATGCAATTGCATTACCCTGTGCATCAGTAATCATAATTTTCGTGTTATTGAAGCTGGAGCTTACGTGTGCCTTACCAGCGGTAATGTTTTTCCGCTCACGACGGCGGATACGAGCTTTATCACGTGCCATATTACTTCTTCTTTCCTGCAATAGGCTTGGCCGGACCCTTACGGGTACGTGCGTTTGTGTGTGTACGCTGACCGCGTACAGGCAGACCACGACGATGGCGCAGACCGCGGTAACAGCCCAGATCCATCAGACGTTTGATGTTCATAGCTGTTTCACGACGCAGATCACCTTCTACGATGTGGTTTGCATCAATTTCTTCACGGATGCGAACAACTTCAGCATCGCTCAGAGCATTGACGCGTGTTTCTTCGGCAATACCAACCGATGCACAGATATCGTTAGCCATTTTCGGGCCGATACCGTGAATATAGGTCAGTGCAATATGTACCCGTTTGTTCGTCGGGATATTTACACCAGCAATACGAGCCACGCTAGTTTCTCCTCATCACCAAAAATCAGGCCTAAATGGCCCGAAGCGTCACACGCTTCCAAGAAGCGCGCGATTATATAAATTTGTCATAAGTAGTCAACACCTAGATTGCTTTAATTACGGCTTCAATCTGGCGTGTGACTTCATTTATCTCGGCCATCCCGTCAACTTTTTTCAGGATGCCCTTATTTTCGTAATACGGAAGCAAGGGTGCGGTCTGATTGTGATAAGCTTCCAAACGGGACTTAACCGTCTCAGCTTTGTCATCACTACGGCGTGTAAATTCGGTACCACCGCATTTATCACACACACCTTCGACTGCCGGCTTCAAGAACGTATCATGATAACCGGCTCCACATTTGGCACATGTATAACGCCCCGTAATGCGTTCGACAAGTACCGCGTCATCTGTTTTCATTTCGATGACAGCATTCAAGGCCAGTCCCTTGTCAGACAAAAGCTGATCCAGGGCTTCCGCCTGGGCTTCAGTCCGGGGGAAACCGTCCAGAATTACTCCATTCTGACAATCTGGTTCGTCCAGACGGTCAGAAATAATGCCAACCATGATGTCGTCAGACACCAGTTGACCTTTTTCCATTACTTCTTTGGCTTTAAGCCCAACCTCGGTACCGGCTTTCACTGCAGCCCGCAGCATGTCACCAGTGGACAGCTGAATCAGACCGTGTGCGTCCTGCAGGCGCTGTGCCTGCGTGCCTTTACCGGCGCCTGGTGCGCCCAGAAGAATTAGAATCATTTACGTCGCCCCCCAAGGTTCGCTTTCTTAATCAGTCCATCATACTGGTGTGCCAGCAGGTGGCTCTGAATCTGTGCAACTGTATCCATGGTAACAGACACTACGATCAGAAGGGAAGTCCCTCCAAAGTAGAATGGTACAGCCCACTGTGAAATCAGCAACTCTGGCAGAATACACACAAGAGATAGATAAGCGGCGCCAACAACGGTCAAACGTGTGAGGACATAGTCCAAATATTCCGAAGTTCGTGCACCTGGGCGAATCCCTGGAACAAAACCACCGTTCTTCTTCAGGTTATCAGCAGTGTCGTCTGGATTGAAAACAACGGCTGTGTAGAAGAAACAAAAGAAAACGATACCTACCACATAAAGCAGCATGTAGAGAGGCGTTCCGTGACCGAGCATCACAGTAACAGTTGTCAACCACTCCGGACCAGAGCCGGCAGAGAAACCTGCGACAGTAGTCGGCATCAACAACAGTGAAGATGCAAAGATCGGAGGAATAACACCGGCTGTGTTCAGCTTCAGCGGAAGATGAGAGCTCTGACCACCATATGTTTTATTGCCGCGCTGCCGCTTCGGATACTGAACAAGGACCCGGCGCTGCGCACGCTCCATAAAGACGATGAAAGCAATTACCGCAACGGACAGGATCAGCAGAAGCAGAACAACCCATGTTGCGATCTGACCGGTGCGGCCAAGTTCAAGTGTTGAGACAAGGGCGCCTGGCAAGGCTGCCACAATGCCGGAGAAGATGATCAGAGAGATACCGTTACCAACACCACGTGCGGTAATCTGCTCACCCAACCACATCAGGAATACTGTACCGCCGACGAGTGTAATCACTGTCGTCAGTCGGAAATAGAGACCTGGGTCAATAACGGCTGACTGACCTGAAGAGATCGAAAGACCTTCCAGACCAACGGCAATACCATAGCCCTGAACTGTTGCCAGAAGGACTGTACCATAGCGCGTATATTGGTTGATTTTCTTACGTCCCGCCTCACCTTCTTTTTTCAGCTGCCCAAGCTGCGGTGAGAGAGAGGTCATCAACTGCATAATAATCGACGCAGAGATGTAAGGCATGATGTTCAACGCAAAAATGGTCATACGCCCAAGCGCACCACCAGAAAACACGTCAAACATCCCGAGGACACCACCGGAATTTTGTTGGAAAACGTCACTCAGAACCGCAGGATCCACGCCCGGAACCGGGATGTAGGTACCAATACGATAAACGATGAGTGCGAAAAGCGTAAACCACAAACGCTTCTTGAGTTCAGTGGCTTTAGAAAAAGCCCCGAAATTCATGTTAGAAGCCATCTGCTCTGCTGCTGACGCCATGTAGTGTACTCCAGGTTAGAAAGGGGTAGCTTTGGCGAGCTACCCCTTGAGCGTTACTTATTCGCTTTTTTCTTTGGCTGGTGCCGTAACGGTAACGGAACCACCTGCTTTTTCAACAGCTTCCACTGCACCTTTAGAGGCACCGGAAACTTCGATGTTGATTTTCGCTTTCAGCTCACCTTTGGCCAGCAGACGAACACCATCAACAACTTTACCAACAACGCCAGCTTCCTGGAGCATTGGAACAGTAATTGTAGCAGATACGTCAAGCTTACCCGCGTCGATAGCTGCCTGAATGCGGCCGATGTTTGCAACAGCAAATGACTTCGCAAAGATGTTGTTGAAGCCACGCTTAGGCAGACGACGGTGGATTGGCATCTGACCGCCTTCGAAGCCTTTAATCGCTACACCTGAGCGGGATTTCTGACCTTTTTGACCGGCGCCGGAAGTTTTGCCCTTACCGGAACCGATACCGCGACCAACGCGTTTGCGGTTTTTGGTCGCGCCTGCGTTATCAGAGATCTGGTTCAATAGCATGATAATATTCCTTATCCAATGAGAGGCCCTTAGGCCTCTTCAACCCGTACGAGGTGAGCAACTTTGTTGATCATCCCGCGGATGGATGGTGTATCTTCCAGCTGTACAGTCCGGTGCATCTTGTTCAAGCCAAGACCTACCAGTGTAGCGCGCTGAGACTTATGACGACCGATCGGGCTACCGACCTGTGTCACTGTGACAGTTGCTTTAGCCTTCGCCATCTGCATTCTCCTTCACCGCATCGCCTGTACGACGGCCGACGATTTCAGATACTTTCTTACCACGCTTGGCCGCAACCTGACGTGGGGAGCCCATTTTCTGAAGAGCTACAAAAGTAGCTTCAATCATGTTGTAGGCATTGGAAGTACCAACAGATTTAGTCACAACGTCCTGAACACCGAGTGTTTCGAAGACAGCACGCATTGGACCACCAGCGATAATACCAGTACCTGGAGGTGCGGAGCGAAGTACCACTTTACCAGCACCGAAGCGGCCTGTTGTATCGTGGTGCAGTGTCCGGCCTTCACGTAGTGGAACGCGGATCATGTTGCGTTTCGCAGCTTCAGTCGCCTTCAGGATCGCATCAGGAACCTCACGGGCTTTACCGTGACCGTAACCTACGCGGCCCTTCTGGTCCCCTACCACAACAAGAGCGGCAAAGCTAAACCGGCGACCACCTTTAACAACCTTGGCCACACGATTGATGTGGACAAGCTTGTCAACGAATTCAGAATCGTTTCTATCGTTTTGATCTGGTCTCATATTCACCACTCCTAGAAAGACAGCCCGCCTTCACGGGCGGCCTCGGCTAGGGCCTTAACGCGGCCATGATATTGGAATCCGCCGCGGTCAAATGCGACTTCTTTAACGCCGGCTTTAACAGCACGCTCTGCAATCAGTTTACCAACTGCTTCTGCGGCTTCTTTGTTGCCACCGGATTTAAGTTTCTCGCGCAGTTCTTTGTCCAATGTAGATGCTGCTGCCAGTGTTTTACCAGCGACGTCATCAATGACCTGAACATAAATCTGCTTGTTTGTTCTGTGAACTGAAAGACGCGGGCGTTCACCGGCGACTTTGCGGAGCTGTGTCCGTGTACGGCGACGACGGCGCTCAAACAATGAAAGTGTGTTAGCCATGGTCGTGTCCTATTTCTTCTTACCTTCTTTACGGAAGATGAACTCATCCGCATATTTGACACCCTTACCTTTATAAGGCTCAGGCTTACGATAAGACCGGATTTCAGCAGCAACCTGACCGACTTTCTGTTTATCAGCACCAGAAATTTCGATAGATGTTGCAGACGGGCACTTAACTTCAATTCCTTCTGGAATTGGGTAGTTCACGTCATGGCTGAAGCCCAAGTTCAGGTTCAATGTTTTTCCCTGAACGGCGGCACGGTAACCAACCCCAACAACTTCAAGCTTCTTTGTGAAACCGTTGCTGACGCCTTCAACGAGGTTTGCGAGCAATGTACGCTGCATACCCCACATTTGACGGGCACGTTTGGAGTCGTTTCCAGGCTTAACCCAGATCTTGTCATCTTCACGCGTGACCACAACATCATCAACAAATGTCATGCTCATTGCGCCTTTGCTACCTTTTACGGTGACATCACGATCATTCAACTGAACGTCAACACCGGAAGGAACAGCAACTGGATGTTTACCAATACGAGACATAAATTCCCTCCTTAGTAGACTTGGCAGAGCACTTCGCCGCCAACATTGGCTTCGCGTGCTTCGCTGTCAGACAGAACGCCACGTGGTGTGGACAGGATGGAAATGCCGAGGCCGTTACGTACTGTTGGCAGATCTTTAACGCCAGAGTAGACACGACGGCCTGGTTTAGAAACGCGGCTCACATGCTCAATAACTGCTGCACCCTGATAGTATTTCAGTTCGATGCTCAGTTCGCGTTTACCGTCGTTGCTATCAACAACTTCGTAACCGCGGATGTAACCTTCGCGCTTCAATGTTTCCAGAACGTTTTCACGCAGCTTGGATGCTGGTGAACGAACTGCGCTTTTCTTCGCACGCTGACCGTTACGAATACGGGTCAGCATATCGCCAAGAGGATCACTAAAAGACATACTTTTCTCTCCCTCTTACCAGCTGGATTTGACCATGCCCGGGATCTGGCCATTGGAGGCCATATCGCGAAGACCGATACGGGACATTTTCAGTTTACGATAAACACCGCGCGGACGACCTGTCAGTTCACAGCGATTGCGAACACGGTTCGGCGCAGAGTTGCGTGGTAGTTCCGCCAGTTTCAGGCGAGCAGCAAATCGCTCTTCCTGAGGGAGGCTGCTGTCATTGATAGTCGCCTTCAGCGAAGCACGTTTGGCAGCATATTGCTCTACCAGGCGTGCACGCTTCTTGTTTTTCTCAACAGCGCTTTTCTTAGCCATTCTTAAAGTTCTCCTTGGATCAATTGATCTTGAACGGCATGTTGAAGCCAGACAGAAGCTCACGAGCTTCTTCGTCTGTATTCGCAGTCGTACAGATCACGATATCCATCCCCCGTACGTCGACCACATCATCGTAATCGATTTCTGGGAACACGATTTGCTCTTTCAGACCCATGGCGTAGTTGCCACGGCCGTCGAAGCTTTTTGTAGACACGCCACGGAAGTCACGTACGCGTGGCAGTGCAATATTTACCAGACGGTCGAGAAACTCGTACATCTGGGCGCGACGCAAGGTCACTTTTGCACCGATAGGCATACCATCACGCAGTTTAAATGTCGCGATGGACTTTTTGGCACGTGTCACTACTGGCTTCTGACCAGTAATTTTAGCAAGCTCAGCCTCTACAGACTTGATTTTCTTGCTGTCAGAAACGGCTTCGCCGCAACCGATATTGATGACGATTTTATCCAATTTAGGAATCATCATCTCGTTTGCGTAACCGAATTTTTCCTTGAGCTTCGCACGAAGCTCTTCGTTATAAAGTGTTTTGAGTCTAGGCGTTGTCATGGCAGCAATCCTTATACGTCAATAACTTCGCCAGAACGCTTCGCGAAGCGCACTTTGCGACCGTCTTCAAGCGTTTTGTAGCCAACACGTGTTGCTTTGCCGTCTTTTGGATCCTGCAATGCAACGTTGGACAGATCCAGAGGAGCTTCTTTAGAGACGATACCGCCCTGCTCTGTCTGGGACTGACGTGTGTGACGTTTGACCATGTTAA
>JAEPMY010000117.1 GCA_017643685.1 Sneathiella sp.
AGAAAAAACCTCCCCTAGGCTGATAGCCTCCAATTGGACCTCACGATGGACTCCCATACAAACCTCCTTGTAAACATCAAAGAAGGCTAAACTCTCACATCAAGGACACTGCTGGAAGGTGGGGGGAAAACACCGCTTACGGCTATGTTGGGAGCCTCCCCATGAGTTTCAAGGTGTCGCTTCCAAGTATTTTGTTTAATTATTTTGGAGCGTAAATACGATGTCGGTTCCCCAGTTACGCATCGCGCATAAACTTCCACTTTTGGTGTTGGTAGCATCTGTCCTCATTGGTTTAGGGATGGGCATTACGGGCTATCTTCAAGGGTCAAGTGCTGTTGAGAAAGCCTATGAGCAAAAACTATCGGTTGCGCTGACGAACAAGAAAAACGCTCTTAATGACTATCTTAAAACTTTAACTGAGGATCTCTCGATTATCGCGGCGACGCCAGCGACGGGAGAGGCTATCGAGCAGTTCGGCAACTCATGGAAGCTGCTCCAAGGTAATCAAACTGATATTCTTCAGAAGTCTTACATTACGAACAACCCAAACCCGTTGGGTGAGAAAGATAAACTTGATTATTCGGAAGAGGGTAAAGTTTATGATTTCGTTCATAAAAAATATCATCCTTGGTTCCGTAAACTTCTGCACACACGTCAGTATTATGACATTTTCCTGTTCGATAAGGATGGGAACCTCGTCTACACGGTGTTTAAGGAAAATGATTACGCAACGAATTTACTAAACGGACCGTGGAAAGAGACAGGGCTTGGCAAGGTTTTCCGAGCAGTAATGCAAAATCCGACCGAAGGGCAGTATGCGTTTGACGATTTTGCCCCTTATGCGCCAAGTAATGATGCCCCTGCCAGCTTTATTGCAACTCCTGTTTATAAAGATGGTGAGTTGATGGGGGTTCTTGCCTATCAGATGTCGATTGCTCGCCTTAATAATCTTGTAAATGACGCCACCGGCCTTGGGGAGACTGGTGAAGCGTATCTGGTAGGTAGTGACAACCTGATGCGTTCGGACAGTCGTTTCTCTGAAGAATCCACAATTCTGAAACGGGAAGTGAAAACAGAAACTGTAACGGCGGCCTTAAACGGCGAAACGGGTGCCCGTGTTGTTGAAGATTATCGCGGCGTACTGGTTAAATCTGTTTTTGACCACGTTGATTTCTTGGGTGTTCGCTGGGCGATTGTCTCGGAAATTGATGAGGCAGAATATCTGGCGCCTGTGGTATCCATGCGCAATCAGATGGTTCTGATCGGTTTGTTCCTGATCGTGATCGTTAGTGTGCTGGGTTATTTCTTTGCCCGTCAGATCGTAAACAAGCTTGTTGAGATCACAGGCGCGATGATGAAACTTTCCGAAGGTGATCTTGAAACAGATATCCCGGCGAAAGATTCCGCTGATGAAATTGGTGATATGGCCAAATCTCTACAAGTCTTTAAAGATAATGCAATCGAGCAACGCCGCCTTGAAGCGGAAGCGCGTGAAACTGAAAAACAAGCCGCAGAGCGGGAGCGTGTTGAGCGGGAACGCGAAGAGGCTCGTAAAGCTGAAGAGATGGAGCGTGAACGCCGGGAAGCTGAGGAAAAAACCGCACGGGCTGAAAAAGTCACACATATCATTCGTGAGTTTGAAGGGCGTATTTCCTCAATCATGTCAACGCTGACAGGATCTGCTGACCAATTGCAGAAAACAGCCAATACGCTTGTTCACACAGCGGATGGTACACGGGATCTTTCTGGGGAAGTGTCCGTTGCTTCCCAAGAGGCTTCTTCAAACGTTCAAACAGTGGCTTCCGCAGCTGAAGAGCTATCGGCGTCAATTAGTGAAATTACCCGTCAGGTTACGCAAGCAACTGATGTATCTGAGGATGCGGTGCGAGAAGCGGAGACAACAACGACGTCCGTCTCTCACCTCGCAGAGGCAGCGAAGAAGATCAGCGAAGTCGTTGAGATGATCAATGACATAGCAGGTCAAACCAATCTTCTGGCTCTCAACGCCACCATTGAGGCGGCAAGAGCAGGTGATGCCGGTAAAGGCTTTGCTGTTGTGGCATCCGAAGTGAAAAGTCTGGCGACGCAAACCGCCCGAGCAACCGAGGAAATCGCGCAGCAGATTGCCGGCATTCAAGGTGCCACAGAAGGTGCGGTGACAGCTATTGGCAACATTGGTGGTGTCATTCGGACCATTCGGGAATCCACGGTTAGCATTTCATCTGCGGTGAACGAGCAGAATGCAGCGACTACTGAAATTTCTCGCAGTGTTCAGGAAGCCTCCAACGGGACCACTCAGGTGAATGAAAAAATTGGCGAGGTTTCTGAGAAATCAACAGAGACCGGCTATGCGGCCAGTGATGTGTTGTCTGCATCCGAGGCATTGGATGCGTTGGCACAGGATCTCAACAAAGTTATTGATGGGTTCCTTGAGGATATCCGCGCAGCTTAAATTCGCTTGAAACCAATAAAAAAGCGGCCAAATGGCCGCTTTTTTGCGTTACAAAGGGTGATTTATTGTCCAAAGACGACCGTCTTTTGGCCGTTCAGCATGACCCGATTTTCCAAATGCATCTTGACTGCCCGTGCCAGAACCCGGCTTTCAACGTCGCGGCCGGTTGCAACCAGATCATCCGCAGTCATAGAGTGGGTAACCCGCTCCGTCTCCTGTTCGATAATTGGGCCTTCGTCCAGATCAGGGGTCACGTAGTGGGCCGTTGCCCCAATCAGCTTCACGCCCCGCTCATGGGCTTGATGATACGGCTTAGCCCCTTTAAAGCTTGGCAGGAAGGAATGGTGGATATTGATAATTCGGCCAAACAGACGGTTTGATAGATTATCAGATAGGATCTGCATATAGCGTGCAAGAACCACCAGATCGGCATTTGTTTCCTGCGTCAGTTCTAGAATTTTAGCTTCCACTGCCTGTTTATTTTCTTTGTTTACAGGCCAGTGGTAATAAGGAATACCCTCCACCTCTGCCGTTTTCAGGCTGTCTTCGTGGTTGGACACTATGGCCACCACTTCGGCGTTTAGCCATCCCACCCGGATCTGATAGAGCAGGTGCAGCAGCGCGTGATCAAATTTGGAGACCATCGCAATAATTCGGGGTTTGCTGTTGGCATCTGTCAGACTGATTTTCATTTGGAAGCGTTCAACAGCAGGCTTCAGCGCGTGTTCCAAAGTTTCTTTAGTGATGTTGCCTGGCGCCGTAAAGGCGATGCGCATAAAGAAATGACCGGTCTGCTGATCCCAGAACTGATTGCTTTCTGTAATGTTGCAGCCTTTGCCAGCGAGTTCGGTTGTGACAGCAGCAACAATACCCGGCTTATCAGCGCAGGTCAGATTCAGAATAAAGAGAGTTTCTGACATGGTTATAAAAGTTTCTTAGTTGGCGACCTAAAGGCCCGGAAAAGTTGGCTCACTTTGTTGTAAGCGGCGCAGACGGTCAATACTCAATCGTTTGAAGACGTTTCTTTTATGCGTTTTTGGCACTGCGGATGCGTAGCCATTAGAATGATCACCTGATGAGAGAATGAGGCCCCGTCGCTCAGTGTGACAGATTCAAATCCCAGTGTGCTGATCAAATCGAGGAAGGTCAGGTTTTCAGCAACACCGCTGCTTGCAAAAATCGGGGTTGTCCGGGCGCTAACGGACAGATCGGCCAGAAGAGCACGGGCACGATAAATGGTATCAAGATAGCCGTCCCGTTTTGAGACGATGATCAGTTTGGTTGACTCGCCGCCTTTGGCAAAAACGGAGTAGGGGGACTGGTATGGCTGTTTGTCCATGCCGGTTTTAATGCCGATAATAAAACCAACGCGGCGTTTCTTATTTACGTCCTGCAACGTTGGAATGCGGCTGCAATAAATCTCTATTTGCTGAGGAGCGGGGTAATAATATCCCACATACCGATCCTGCGCATTTGCAGATGCAAGGCTTGAAAAGCCGATAAGCCCAGCCAGAAGGGAGAAAATGAAATACCCTGTTTTCGTCATCATGAAGCCTGTCCCATACTATTTCCTGTTTTTTTGCATATGGGACAGGTCTCGGCAACTATTGAATTCAGGAATTACTGTCTGTCCACTTTGACAAAGCCGCACGGGCTTTCTGCCGTGAAGGGGCATCAGCGGTAATTGGTTTGCCGGGAACGGGGGCTGTCAATTCAATGACATATCCGTTCGGGTCCCTGAAATAAATGGATTCGATAAATCCGTGATCCGCAACTCCGCGTGTTTCGATCCCGAAATTCTTTCCCTTTTCAAACATCTGCATCATGTCGTCGTAGCTGACTTGAAGGGCGATATGCAGGTCATAATCGTGCTGTTCTTTAAAATCAAATTCCATATCTGGAACTTCAAAGAAGGCAAGGTGAGAGCCATCATCCATTTGATAGAATGTATGAAGCGCCTTTGTTTCGCGACCTGTTTTCGTTTCGCCAATAGGGAAAGCCTCGACCAACGGCAGGCCAAGGAAATCTTCGTAAAATTTGCGGGTTTCTTCGGAGTTGCGACAGCGATACGCGTTGTGATGTAGCCCTTTGATCATGCTAATATCCTTATTCGTTTCGCACCCCGTATCCCCTATGTGAGGGTAAATGGGTTTAAGATCAAGCATAGATGTGCCGATTTGACGATTTTCCTTGTGTTTAAGGGTGATTTTAGCCATAAGGCCGGAAAATTAAGTCATATTCCTGCATTGTGAATGTAACGGACGGTCATGGAAAAAGCTTCAGATATCATCAGATTGAAAACCTCTGCGATGGAGCAGGACAAACCCGACTATTTTGTTGAAAAGGACGGTATTGTTTTCGCAGGGACCCATCTGATCGTTGATTTGTGGCAGGCCGAAGGTCTGAATGATGCGACTCTGATCGAAAAGACACTGGTCCGCTGCATTAAAGAAGCGGGAGCAACGCTTCTACATTTCCATATCCATGCGTTTGAACCAAACGGCTTGTCTGGTGTTGCGGTTCTGGCAGAAAGCCATATCAGCTTCCATTCATGGCCGGATCAGGGATATATGGCCCTTGATATCTTTATGTGCGGGAAATCCCAGCCACATAAATGCATCCCGGTTCTGAAAGAAGCCTTTAAACCTGGTTCTATCCAGATCAACGACCTGAAACGGGGAGTGATTGGATGATTGAGGTATTTGACGAAGATTTGCACAGCGGCGTTAATCTTGCCCTTGAAGTCGGTGAGATTTACTATCGTGAGAAAACCGACCTGCAGGATTTGCTCATTTTCGAACACGCTCGTTTTGGCCGTGTAATGGCGCTTGATGGGTCTATTCAGACCACGGAAAATGACGAATTTATCTATCACGAGATGTTTGTCCATGTGCCACTTTTGGCCCATGGAAACGTCAAAAATGTGCTGATCGTTGGCGGCGGCGATGGTGGTGCGGCCCGTCAGTTAATGAAACATGATGATATCAATGTGACGCTTGTGGATATCGACCGGACGGTGATTGATCTGTCTGTTGAGTATATGCCGAAGGTAAGCGGCGGTGCGTTTGATGATCCGCGTCTGAATGTCATTATTGCAGATGGCTGCCAGTATGTGAAAGAAACTGCAGATCGTTTTGATGTGATTATTGTGGATTCTACTGATCCCCACGGTCCGGGGCAGGTGCTCTTCACTCAGGAATTTTACAGTGATTGTAAATCCTGCCTGACGGATGGCGGTATTATCGTAACGCAAAATGGCTGTCCTTTTGTGCAGGGTGATGAGCTGCGCGATAGCTATGAACGGCTGGGCACCCTGTTTCAGGATGTCAGTTTTTATATGGCGACAATCCCGTCATATGTGGGCGGACCGTTGGCGTTTGGCTGGGCTACAGACAATAAAGCTCTTCGGAATGTCGATCTGGGCACCTTGGCAGAGCGGTTTCTAACTGCTGAGCTGCAAACTGATTATTACACCCCTGAAATTCATAAAGCGGCGTTTGTTTTGCCGCTTTATGTTCAGAAATTACTGACCGCTGAGAAAGCGTAAGTTTAGCATTCCACCACGTTTACGGCCAAGCCGCCTTGTGATGTCTCTTTATATTTACTGAGCATATCAATACCGGTCTGGCGCATGGTCTCGATGACTTCATCCAGAGAGACAACATGACTGCCATCGCCCGAGAGGGCGAGGCGTGCGGCATTAATCGCCTTCATGGCGCCCATGGTATTTCGTTCAATACAAGGGATTTGCACAAGTCCGCCAATTGGATCGCAGGTGAGACCCAGATTATGCTCCATCCCGATTTCGGCGGCGTTTTCAACTTGCTCATTTGTACCGCCGAGCACCGCAGTTAGCGCGCCTGCCGCCATGGAGCAGGCGACACCGACCTCTCCCTGACAGCCAACCTCCGCAGCAGAGATGGAGGCGCGTTTCTTATAAATTGACCCGATTGCGGCCGCCGTTAGCAGAAAGTTTCTGGTGCCTTCCTGATTGGCGCCCGCGCAAAAGCGTTGATAATATTTAAGAACGGCAGGGATCACCCCGGCGGCTCCGTTGGTTGGGGCGGTGACAACTCGGCCACCGGCGGCATTTTCCTCGTTTACGGCAAGGGCATACAAATTGACCCAGTCCAAAACGGTTAGCGGATCGCGCGAAGCGCGTTCTGGATTTGCCATTAACTCCCCATAAAGTGCGGGTGCACGGCGTTTCACATCAAGACCGCCCGGCAAAATACCTTCTGTGTCGCAGCCTCGCTGAATGCAGCTGATCATGGCGTCGGCAACCTCATCAAGGAAAGCAACCGTTTCCTCGTCATCTCGCCAAACGGTTTCATTTTCTCGCATGATGGCTGCTATGCTCAGTCCGGTTTTCTGGCCGATGTCCAAAAGTTCGGCAGCCGAGGTAAAAAGATGGGGGAGAGCCACATTATGTCCGCGAGTTTCAGAGCGGTCCCCCTCGTCATGGCTGACCACATAGCCGCCCCCAACCGAGAAATAATCCTTAACCAGCAACTCGTTGCCGTCTGCATCAAAGGCATAAAAGCGCATGCCATTTGAATGCTCAGGTAGCATCTGATCTTTCAGAAATAGAAGATGCTCATCTTCATAAAAGGCGATGCGTTTTAGCCCTGCCACATTGATGCAGTTATCGCGGCGGATGTTTTCAATTGTGATCGGGATGCTTTCGGGCACTACTTTGGAGGGGCGCTCTCCGGATAAACCGAGAAGGATGGCCGTATCGGTTGCGTGTCCGTGGCCTGTGAGCGCGAGGGAGCCATAAAGCTCAACAATAACCCGATGCGTTTTTTCAAGAAGGGTGCGAGACACCAAGACATCGGTAAAGCGTTTCGCTGCCCGCATGGGGCCCACAGTATGAGAAGAGGAGGGGCCAATGCCAATCGTATAAAGATCAGTGACAGAGATATTAACTTCCAACTGAGAAGTTTTAACAGGCGGCGCAGATCGGGCGCGGCTTGGAACCACTGGGGTCACATTTCCGGGTGTCGTTGTTTTCGTGTCAGTCATGCGGCATCCTCTAATCTCTGCAATTGCAGAATTACTGATGCCCCCTCTGTCCGGTGACCTGAAAGATGACCGGAAAACCGGCTTACCTCTTCGGTGGGGCACATGCCCTCTCTCCAGAGTTCTGATCCCTGACAGTACGGGTGCCTGAGAGTTTCCGGGGCGGTTGCTCCTTCGGCGTCAGCATTGCTATATAGCCTGCTGATCTCTCCCATCAGGGATATTCAGATATGCAAAATAGGCTACGTCACTTGCACCCTGCGGTCAATCCTTACCAACCGTTGCACCGATCATACGTCTTTTGGATCAGACCTTTTTTATCGATCACCTGATACTGATCATAAGCCGCAGCGGTGATGCAGGCGTGATTTGGCAAGATCCGAAGCTGACTTCCAATAGGGAAATCCTCAAATTTGTAATCAAGCCCCTTAAGAGAGATTAGGCCGTGTTCTTGATTCATGCTGGTGACGAATAAATTTTGAATTGGCGCGCAGGTGTCGGCACGGCAAACCTGTCCAAAATGCTTTTGCCCTAAATGGTTTGGCTTCCCGGGATCAGCTGAAAGGGCAATACTTCCTGCATCAATCAGAACCCGATTTCCTTGCTCATTATGGCTGATTACGGTGGCAAGGACGGAGATCGCGATGTCTGATGTGTCGCAAACATCAAGGGCTTCCATCACCATATCCTGAAAGACATAAACGCCGGCACGCACCTCGGTCACACCGTCATACATGTCTCCATATGTCGCCGTGGGGGTGGAGCCCACACTCACAATCGGGCAGGGAAGCCCTGCCTCTTTAAGCCGTGCGGCGGCGGTGGTAATTGCTTTCTGCTCTTTGACGGCGGTTTCGTGAATTTCGGGAATGTCACGACTGGCGTATGAGCCACCGGAATGGGTCATCACGCCCGCTAGCTCCAGCCCTTCGGAGCTATCGATATACTGCCCAAGGGGCACAAGCGCCGGATCATCAGCGTTAAGTCCAGCCCGTTTACCGTCACAATCGATTTCAATCAAGACCGGGAAACGGGTACCAAGGCCGGTTGCTGCCTCATTGATCAATTTTGCTGCCGCCAGATGATCAAGAATCAGGGTGATCGTTGCGCCTTGATCCTGCAACTTCTTCAGACGGGTCAGTTTATGCGGGGTAATGGACACCGCATATAGAATATCACTATACCCTCCTTGAAAGAAATACTCGGCTTCTTTCAAGGTTGAGACTGTAATGCTGGCATCTGGCCCGGGTGCCTTGATTTCACGGGCAACGTCCAGGGATTTGCATGTTTTCAGGTGGGGACGGAGTGTGACGGATTTCTTTTCAAGAATGCCTTTTAATTTATTGATATTATTTAGCATTCTTTCCTCGTCCAAAATTAGCTGAGGCGTATCCAGATCACGTAATTCCATAAAATCCATCCCGGGAAGAATTGTTAGCATGAGTTGCAAATTTTCTTTTAGAATGCTTCTATCATTTGAAGAAATGAGCGCTTTGACAATGAAAAATTGGGGGGACTGTGGCGCGTATCTTATTTGGATCGGAATTCGGGGCCAATCTTGGGCATATCTACCCCATGCTTCGTCTTGCCGACCGCTTGGCGGAAAGCGGGCATGAAATCCTGTTTGCGGTTCGCAGCCTGACACAAGCGGCGGAGAAAATTCACGCCCGTGGCTATCAGGTTATTCAGGGCCCTTATTGGTTGCCGCCACCAGTTCCGAATTTGCGGGGTATGCCAACCGCCCGATATACCGATGTGCTGGCCCGTCAGGGATTTGGATTGAACAATATTTTGACCTCTATGGCGCGGGGCTGGAAAGATCTGGTGGATGTTCTGAAACCGGATGTTGTTATTGCAGATCATAGCCCGTGCTTGAGCTTCGTGACGCGCGGGCGCTACCCAATGGTCAATTTTGGCAATGGTTTTACCTTGCCACCATCCAATATGAAAACCTTCCCCTTTATGTTGAACGGGACGAAACCACTGGTGAGCGAGAGTGACCTTCTTGGGGTTTTCAATAGCGCCGCGGAAGAGCTGGATGTTCAGCCCATCAAGTATCTGCCTGAGATTTTTGATACTGAGGGGCAGTATGTGGTGACTGTTCCTGAAC
>JAEPMY010000122.1 GCA_017643685.1 Sneathiella sp.
CCCCGAACTTCAACTTTTAATCCGCAAATAATCCGCATCATTACCATGATGCCCATGGTCCAGATCCGCTGCCCCATGACAATTACCCGACGTGGCAAGATCAGACCAGGCAGAAACAGGATGTTCATAACTGCGGACCAGATCCAAAATAGGATAAAAAAGATAGCGGATCGGATGGCGGTCACGTGGTGTCTCCTGACATAACAGCGGCTTCGGTTCTGGCCCGGATCAGGCTGAATAGATATTTGTTAAATTCGGCCGCCAATATGTACATGCTTTTCGGATTTTTCCACCAGTTTTCCAGATCAACCAAACCTTCTTCAACGGCGATCGGCCTTAAAGAGGTTTCTGGCAGAACTCTTCTCAGCTCAACGAGAGAGCGGGGCATGTGATATCCACTCGTTACCACGTAGATATCTTCAAATTCATTCTCGATCGCCCAGAGGACAACTTCGTTGGCGTTTCCAACTGTATCAAGCGCTTTGCGGCCGATGTCCACGCAGCATTGCATGATCTCATCGCTCTCCCCCATGGCAAGGCGAAGCGTATTAGTGCTGACCCCGGCGTTTACACCTGAAATTAGCAGCCGTTTTCCCATATCATTTTTGAGAAGGTCAAACCCCTTGGTAAGGCGAGCCGGAGTTCCTGTCAGAACAACAATGGCATCGGCCTGTTGCTCCGCTTGCAAGGGGTATTCTTTCACACCTTTTACGTAGTAAAGATATCCGCCGAACCACATGCAAGCGATTGTAAATAAAAAGAAAAACCATATGCCTTGTAAAAACTTCATGCCGCGAACCGCCCTTCTTCAACAAAGGTGACGGCTTCATCAAGATCACGAGCGACGCTGACTGGCATCAAGCCATGAGGCAATCCTTCTTTTTGGGTTTTTCGGCCTTTTCCGGTTTGAACCAATACCCGATGGCATCCTGCTTTCTGTGCTGCTTGAAGATCTCTCAGTGCATCTCCAATTAAGATGGCTTGCTTGGGCGATTTTCTAAATCTTTCCATCGCTTGCAATAGCATGCCTGCGCCGGGCTTGCGGTTTTCGCTTGCTTCCCAGGGGGCATCGGGGGCGATGTAAATGGCATCTATATCGCCGCCCTTTTCGCGAATGGCGCTCAGTAATTTTCGGTGGATGCTATCCAATATATCGCCTGTGATAATGCCTCTGCCGATACAGGACTGGTTGGTCACAATGGCAATCTCGTGGCCCGCCTTTTTTAAACGGGCAACTGCCTCTGCTGCACCTGGCAATATGACCAGTTCATCAGGGGATTTTACGAAATCGCTTCGGTCCTCGTTCAGGACGCCATCTCTGTCCAATAAGATCAGCACTACATCATCCGTTTTAGGGAACTCAACACAATCCAACGTACCGTAACCGTTGTGAGAATTGCAACCAGAAGCGGCAGCAGCGCAAGTGCTAACCACCCTTCCAAAACCATTGACGGGGGCTGAATAAGACCTGCTTCCAATCGGCTTGCAAGATAGGTGAAAAACTGCATGACGATTATGGCAATGATCAGGCCCGGAACAGCACCAAAAAGAGACAGCCGTGCGAAATAGTCTTGAAATTGCCGCGCAATATAACCGTCGCGGGCACCAATGAGGTGCAATACCTCAATGATATCGTGGTGCATGACCATACCGGTTCTGGCGGCAAATACGATGATCACAATGGTGACCATGCTGATTAGAAACATAATGGCTGCGGCTAAAAACTGGATGGAACGCGCCAGCAGTAGCATTTTATCCAGCCAAGGCCGGTGGGTGTTCAAATGTGCGCCCGGAACTGTATTTTCAAGTTGGGTTGCTGTCGCCAAAAGGTCCAACGCACTATTTTCACTGACGGTGACCTCAACCAGCCTCGGAAGGGGAAGATTCTCAATGACGTCGGCGCGTCCCAAAAATGGCTCCAGCAGCTCTGCGGTTTCAGCTTTGGTGATGGTGCGAACCTCATTGATCCCCGGCACGGTTTTTAGAAACGCGACAGCATCTTCTGCTCGCTGATCCATATCACCATTTTTATCATAGGCGATTTCTACGGTTAGATTGCCGCTGATGGCACCGCTCCAATCGCTGATGGCAGAGTTAATTGAGAAAAGGCCGATGAGGGCGAGGGATGCCAAAAACACCATGGCAGCAATCACCACAGGCAAATACTTGCTGGAGGCATCTTTCTCCAGTTGCAGCTCTGTTGGTTTGGAAAGCAAACTGAACTTCATTACATCCCCTCGAAACGGGCAAGGTAGGCGGTTGGGGTCGTTGTATGCAGGGTGCTATCTTCCAAATACATAACTGGGTGCCTGAAACGGCGGATCATTTCAATATCATGAGTTGCAATCACGACGGTGGTACCAAGCTTGTTTAGCTCTTGAAACAAATGCATCAGTCGCAGGCCCATTTCAGGATCCATGCTACCTGTGGGCTCGTCCGCAATGAGAAGCTGGGGGCGGTTGATAATCGCCCGCGCGATGGCAACGCGTTGCTTCTCACCACCTGATAAGGTTGGTGGACGTGCATTCATTTGGTTGCCAAGCCCGACCCAATTCAGCAGTTCTTTCACATTTTTTTGGACCAAATCGTCTTCAGCTCCCGCGATTCGAAGAGGGAGTGCTACATTTTCGAAGGCACTTAAGTGGTCCAGTAGCCTGAATTCCTGAAATACCACGCCGATTTTGCGTCTGAAGTCAGGCAGGTCTTCCCGCTCTAAATGGCTGACCTCTTGACCGAAAAGGCTGAGTAAGCCGCGGCTCGGGCGGTGCGACAGGGCCAGCAGTTTTAAAAGCGAGCTTTTACCTGCCCCTGTTGGCCCGGTCAAAAAGTGGAAGGAGCCGTGTGAGAGGTGCAGGTTTATGTCGCGCAGAACCTCAGGGCCCATACCATAGCGCATCCCAACATTTTCAAACCTGATCACAAATACGACCTCCCCCGAAATTCGACTGCCACGATAATCTAAAGTGGATTTAATGCCTAGTCTTGTGCATGTTTATCGGAACGCCTATAAAAATAGAATTCAGACAACCGTGGACGAAACGTTTCCGACCCATGATATTAACTTGTTCATCCTGTTCAACGCGTTATTCGATTAATGCGGCATCTATCGGCCCTGAGGGGCGGATGGTGAAATGTGCCAAATGCGGCCACAAATGGCGGGAGTTCCCACCAGAGGATGCGCCGAAGAAGGTGGATGCGCCGGAAGTTGAAGCTCCGGCCGCCCCAGAACCTGCCCAGTCAGATGCACCTGCCGCTGGTATGAGCATCGAAGAAATGACGCAAGCGAATAAACCGCGTCCACGCCCTCGACCTCAACCAGAAAAGAAGAAGCGTAGTTGGCTCGGCTGGCTAATTTTCCTTTTGGTTCTCGGCGGTATTGGGGCTGGTGGATACTATGGTCGTGACTTTGTGGTTCAGGTCATGCCTGGGATGGCTGGTCTTTATCACAAATTTAAAATTGAGGTGAAAACCAACAATCCTTTGGGATTGGAACTTCGAAATATGGCGAATAGCTCTGTCGTTGATAAGGGGGTTACACGCCTAACCATCACAGGTGACATCACTAATATTACATCCGTTGATCGTCCAGTTCCTCGAATTGCCATCCGTCTTGTCGATTCGGAAGATCAACTGGTTTATAGTTGGACCATTAAACCTGATATCGAAAGTGTTGGGCCTTGGGAGACAAAAACCTTTTCCACGACCATGAACCAGCCGCCGGAAGCCGCGAAACATGTGAAGGCACATCTGGTTGTTCCGCGTAAAACCGGTGAAGAAGCTGGTAATAGCCAAGACACGAATACTGGTTCTGGAAAAGAGACACATAATTAAGTGAGGACTTAGTCCCGAAATTGGAGAGTATCATGGCAGATAAGAAGCCAAAAATTGAGGTTCTGTTTTCCAGTGCGGATATCGATCGCCGGAATAAAGAACTGGCAGAACAGATCGCAAGTGACATGGGTGAAGACCTTTTGGTCATTGCGGTTCTGAAAGGCAGCTTTGTCTTTGCCGCCGATTTGATCCGAGAGTTGCACCATGCGGGCGTGCGCCCGCAGATTGATTTTATGGCCTTGTCTTCATATGGCGATAAGAAAATCAGCAGTGGTACGGTTGTGATTACGCGCGATATCGTTGATACCGTTAAAGGCCGCCGTGTTTTGTTGATCGACGATATTCTGGAATCCGGCCGGACAATGGCGTTTGCCCAGAAAGAATTGTTGGATCGCGGCGCGGAAATGGTCCGCACATGTTTGATGCTGGATAAAAAAGGCAAGCGTATCGTTGATTTTGAAGCTGATTTTATCGGCTTTGATTGCCCTGATAAATTCGTCATCGGTTATGGTCTGGATTATGCTCATTATTACCGTGAATTGCCGTATATCGGCCATATCACGGAGATGTAATTTCGGAGGGGGGATTGGCAAATATTCTAATCGCTGAAGATGAAGCTTCGTTAAGAGAGTTCGTTCAGCGCGCCCTTGGGCATCAGGGGCATGATGTAGAAGCTGTCCGCGATGGGGCGGAAGCTTTGCACTGCCTTATGGAGGCTGACCCTCCCTTTGATTTGCTGCTAACTGATATCGTGATGCCGGTCATGGACGGCATTGCGTTGTCGTTGAAAGTGGCGAAAGAGTATCCCGATTTGAAAATCCTGTTGATGACCGGCTACGCGGCGGAGCGTCAACGGGCCCACAATCTGGATGAGTTAATCCATGATGTAATCAGCAAGCCATTTACCTTGGATGAAATTTGCGCCCGAGTTGACGAGGCGTTGGCATCCTCTGATAAATCGGAGGCGGTAACAACTTCAGATCAAGGTCTTTCAAAATAGCGAGCAAGCTCATTATTGGTTGATCTTAGTCAGGTGATTTGGTAGCCCTAATCCGTAAGCGCAACTTCCCTGCGCCAAAAACAAATATAACAAAAGAAAGGGATACAGCATGTCAATTAGTGGCAAGGCATATATCGCCGGTGCGTTTGAGCATCCGACCAGAAAAGCCTTGGATAAATCAGTTGCACAGCTTCACGCCGAATGTGCTTTGGGAGCCTTGAGAGATGCAGGGCTGACCAAAGACGATGTAGATGGTTACTTTTGTGCGGGTGATGCACCGGGTCTTGGTCCGATTAACCTTGCGGATTATATGGGGCTGAAACTGCGCCATCTGGATAGCACCGAAACAGGTGGCTCCTCCTATGTTCTCGCGGTTGCCCACGCTGCCGAAGCAATTGCGATGGGTAAATGCAGCGTGGCTCTCATCACGCTGGCCGGCCGTCCAAAAGCCGAAGGTATGGCGACAGGCACGAAGCCACGTGTTTATGGTGATAGCCCGGATGTTCCGTTTGAGCTGCCGTTCGCGCCGGTAATTACGAACATGTACGGCATGTGCGCAAAGCGCCATATGTATGAGTTTGGCACCACAAGTGAGCAGCTGGCCTGGATTAAAGTCGCTGCTTCTCACCATGCGCAACATAATCCAAATGCGGTTTTGCGCGATGTTGTAACCGTTGAAGATGTTGTTAATTCACCTATCATTTCTGACCCGCTTCATCGTCTTGATTGTTGTGTGATCAGTGATGGCGGCGGGGCGCTTATCGTTGTGGCGCCAGAAATAGCCAAATCCTTGAACCGTCCATTGGTGAAAATCAAAGGTGCTGGTGAAAGCCCGAAAGGTCAGATGGGCGGACGTGTCGACTTGACTTATACAGGTGCGGCTGTCTCAGGCCCAATTGCGTTTGATGAGGCAAAAGTAACACCAGCAGACATCAAATACGCCTCAATCTATGACAGCTTCACAATCACGGTATTGATGCAGCTTGAGGATCTGGGGTTCTGTGAGAAAGGTGAGGGCGGTAAATTTGTCGCGGATGGAAATCTGATTTCTGGCGTTGGTAAATTGCCGTTTAACACTGATGGCGGTGGGCTGTGTAATAACCATCCAGCGAACCGAGGCGGTATGACCAAGGTGATTGAAGCCGTGCGGCAGCTAAGAGGTGAAGCGCATCCAGCTGTTCAGGTGCCAGATTGCGACTTGGCTCTGGCTCACGGTACAGGCGGCTCTCTTGGTACTCGTCACGGCAGTGCCACTCTCATTCTGGAAAGGGAATAAAATGACACAAGAACAAAAATCGTTCCCGGCCCCATCTGTTAGCCCGGAAACTGAAGAATATTGGGAAGGCGCTAAACGCGGCGAGCTTCTTGTCCGTTTCTGTAATGATTGCGGATCACCGCATCACTACCCGCGGAGTATCTGCCCCCATTGCGGCAGTGATAACACGGAGTATCGCAAAGTTTCTGGCAATGGCGAGATTTATTCTGTCAGTGTCATGTGGCGCGCACCGATCCCATATGCACTTGCGTATGTGACGCTTGAGGGAACTGATATCTCCATGATGACTAATGTTGTGGATTGCGACCTGAAAAGCCTAGAGATTGGGCAAAAGGTTAAGGTGAAATTTAGTGAAACGGAGGGAGACGGACCTCCTGTTCCCACTTTCACTCCAGCATAAGGAAGATACAGAGAGGGCCGGATGTTAAATCCGGCCTTTCTTATTTGACCTCCGGCGATGCATTTTAGATTTTGAAATTTTATTTCTTAATTTAGGGGGACCTGAAGCTGGCGGAAAATAACAATTTTGCAATATAAAATTATGCCAACGCTAATTCTGGGTTATTTTATTGCGTATAGGGGGCTAATTTTCAAAATGCGTAATAACGGGCTTGCCTAATTTGCCTCTTCTCCATAGGCTTGGGACAATTCAGATCTCAAATTTTAAGTGAATAATGGTCTGTGTGGGTCCGCAAAAGGGAACGTTGATCCACAATTGCTTTTTAAACAATGGCATCAATGGACAGGGAGGTGCCGAATGGAATACTTTGTTCAGCAGTTGATCAATGGGATCACGCTGGGTTCGATCTATGGCCTTATCGCTATCGGCTACACGATGGTATATGGCATTATTGGTATGATTAACTTTGCACATGGCGATGTTTTCATGGTCGGTGCGTTTATTTCTTTGATCGTTATTACAGCTCTAGGCTTTACCGCATCGACGGGAATTGGCCTTATAATTCTGGCGCTCATCCTCGTTCTGGTGTGCGCTATGGTGATTTCTTCCGTATATGGCTGGACACTTGAGAGGATGGCGTATCGCCCTCTTCGTGGATCTTTCCGCCTGGCACCACTAATTACTGCTATTGGTGTTTCCATCGTTCTCCAGAACTATATCCAGATTGCGCAGGGTGCGCGGGTGAAGCCACTTCAGCCAATTATCTCTGGCGGCTACACAATTATGACCCGCGCGGATGAAAATGGCGAGTTTCTGGTTCAGATTTCCAATATTCAGATCGCAATTATTGTTGTGACTTTTGTCTTGATGGGGATTTTCTCTCTGATCATTGCCAAAACGTCTCTTGGCCGGGCGCAACGCGCCTGTGAGCAGGATCAGAAAATGGCTTCTTTGCTCGGTATCAATGTTGACCGGACTATTTCCACAACTTTTGTGATGGGCGCAGCCCTTGCGGCGGTCGCTGGCTTGATGTTCCTGCTTTACTACGGTGTAATCGACTTCTTCATCGGCTTTATCGCAGGTGTGAAAGCCTTTACTGCTGCGGTGCTCGGCGGAATTGGATCATTGCCGGGGGCGATGCTCGGTGGTCTTGTCATTGGTTTGATTGAAACCTTCTGGTCCGCTTATTTCTCTGTTGAATATAAAGACGTGGCGGCTTTTGCCATGTTGGCAATTGTGTTGATCTTCCTGCCGCAGGGTCTCCTCGGTAAGCCGGAGGTCGAGAAAGTATAATGAGCGGTGCAATCCAACAAACAGGTGCAGATGGAGGCGTTAGCCCGGCTCACCTGTTGAAAGATCTGGCGGTCACGGCCTTCCTGGCTGCCGCTATCTTCGGAACGACCCTCGGCTTTAAAACTCAAACGGCTGTTGGTGGTTTGACCATTGAGCCAAATTTGATGCTGGGCGGTGGATCTATTCTGGTCGTCGTCGTCGTGCGTCTGCTTCTTTGGCTGACTTTGTGGCGCAAACCTATCAATGAACGCCAGCCGATGATCAGTGATGATCTGAAGAAGTCAGTGGCAACTACGATGGCGCCTTTTGGCAAATTTTTCCTGCCAAGCATGTTGATTATTGCGCTTATTTGGCCGTTTCTGCCATTTACAGATCGTTATATCCTCGACCTGTCTATCCTGATCCTGACATATGTGATGCTGGGATGGGGGCTTAATATTGTTGTTGGACTCGCAGGGCTCCTAGACCTTGGATACGTGGCTTTCTATGCGGTTGGTGCTTATTCATACGCTTTGCTGGCTGAATATTTCGGATTGTCATTCTGGATCTGTTTGCCACTGGCCGGTATTTTGGCAGCTTTCTGGGGGATTATCCTTGGTTTCCCGGTGTTGCGTTTGCGCGGTGACTATCTTGCGATTGTAACCTTGGCCTTCGGTGAGATCATTCGGGTTGTGCTTCTGAACTGGTATCAGTTTACGGGCGGCCCTGACGGCCTCTCCGGTATTCCGCGTCCAACTTTCTTTGGTCTTGAATTTAAGCGATTTGGTGAGGGAACCTTTGCTGATTTCTTCGGGCTGGAGTTCTCCTCTATGCACCGGATTATCTTCCTCTACTTCCTCATTTTGATCTTGGCGATTATCACTAATATCGTGACAAATCGCTTGCGCCGTTTGCCGATTGGCCGGGCGTGGGAAGCTTTGCGTGAGGAGGAGATTGCGTGTCGTTCTCTTGGACTTAATACCACTTTGGTAAAACTGTCCGCGTTTGCGATCGGTGCGATGTTTGCCGGATTTGCGGGTTCTTTCTTCGCAACTCGTCAGGGCTTCATCTCACCAGAGAGTTTCACCTTCATTGAATCCGCGCTGATTTTGGCGATTGTGGTTCTAGGGGGGATGGGATCTCAAGTTGGGGTTGTGATTGCCTCAGTCTTCCTCATTGGTGGCTTTGAAGTTTTCCGAGAAGCGGAACAGTTCCGCATGTTGATCTTCGGCCTAGCAATGGTTGTCATTATGGTATGGCGTCCACGTGGTCTTATTTCTTCCCGTGTCCCTTCAGTCTTCTTGAAGAAGAAGAAATCGGTGTCTGCCGATATGGTCGCGCAAGGGGAGGG
>JAEPMY010000033.1 GCA_017643685.1 Sneathiella sp.
AATGGCTGTTGAACCCGGTCGCGTATTCGAGATGGACGTTGTCCTACCTCATGCAGGAGCCAACCATATTGTCTTGAAAGCCAGCGAACGGCCGGGAGAGATTTCCACCTTAAACAATATGGCGGTAGCGGAAATTAATGCAGTTCGTGACCGTTTGAAGGTTCTTTTGGTATCTGGTGAGCCCCATATGGGTGAGCGAGGCTGGCGCAACATCCTAAAATCTGATCCTTCAGTTGATTTGGTCCATTTTACAATTTTGCGGCCACCAGAAAAACAGGACGGCACACCGTTAAATGAGCTATCCCTGATCCCTTTTCCAATTATGGAGTTATTTGAGAGAAAGCTGCACGAATTTGACCTTGTTGTGTTTGATCGCTACCGCAAGCGTGGGGTTCTGACCAACCGTTATCTGGAAAATATAGTGGAGTATGTGAATGGCGGCGGTGCACTTTTGGAAGCTGCCGGCCCCTCATTCGCGTCTCCTTTAAGTCTATATCGGACACCACTCGCATCCTTGCTACCAGGGGCCCCCACTGGAGCAATCCTTGAGACACGCTTTACCCCGCAAATTAGCGCGCCGGGCACTCGGCATCCCGTCACGGGTGAGCTGCAAATAAATCGTGCAAATGAAGAATGGGGCCCGTGGTTCCGGTTAATTGACGTTAATACCAATGGCGGAACCGTCTTAATGACTGGCGCTGATGAAAAACCCTTGCTGGTGCTCAACCGCTTCGGCAAAGGTCGGGTGGCACAGCTAACCTCTGATCATGCTTGGCTTTGGGGGCGTGGCTACCAAGGGGGCGGACCTCAAGCGGAGCTGTTCCGCCGGATCGCACATTGGCTAATGAAAGAGCCCGACTTGGAAGAGGAGAAATTATCAGCGAAACGTGCTGGAAGTAGTCTTGAAATCAAGCGCCGGTCAATGACATCGGATCTAGATAATGTCTCCGTCACTCACCCGGATGGTAGTCAGGAAAGCGTCAGGCTCTCAACCTTTGAAAAAGGAGTTGCAACGGCACGTACTCCACTCAAAGGTGTGGGACTTTATCAAGTGACATCCGGTCCCCTGCAAACATTGGTGGCTATCGGAAATCTCAATCCTATTGAAAACCGCAACGTGTTAGCGACAGATAAAAAAATCATCGCGCTAACCGAGCAAAATGGTGGTGGATATATTTGGCGCTCAGAGGAGGCTTTACCGGATCTTCGGCAAGTCACCAACGGCAGCTCTTATTCAGGGCGGAATTGGTGGGGGCTTAGACGAAATGAAGCCTATGAGATTGCGGGATACACCACAATCCCTCTGTTCCCACTTTGGCTTGCCATGTGTGTTGCCGGTCTTGGAATGCTATTTATGTGGTGGCGCGAGAGCCGTTGATCGGGGCGGGTCAGGGCACCAATTCGCTTTGATCCCCTAGAACCATACCAAACACGCCATCCAACGCCCCGTCAGTGAGAGGGCAAATTTGAAAGCGACGCATTTCGACGGGCCCTGGAAGTTCTAAGCCGAGAGGTTCAGCCGGCTGGAAGCCGAACCGCTCATAATATTCGGGATCACCCACTAATATAATCCGCTCATGCCCAAGCTGTTTTGCCTTCTCCATACTATAACGGATTAAGGCAACACCAACCCCTTTACCCTGCAGGTCGGGTTCAACCGCGATAGGCCCAAGAAGCAACGCTTTTTTCCCAGAACCCGTTACAAGCGGCCAATAGCGTATAGAAGCTTGCAATGCCCCCTCTTCAGAGCGAACGACAAGCATCAACTCTGGCACCGGATCGAGTCCTTGCCGAACCTTGTACACAGTTTTCTTAAACCGCTCTTCACCAAAGCATTTATCCAGCAGCAGTTCAATCGCATCCGCGTCTTGCGGCACTTCTGGGAGAATTTTAAACATGACAACAACCTGAACGAAAAAAGTCACTAAGAACCCGTTCAGACTTCAAATGCATCAAATGGGAAGAATATGAACGAGCAGGATCAACGGTTTGCGCGGGAATGCGCATTTGGTCGTCGTCGTCGAATAATCCGTTGTTCAATCATGATTGCGAAATAGCACAACATTTCATTTAAAGAAAGTCGCAAAATCTATCTTGCTGCATTTTGAAGACAACTTATATGTTGGAACAATCGTTTTAAATACTCTGAAAAAGGTTTCACCCCATGTTTTATGACGCAGCCGGCCCCCATGGTTTAAAACACAATCCGTTTAAAGCCCTGATCTCTCCTCGCCCGATCGGGTGGATAAGCTCTGCAGATAAAGAGGGAAACCTGAATTTAGCCCCCTTTAGCTTCTTTAACGCGATGGCAGATGCTCCGCCAATTGTGGTTCTCGGCATTAATGGCCCCCATACAGAAGGCGGCGCGAAAGATACGCTGTCCAACATTAAAGAAACAGGTGAGTTTGTAACCAATATGGTCACATACGAGCTACGCGACTTGATGAATGCGACATCACAGATGGTAGAACGGGCTGTAAATGAGTTTGACCTTTCCGGAGCAACCACAAGCCCATCAAACATAGTAAAACCTCCGAGGGTTACCGAAAGCCCTGTGAATATGGAATGTAAATTATTGGAAGTTGTGACCCTGCCTACAACCAACCCTGAACATGTAAACAGCATGGTTATTGGGCAGGTTGTCGGTATCCATATTGATGACAGTATCATCAAAGATGGCATGGTCGATATGAGCAAGTACAGACCACTCGCCCGTCTTGGGTATAAAGACTATTCCTACGTAAATGAGGTCTTTAGTCTCGACCGTCCAGATCAAGCTGCACAGGAAAAATATCTAAACCGCTAACTGCCATACCAGTTACCCCGAATTTCGCGGACCAGTTTTCGTAAAATCGCGCGGGAGAAATCCTGAAAATCGGCGGCAGGCTCAACAAAAGCGCCTGCCCCGGTGATCATCTGATCCATATAATAAAAATCAAGGCTTGGCTGCTCGTTCAGGATAGCCAAGCCGTTCACAATAATTCCCCGCTTTTGAAGTTCCGGGCGAATTTGCGCCAGCTCTAAACCGTGACTTCGCTCCCCGTCCCCAGAAACATCGATCACCTGCCGAAGGGCTCTACCGGGAGCATTAGTAAACAACTCGGATGCAGCCAACAGTGCGTTTCCAATCGCCGTGCCCCCCGCAGGAAACGCGCGAGGGCTGTTTTCTACTAGTTCCGCCAGCATATTCAAATCTGCTGTTGCTTCTAAAATCATCCACGGCACGACAACCCGTTGTTGATCCGGATTCGCCCATTGCATCATGGTAATGGCTATTCTCTGGTGGGTGCCACTGTTGATGGCGGCAATCAGCGCAGGATCGCGAAATGCAGCCGCATACCCTCGCATCTGCAAGTTAAATTCCGTGTAATTTATGCTGGAGGAGGCATCAACAGCCAAAACAAGGTGCAGATCCGCTGTCTGCGCACGTGACGGCACAGTTAGCAACATCCAAACAATAATGGCAAAAAATAAAAGACGTAACATGATCCGACCCAGACTTTATGTCCCCCATCTTAGGTCGGATCATGTTAAAACTAAGGCGCGTTCATTCCTATTTAAGGCTATCCAATAATTCCGGCAGGAATAGAGATATCTGCGGAATATAGGTTACCAATATCAGGAAGAATAACAGCAGCCCCAGCCATGGCAGGGCGGCACGAACGACCCAAAGGATGCTCCGTCCCGTAATCCCTGCCGTCACAAACAGATTAAGCCCCACAGGTGGAGTAATCATACCAATTTCCATATTTACCACCATGATGATCCCCAAATGGATGGGATCGATGCCATACTGCATGGCGATGGGGAACAGGATAGGCGCCATAATCAGCAAAATTGCCGATGGCTCCATGAAATTACCTGCAGCCAATAGGAGCAAGTTCATAACAATAAGGAACCCCCAAGCAGGAAGCCCCATTCCCGTGATTGTCTCAGCAATAACATGCGGTATCCGCTCGGTCGTGAGAACATGGGCGAATAACATAGCGTTCGCGATAATGAAAAGCAGAACAAAGCTAACCTTTGCCCCATCCATTACGACTTTTTGCACATCCTTTGAGAAAAAACTGACAGGCAGCGCCACAATAGATTGCCGCAGGTTCCTGAAAATCGCAGCCACCAGCGCTTCATCTTTGTAACGCCACGGCACTTCTTTCAGCGGCCCCATATCCCGGTAACCGATAACCGCGATCAAAAACGCATAAAACGCAGACACCGCCGCGGCTTCGGTTGGGCTGGCAATACCTCCGTAAATCGCGCCGAGGATCAGTACAATCAGTAACAAACCACCAGACGCACTGAATGCGGAGGAGAAGAACTCCCTCGCAGTAGCCCGAGGTTGCGCGGGCAGGCCCTTAACCTTGGCATAGATGTAAATGGCAATCATCAGTATCAATCCCATCATGATACCGGGAATAAACCCTGCCATAAACATTCGGGCAGCAGACACTTCTGTTGCCGCGGCATAAACCAGCATCACAATAGAAGGAGGGATCAAGATACCAAGCGTTCCCGCGTTGGAAATGACACCCGCGGCAAAACTTTCGGGATATCCGGTCCGCACCATCCCGATGATAACAATGGAACCAATAGCGGCCACTGTCGCCGGAGAAGATCCCGACACAGCCGCAAATAACATGCAGGCCAGTACGGAAGCCATGGCGAGGCCACCTTGAATATGACCAACCCCCGCATTTGCAAAGCGGATCAGCCGGCGCGCAACACCACCCGTTGATAGGAATGCACTGGAGAGAACAAAGAAAGGAATGGCCAAGAGGGTGTAATGTTCTGTGAGGTTATCAATAAATTTGAGCCCCATAGACGCGATACTATCGCCAGAGAAAAAATAAATTGTTACGACACTGGAAAATCCAAGCGCAATGGCAATTGGCATGCCCATAAACATGCCAAGAAATAACAGAAGGAACAGGACAGTAGCAGTCATGAACGACCTCCCCCCTCATTATCAGATACAGCCAGTTCCTCCAGCGCTTCTTTCGCCTCATCCGCCAGATGAAAACCATCCTCCTGCCCGCGAATAACGCGAACCAGCAACTCTCCAAAACGGACAAACAAAAGCCCAAAACCAATTACCAAAACAGAATGTGCAATCCATTTTGGAAATTCCATATCCTCCAGTTCCAGATCAATTTTCTTGATTTTGGCAAGATACTCCCATGATCCCCAGAACAGAAGAGCACAATAGGAAAGACACATCAGAATTGCCAGAACCGTGATAATTCGCCGCACATTTGGAGGGAAGAGCTTTACAATCACATCGACCCCAATATGGGCCCCGACACGTACGCCATAAGAAGCACCCAGCAAGACAAACCAGCCAGATACCAGCAATGTTAATTCCTGTATCCACAAGACACCGGAATTAAATACAAACCGCATGACGACTTCCATAAACACGAGGCCGGTCATGCCAACGAGAAGGAGGGAGATTAACCCCTCCTCCATTTTCCCAAAGATTGAACGCACGACACCTCCAATACCCGGATAAAATCCAGATTTTTAGTTGTTGGAGGCAACCGCTGCGTCGATCAGATCCTGCCCAATTTCTTCAGCAAATTTGTCCCAAACAGGCTTCATTACGGCAACCCATTTTGCGCGCTCCGCATCGCTCAATGTCAGGATTGTGGAAACGCCAGAATCCTCAATACGCTTACGATCGCTATTCGCTTTTTCTTCGGCAATCATATTGCCATGCGCAATGGCTTCTTTCATCGCCTGATCCAGAACAGGGCGCACATCAGCTGGCAAACCATTCCAGAACTCAGCAGATGTAACCACGAGGTAATCAATCAGACCGTGGTTGGAAGCTGTAATATGCTCCTGCACCTCAAAGAATTTCTTGGAATAAATGTTAGACCAAGTATTTTCCTGACCATCGATTGCCTTTGTCTGCAGAAGCAAGAAAACCTCTGAGAATGGCTTTTTAAGTGGGACAGCGCCCACGGCTTCAAACTGTGCCGCCAGCACATCAGAAGTCTGAATACGGAATTTCAATCCGTCAGCATCCTCAGGATTGCGAAGCTCGCGGCTCGCGGAAAGTTGCTTCAGACCATTATGCAAATAGCCAAGCCCCAGAAGCCCTTTTTTCTCCATAGAGGCCAAGAGCTTTTGCCCATCCGGACCCTGCTGGAATTTTTCTACAGCTTCCATGTCTTTAAACAGGAATGGCAGGTCAAATACCTGAAGCTTTTTAGTATATTTGTTAAATTTAGAGAGTGATGGTGCCGCGATTTGCACATCCCCAAGAAGCATTGCCTCCAGAACCTTACCGTCTCCAAATAGCTGAGAATTCGGATAAACCTCAACGGTTACCTTGCCAGGCAGTCGGCTTTCTGCCAATTCCTTGAATTTCAGGGCCATTTTGCCCTTTGGTGTATTTTCAGCAACTACATGAGAAAATTTAATTGTAATCGGCTCCGCCGACGCCACGCCAGCCGCAACCATCATGCCCGCCGCAGCAAGCAATGTTACCAATTTGCGCATCATCTTCCTCCCATTGATATGACACAAATATGACATTTGTTGTAAGCGTGAGCCTATATTTAAGTCATATTTTTCTCAAGTAGCATTTTCGGAAATACAATTAGCGCTCAAAAAATAATAATATTAATCAGCTTCAGACGTCGTAAATTCGCCTTATTAAAAAGACAAACTGAAATAGAAACCATGAATTCAAGGTGTCGCTTGGGATATTTCTGATGTTTATTCAGCAAAAACACCCTATCTTGTTTTCAATAGTCCAGTAACTCGTACTCTCGCGGTGGGGGCTCGCCAAAGTGCGTTCTCTCCATCACTCATAAATACCTCTAGAAAAGATCAAAGAGGGAAAAATGAAAAAAGCACTTTATGCAATTCTGGCCATCCTTGGCCTTGTGATCATCGCGGTTATCGCGATACCTTTTCTTGTACCGGTCGAGCGTGTGAAGCAGGAGCTCATTCTTGCTGTAAATGACGCGACAGGGCGCACCCTTGCCATTGATGGCGAGCTTGGTGTCAGCGTTTTCCCTACCCTTGGCCTAACCGCATCAAAAGTGTCTTTTTCAAATGCACCTGAAAGCAGCAAGCCAAATATGGCAAGCATTGAGGAATTAACCGTTGCCCTCAATCTAATGCCTCTCCTTAGCGGCAATATCGCAGTTGATAAATTCATTCTCAATCAGCCCGTGATCAATTTGGAAGTGAGTAAAAAAGGGGCGAAAAACTGGGAGTTTGATGCAGACGCTGCCGCTACGGATACAAGTACATCATCCTCCGCAGATAGCGGCTCGTCGCCTTCTGATCTGGGAATTAGTGATTTAAATCTTGGCGATGTTCGCATCATTGACGGCACTATCACCTATGCCGATCAACAAAACAATGTCGTTCATGAGATTACAAAAGCAAACCTTACCATTGAACTCAAAGGTCTTGATGAACCCTTCAAGACAGACGGCAGTGCTGTTTGGCAGGGAGAGACAATTACACTTGGAACTGAAGTTGGTGCCCTAAGAGCGCTGCTGGAAAATAAACCGAGCACAGTGAAAGCCAATATCTCATCAACCAAAGTTACTCTGGATTTTGATGGCGGTATCGACAGCCTCACACCACTTGCGGTCAAAGGGAATACCAATCTGGATATTCCTTCATTGAAAGATCTGACGGCTTGGGTCGGCTCTCCGGTCGAAGGAAACGAAGGTACATTTGGTCCCGTGAAAATCGAAGGCACCGTAAATGTAAAGGGGCCCGTTTATAGCTTTACTGATGCGAAGCTGAACTTTGACGCGATTTCAGGAACCGGTAGTTTTGCTGCCGACACAAGCGGCACTGTTCCCTCGCTCAAAGGTATGCTTGATATCCCGGCGCTTGATGTGAACCCTTATTTGCCGGAAGGAACAGGTACTCCTACAGAGGATACTGCCGCAGCCAAGCCAGCAAATACTGGAGAGAAATGGGACAGCACTCCAATTGATTTCAGCGGGCTTAAATCTGTAAATGCTGACTTCAAATTAAATGTACAGAACATCCTCGTCCAGAAACTTAAAATTGATTCCAGTCGGGTTACAGCCCTCCTTAAAAACGGCGTTCTGAACCTAAATCTAGATGAGCTTGCGCTCTATGAAGGCAAAGGCTCTGGTAAAGTGATGTTAGATGCCCGCCAGTCTGCAGCCAAAATAGCCAAAAGCTTCTCTCTCGAAGGTTTGCAGCTTCAACCGTTTTTGACGGATGCTGCCGATTTTGACAAGCTGGAAGGTACGGGTAAACTTGCCATTGATATCACCACTAATGGTCAGTCCCAGACGGACATGGTGGAGAAATTAAACGGCGATGGCTCGTTCCTATTTAATGACGGCGCAATCAATGGCATCAACCTCGCCGCGATGGCGCGAAATGTGACCAGTGCTTTCACCGATAGCGGCGAAGCTCAAAAAACAGACTTTGCAGAACTCTCAGGCAGCTACACGATTGTGAACGGTCTCGTTTCAAACGGAGATTTGAAGCTACTTAATCCATTTATTCAGGTCACGGGTAAGGGAACAGCCAACATCCCTCCAAAAACTGTAGATTATCGCGTTGAGCCAAAGGTTACCGCATCTACCAAAGGACAAGGCAGCGATGCTGCCACAGGCCTTGTGGTGCCAATCAAAGTAACCGGTAGTTGGGAGGATCCTAAATTCGCGCCTGATCTTGCAGGTGTCATTGGGAATGTAGCAGATCCAAAAGCTCTTAAAGAAAACCTTGAGAATACTGGCAAGGAAAAACTGAAAGAGCAACTGGGTGACAAACTACAAAATAATCTGGGCGAAGATCTGAAAAAAGGTCTCGGTGGATTGCTTGGTAAAGACTAATAAAAAAGGGGCCTTCGGGCCCCTTTTCATTTAAACACTTAAAAAAGACCTTTAAGCCTTTTTCTTTTTCTCTTCTATGGCGCCACCACCGTCACGCCACGCACCGAAGCCACCATCAATGTGAGCGACTTTTTCAAGCCCCATCGACTTAACGGTGTCTGTTGCAAGGGCTGAGCGCCATCCGGCAGCACAGAAGAAAACAAATTTATTTCCATTTGCGAAAACATCTTTGTGATACGGGCTTTCAGGATCTACCCAAAATTCCAACATGCCACGTGGTGCGTGCACAGCGCCTGGGATAACGCCTTCTCTCTCGAGCTCTCGGACATCCCGAAGATCAACAAAAGTCACCTTCTCATTGCCCAGGAGTTCTTTAGCGTCTGAAACAGAGAGGGTTTCAATGCGGGAGTTGGCCTCTTCGACCATTTGTTTTACAGTTTTTTTCATTGGTACTCCGCCATAGTGGTTGTATGGTTTTTAAATCAAGCGACGACCGACAAATAATATGCTACAATTATCAACTGGGCCGCGCTAGTGAAATAAAGAAATAAAAAGAGGGCAAAATGGACCTGTCATTCACCGAAAGTGATAATGCGTTTCGTCAAGAAGTTATCGATTTTTTAGATGAAAATCTGACAGATGATCTAAAGCAGAAGATGGCTGAAACCCGTAATAGCTATCTTCCAAAAGAAGATCATGTAAAGTGGCAAAAGGCGCTTCATGCAAAAGGTTGGGCAGCGCCGGATTGGCCCGTTGAACATGGCGGACCCGGCTGGACAACTACTCAAAAGTACATTTTTGAAACTGAAATGGCGAACCATAACGCCCCAGGCATCATGCCTTTCGGCATTAAAATGTGTGCGCCTGTTCTGATGAAATTCGGCAGCGAAGAGCAAAAACAACGCTTCCTACCGCGTATGCTTGCCAGCGAGGACTGGTGGTGTCAGGGTTATTCCGAGCCCGGATCCGGCTCTGACCTTGCCTCACTTTCCTGCAAGGCAGAAGACAAAGGCGACCATTATCTTGTAAATGGCTCCAAAATCTGGACGACATTGGCACAATATGCCGATTGGATTTTCTGCCTCGTGCGGACCTCAAACGAAGGAAAGCGTCAAGAAGGCATTTCATTCCTACTGATCGACATGAATACACCCGGCATTACAGTTGATCCAATTGTCACAGTTGATCAGCCGATAGAAGGCTTCCAGGAAGTTAATCAGGTTTTCTTCGAAGATGTAAAAGTTCCGAAGGAAAATTTGGTAGGTGAGCCAAACAAAGGTTGGACATACGCTAAATACCTTCTGGAGTTTGAGCGCGGCAACGCATACGCTGGCCGCCTCAAACGGGGTGCAAAGAAAATCCGCTCTATCGCCAGCTCCGAAATCGATGGAGGGGCCCCTGTTATCGAGAACCGCGATTTCCGGGCAAAGCTTTCGAAGTTAGAGGTTGCTATTGAAACTCTCGAAATGACAGAGCTTCGTATTCTCAGCAAACTGTCTTCAGGGCAAAATATGGGACCTGAATCTTCCCTGATGAAATGCCGCGGAACAGATCTCTATCAGGAAGTGGTAGAGCTGGCTATGGAAGCTGTTGGCACATACGCGGCTCCGTTTATTCCGCTTCGTCCGGGCGCAAACGAAAATGGTGTTGGGCCAGATTATGCCAATGGATCGGCTCCTCGATATTTCAATGCACGGAAAGTATCGATTTACGGGGGATCAAACGAAATTCAGCGAAATATCATGGCCAAACTAATCCTTGGCCTTTAAGCTCAAATAAAAGGTGGCCTTCTGGCCGCCTTTTTTTATGCATCCAGATAAATCCAGAACTCAGTATGTTAAAAAGAGAAGACCTGACAGAAGAACGTGTAGAAGAGCTCATCGCTGAAGTTCGTAAGCAAGGGCGCTTTGACGCGTTGACCAAAGAAGAACGGGAAGAAAGCCGGAGAGGTTTTCTCGAAACTGCCCCCGATTTAAGTAAAGGCCTTTGGGTTTTTGGATATGGCTCTCTCCTTTGGAATCCTGCATTTCTCTATGAGAAGGATGTTCCGGCCAAGCTACATGGCTACCGCAGGCATTATTGCCTACATCTCACCATGGGCCGTGGAAGTCCAAAGAAGCCCGGCATCATGCTGGCATTGGATGCGGGAGGCTCTTGCCACGGCCATGCCTTCCTAATCTCACCAAACCTCATTGAGAGCGAAACAACAATTCTCTGGCGGCGGGAGATGATCTCGGGTGCCTATCTCCCAAGGTGGGTCCAACTTAACCTAAATGGCAAAACCGTTCCCGGTATGACATTTGTTGTGAACAGACAGCATTCAAGATATCTGCCACAGCTTGACGAGGCCGACCTCTTAAAAAGATTATCTCAAGGAGAAGGGCACCTTGGCAGCAGCCGTGAGTATTTGGAAAATACTGTTGCGCATTTGGAAGAGCGTGAGGTTAAAGACGAATACTTGCATCATCTTTTAAATGCACTGAATAAACATTATCCCGCACAAAAAAAATGACCCGGCACGAGGGGTCAGTGCCGGGATCATAATATCAGCTGGTATACGATCTCTCGTTACCAGAGGGGTACTAGGGTACTTGGTACTACAATACGCAAAGGGTACTTCTATACTACTTCCATACTCAGGTACTTGGTACTATCGGATATCGGGGGAGACATCCTAATTGATCGAATGCGCAACCGATCAACTGAAGTCAGTATCTCCAGAAACACCTAAAAGTTCAAGTAAATTTGCTTTTCACGATAAGTTCACCAACGAAATTAAATGTAGCATAATAGTAATATTCCACATTTCGCAGATGACTACTTTGCTGAATATTTATATTTACTTTGTAATTTTTTAATTACGCAAAAATTTATATTGGTAATTTTTTTATTACATAAAAACGAATCACTACATAAAATCAGAAAAGCAAAAACCTCCCCTAATAGCAACCTTCAACAGTCGAAGCATATCTCTATACATATGATCCAATAAGGAGTTTTTCTTCGTATCTATAAATATTGATTTACGATGGAAAAATGCCTCAACAAGACATAAACATTTTATGGTTCAAACGGGATCTACGATTACATGATCACGCCCCTCTTCATGCGGCGCTATCAGCAGGTCTTCCAATTCTTCCTTTATACATTGTTGAGCCAAGCTATTGGCAGCAACCTTTCGCGGCCCGTAGGCATTGGCATTTTATTCATGATTGCCTGTCCGAACTAGACGAATACCTACAGAAGTTAGGGCAACCTCTCTGTGCTCAAGTTGGGGAAGTGGCAGAAATTCTGGACATGATTTCGAGTACCTTTCGAATTAGTACGATTTATGCCCATGAAGAAAGCGGTAACAACTGGACCTATCAGCGCGATCTCAATGTCATAAAATGGTGCAAGGAGAATAGCGTTAAATTTGCGGAATTCCCATCAGCTGGCGTCGTTAGAAGATTAAAGACCCGGGATCATTGGGCGCAGATACGCAATAAACGTATGAAAGAACCCTGCCTCCCCAAACCAGAAAAGTGGCTTCCGGTTTCGAACATGCCAACATCAACTCTTCCTTCCAAAGATGATTCAATGTTTGGCGCCCCTGTCCCAGGTGTTACGCAACCCGGCGGCCGTAGAGTGGGCATTCAGACTCTCACTTCTTTTCTGACAGAACGGGCTGAACATTATGTCTTCAGTATGTCTGCGCCAGGACCATCAGAGCGTCACTGCTCTCGCCTGTCGCCTCATATCGCATATGGAACTCTGTCTGTTAAAGAAGTTGCCCAAGCCACAAACCGCAGAAGGCAGGCGTTATCACCTAAGCAAAAAAGTTGGCGCAGAAATTTATCCGCATTTCAATCCAGGTTGTCCTGGCGATGCCATTTCATACAAAAAGTTGAAGACCAGCCCGATATTGAGAACCGCTGCATGCATTCAAATTTTGAAGGCATTCGAGAAAGCGAATTTAATGAAGAGTATTATGCTGCATGGAAAGAGGGGAAAACGGGCTACCCCTTTATTGATGCCTGCATGAGAAGCTTAACATACGAAGGATGGATCACTTTTCGAATGCGGGCCATGCTGGTTAGCTTTGCGAGTTACCACCTATGGCTAGACTGGCGTAAAACGGGACACCATTTGGCCCGCCTTTTTACTGATTATGAACCTGGCATTCATTACAGTCAGCTACAAATGCAATCCGGCGTTACGGGCATTAACACCCTACGGATATACAATCCGATCAAACAATCACAGGACCATGATCCAAATGGTGATTTCATCCGGCGATGGGTCCCTGAACTGAGGCAAGTGCCTGCAAACTGGATTCACGAGCCTTGGAAAATGACACTTCAACAGCAGAAGCAAGCTAATGTCATCATTGACAAGATCTATCCCGCCCCGATAGTCAACCACGCTTCTGCCATCAAATGTGCCCGCGAGAAAATGAGTAAAATCAGAAGATCAGAAGAGTTTCGTGAAAAGGCTGACGCTGTCTTTAAGAAGCTCGGCAGCCGGAAACGGCCCTCTATCCGGCGAAATCAAAAACAGAAGAAGGCAAAGGAGATGAGCGACAAACAAATCAGTTTAGATATATAGAAGGCGCTTGATGAAGCGCCCTCATTAAATCTACAGCTTAATATTCTGGTCCAATTTCAATGTATCAATAACCCGGAATATTTGATGCATATCCGCCAAAACGGTTTTCGCGTCATCAATAAAATCCTCCGGCTCGAAAATTGACCCCGGCTCGAACAAATTCTCCGTTACGTCAATTTTGATTAAAAGCCGGTTTTCATAAAAGCTGCATTCCAGTTTTTTACTATCGAACGCGTCCCCAAGATCTAGCAGACGCTCCATAAAACTGGTGGTAAGAAGATATCGCGCTTCCACCTGATCAGATGAGTATACCTGAAATTTCTTTTCAAAAATCGGATCTTCAAGTTCCACCCGCTCTAGTTTCGAAAATTTATCTTTAAACCAATTTCCGATCGCCCCTGCGTCTCGCCGGACCATTGTGTGACCGGAGAAATTCTTATTCATGGAAAGAGTGATAAAAACACCATCGAAAACAGTCGAATAAGACGTCCGATCTTTACTGTCGCGCCGCCGCCGCTTCAACTCTGTTTCGAAGAAGTCAATTTCGACATCTTTGTAAGTGCCGATAATCTCATCCTCACTAGCCTCTTTGTCATGAGACGGGACAAGGCCAGAAGGCTCCAGCGTGCTAACTCTTTTCCCACATTCTGGATTATACTTAAAATCACCCAGAAAATTGAGAATATTAGGGAAGATATCACCCTTGATATTCTGCTTATATTTCCGAATAGGCTGAGAAATATACCAATATCCAAGACCGATCAAAATCGCAACAGCCCCCATCAGACCGCCATCATCGTCTGGAACTGCAATAATGAGCGCTATCAGCAATAACGGCGAGGCAACTGTTAATAAAGGAATGCCAACCCGGGCACGCCTGGACGCCTTTTTAAGTGCAGCTATTCGCCGCTCTTCAAAGCTGGAAACATGAGGACGAAGATGAGCGTCATAATGCTTCGAAAAACCTTCTTCAAACGGCTCCACTTCCTCAAAGCCACTAACCGCACCGGACGCCACGGGGAAATCTCCCCGAAACAGCATCCCTACTTTGGAAAAAATGCTCATATCTTAAAGAAAATCACCTGCATCAACGGGCGCGCGGGCAGCTTCATCCGCCTCATAGAAAGGCATCGCGGCAACTCCGGCCATTCCGGCAATCACGTTACCAGGGAAAATCTGCACCGCATTATTCAGCGTAGACACCGCAGAATTATAAAAACGTCGCGCCGCCGCAATTTGAGCTTCAACCTCGTTATAAGTCTGCTGCGCTTGAATCATTGTTTCGTTGGATTTCAGCTCTGGATACGCTTCAACAGCAACCATCAAACGGCCCATGACCCCTGAAAGCTCTTTTGCAGCGCCTAGATGAGCTTTCACCTCTTCCGGATTGCTGCTGTCATAATCTGCACCGGCCTTTGTTCTAAGTTCGGTAACCTGCGTCAAGAGAGCACTTTCATGCTCCATAAATTTCTTGGCAATTTTCAAAATATTCGGGATCAAGTTTGAGCGTTTCTGCAATTGAACGTCAATGCCAGACAATGCTTCTTGCGCCTTGTTCCGCCGTTTAATGATGGAAACATACCATCCATAAAAAACTACAACCACCGCAACCAGTGCAATTGCAACCCACCCCATAACAGACATATGCTAGCCCTCTGAAATATATTAATAAAATATAGCAGCCGTACCCCAACCGCTTCATCAGAACTTAGCGCTAATTTCATTTGAGGTAAAACGAAACCGAAGCGAAAATGACAGGCACATAAAACCGTGTTCGCTGAGCATCAGATTTGTTTTTTTGGAAAGGTGGCTGGGGTGGCAGGATTCGAACCTGCGCATGGCGATACCAAAAACCGCTGCCTTACCGCTTGGCTACACCCCAACGAGAGGCCTTTTTCTATCGAAATCAGTCGTCAAGCTCAAGTGCTAATTTTGAAAAAATGTCGAAAAATCAATTTTGGCGGAAAAGTTGTAAGTCGAGAAACTTCAAAAGCTTTGTAAAGACGATCGGTTCCACCAGAATATCCTGCGGAAAATGTGATGGCAGGAATAGGTTTTGGCTTAAGCGATTACCGCCAAACTTTGCGGCACATCCCCCGCCAAGCGCAGGTACATTTGCCGATGTCACTGAAAAAGTGGGAATACTCTCCGCATCTCTCAGACCATAAACACTTGGAGCACCGCTACAGTCCCACTCCATCAGAATTCGGCCTCTCACATCACGGCCATATAGATGCGCAACCGCAGGCGCCGCTTCCCACATGCCCAAGACATATATGTTATTCAAATCTACCCAGCTTTTTGCCTTTAAGGCAGAGAGAGCAAAACTCAGTGTCGCCTGACGCGCCCGCATATCTTCGGCTGCCCTTGCACTTAAACTTTTGGTGGCATCACAAATAAATGGTTCCTGCACCCGATGACGGCCATCTATTTGCAAAACAATGAACCCTTGCTCCGCCATCGCCTTCATAAAGCGATCACCTATCGTTTGAGAGCAACCAGAAAATGCCAATAAAACAGGCCATTTTGTCCCAGGAGAAGTGCCTGTAAGATTATAAACCGTCAGATAAGGGTCGTTAGTAGTGATAATCGAACCGGTTGTTCCGCGGACAGGCACCGCTATTCGGGCCTGTCGCCAGACACTCTCCGCATCTGAATATGTTGGTGAATTGAAGGTTACGTTGGGAATAGCATCTGGCGGATTGCGTGCTTCCCAGTCAGAACCACTGCATGAGGCTAGAACCACGGCTGCCAACAATAATAGAAGACGCCCCCCAGAACCTAACATCACCCACCTCTATTAAGCGAGGCAGGATGCACCCACCAATCCGGATGAGCCGAAGAAATAGCGGAAGCCGCCGTCGTAGCAATTTCATATGATGGATACAATGCAAAGCAAGTAGCTCCACTCCCGCTCATTCGATGAAACAGACTTGTATCACTGCCCTCCAACACGTCCAAAACACTTGCAATCTCAGACACTAAAGATACTGCAGGAGACTGTAAGTCATTGAAACGCGCTTTTAGATAAGCAATTAACGACTCGGAGTGAGCAAATCTGCTAACCTTTTCAGGTACGCCCCCGACCTCTCCTTTTGGATAATTCAATTTGGAGAATATTAACGGGGTTGCTACAGAAACACCCGGGTTCACAAGAAGAATTCCAAGATCCGGCATTACAACCTGATCTGATAATTTCTCCCCCACGCCCTCCATAAAACAAGGAACACTTTTCACACAAACAGGAATATCAGCCCCAAATAGCGCACCAATCTCCTGAAGGCGTTCCCTTCCCAGCCCTAGATCCCATAACTTATTCAGCCCTCTCAACGTCGCAGCCGCATCCGCAGATCCACCTCCGATCCCAGATGCGACAGGTAAGTTTTTCGTCAAATGCATGTTTGCACCTGATGTGACATGAAAGTGCGACCGAAGATATGCTGCAATTTGCACAACAAGATTATCCGCACTTGTAGGCAAACCGGCGCTGAATGGACCGGAAATAGTCAGTTCCAGTTTCTCAGAAGGTTCAAAAGATAGCTCATCCCCACCGCTAGGAAAAACAACAAGGGAATGAAGTAGATGATATCCATCCTCCCACCGCCCCGTAATATCGAGGGTAAGATTTACTTTTGGCGGCGCTAGCTCAATGATCATTTAACACTGTCACCTACAGGCAAGCCATCCTTCAACTTCTGCTTAATGATCGGAATTTGATCTTCTTCAGGCTCCAACCAAAGAGCGCGTTGCCATTGGTAACGGGCCTCCTCGTAGCGGCCAACCTGCCAGTAAACATCGCCAAGGTGATCGTTGATAGTGGGATCTTCCGGCTGTAATTCTGCAGCCCGCTCTAACTGCTGTACAGCGTTTTCAAAATCATTCAAGCGATAGTAAAGCCACCCAAGGCTATCAACGATATAGCCGTCTTCCGGACGAAGAGAGACCGCTTTAATCAACAAGGATTTTGCCTCTTCCAGATTTTCATTTCGGTCCACCCAAGAGTATCCCAGATAATTCAAAATCTGTGGATTATCTGGGCGCAGTTCCAGCGCCTTTTTCAGGTCGGCTTCAGCTTTACTCCAAGCTCCAAGGCGCTCGTATGAAATACCTCTTGCATAGTGAAGGGACCAAAGCCGGCCTTTGGCCGCCCCAATATTATCGATGGCTTTGCCATAATTTTTTGCTGCACGTGCCCAGTCTTTGCCATCTCGGCTAAGGTCCGCCAAAACGATCAAAGGCTCAATGTTCCTCGGATCTTTTTGAATCAAATTTTCAAGTTTTGTGATTGCCTGATCCCGCTCCCCCAAACGATAGGAAAGCCAGGCAATCCGGATTTCAGCATTTTCAGCATAAGGGGATTTCGCTGGAATCAAGCGATAATAATCTCGGGCTTGATCATACTGACGCCGATCTTCTGCAATTTCAGCGAGAAGAATATGAGATGGTGTCAGATCAGGGCGCAATAACAACGACAAATGCGCCAGCGTAATCGCAAGTGAATTGATCTGCTGCTGGGATACAATGCTGGCCGAACTGTACAAAGCCTCAGCTGCGCCTTGAATTGGTGAGTTGATAAGAGGTTTCAACTCCTGCCCTGCTTCCAACGTCGCTACTAAATCCAGAATAGTAGGGCTAAGCGGGAAGTTAGCTTGATAATTTTTGAACAGCTTTAAAGCGTCATCTTGCGCACCATTAGCGGCTAGAAACGCCCCATAAGATTGGATTAGCCGAACGGCCCGACCAGACGGCCCCTTTAACGCCGTTTCATAGGCTTCCTTTGCAACCTCAACCTGCCCCGCAGCATCAGCCAGCAACGCAAGATGATAAGACTTCAATATATAAAAGCCTTTATATTCATCCAAGGTGTCCAAAGAGGCCTTGGCAGCATTAAAATCACCCTGACCAACCAACGCCCACGCAGTTAAAACCGGTTTCAGCACAATATTAAACCGATCTCGCTCCAATGTGTTCAAACGCTGAATAGCACTATCATAATTGGCAAGTCTGATATCCTCAACCGCAAGCAGCAGTCGCGCTGTTTCGATAGCGGATAGGTTTTTCTGTTCGATCATAGCCGCCAGCTTAATTGCATCGCTTAGCTGACCATTTTCTAAAGCTGCCTGAAACGTGTTTTGCAAAAGCAGATCATCTTCTGGATCTGCCTCATAAGCTTTTTGGAAATACTCCCAAGCGGCTCGACTATCTCGCTCACGAAGGGCTTGCCGCCCCGCAAGATATTGACCCGAAATTGTATCGGAAATTGCAGGGCTTGTACCGCCCTCATCAAGGAAATTGGTATTTACAGGATTATTTCCTGCCCCAACTGACGAGCAACCGACCAGCGCTACCAGCGCAACACTCCCAACAAGACCGTGCTTTAGCCTGCAGAAAAATCGATCACCCATTCAAACTACCCCGGTTTTCATTTCGCAATTGATCAGACATTAAAGTATTCCGATCAGGATGATAACAGAGATAATTGCTTTTTAAGTAATAACGAGGGGTTTTTGGCCCCTCGTTATCAAAATTGCTTACATATTTGGATAGTTTGGACCGCCAGCACCTTCCGGCACCACCCAGTTAATATTCTGGGTCGGATCTTTAATATCGCATGTCTTACAGTGAACACAGTTTTGGGCATTGATCTGCAGGCGTGGGTTAGAACCGTCATCATCTGTCAGATATTCATAAACGCCCGCCGGACAGAAACGCTGCTCCGGACCTGCATATTCATTGTAGTTCACATTCACAGGAACGCTTGTATCTTTAAGTTGCAGGTGAACGGGCTGATCTTCCTCGTGATTAGTCGCGGAGAGGAAGACAGAAGATGGTTTATCGAAAGAGACAACGCCATCATATTTTGGATACTCAATAGGCTTGCACTCGCTCGCTTTTTTAAGCTGAGAGTGATCATCATGCACTTCGAATGTCCAAGGCTCTTTCCCGCGGAACAGCTTCAACGACAGACCCGTGTAAAGTGTACCGGCAAGTAAGCCCCACCGGAATGCAGGCTTACAGTTACGAACTGCATGCAGCTCTTTGTAAATCCAGGAATTTTCGTAAAGGGCCGGGTATTCTTCCAAAACCTTGGCTGGCGCTTCCTGGTTTTCTTTGAGCGCATTAAAGGCCGCCTCAGCAGCAAGCATCCCACTTTTCATTGCGGTATGCGTTCCTTTAATTTTTGGAACGTTCAAGAAACCAGCAGAGCAACCAATAATAGCCCCGCCTGGGAAGACCAACTCAGGAACAGATTGGAAACCGCCTTCGTTAATCGCACGTGCACCATAGGCCACACGTTTGGCACCTTCCAGCATATCCCGCATCATCGGATGGGATTTGAATTTCTGAAACTCATCATATGGCGAGAGATATGGGTTCTGATAATCCAGCGCGACCACAAAACCAACATATGCCTGATTATTTTCCAGATGATAGACGAAAGAGCCGCCATATGTTTTCGTATCAAGCGGCCATCCGAATGTGTGGAAAATCTGACCTTCCTGGTGCTTGGAAGGATCAAGGTCCCAAATTTCTTTAATGCCGATACCATAAGATTGCGGGTCGCAATCTTCGCGCAGGCCAAATTTCTCAAACAGATTTTTCGTCAGAGAACCCCGAACGCCTTCCGCAAACAGAGTATATTTGGCATGCAGTTCCATGCCTGGCTCGTAAGTCGGCTTTTTCTCACCATCACGGCCAACACCCATGTCACCAGTTGCAACCCCTTTAACACTGCCATCCTCGTGATAAAGGACTTCTGCCGCAGCAAAGCCCGGATAGACCTCGATACCCATTCCTTCTGCTTGCTCCGCCAGCCAACGGCAGAGATTTCCAAGACTGATGATGTAGTTGCCTTTGTTGTGCAACTGACCCGGTAGCAGGAAGTTTGGAAAGCGCATTTCACTATGCTCAGTCATGAAATAGAATTTCTCAGACTTCACAGGTGTATTGAGCGGTGCTCCTTTTTCTTTCCAGTCTGGAATCAATTCATCCAGCGCATGGGTTTCAAAAACGTTACCTGAAAGAATATGGGCACCAATTTCGGAACCTTTTTCCAGAACGCAGACGCTGATATCCAGCCCGGCTTCCATGCTGAGTTGCCGCAATTTAATGGCCGCAGACAGACCGGAAGGTCCACCGCCCACGATTACGACGTCAAATTCCATAGATTCGCGTTCCATAACAAGCCTCTTCTAGCTATTTTTCTCGTTGACCAAGCAGCCCTTAGCGGAACCGTTCCGAAAGTTTTGGAAGAATTTCGCGCCCATCCTCTGCTTTTTTCTCACGACACTATATTTTTTTTGCGGCGCGTCAATCCCGAATTTAATTGGTTTATGGCAGTTTTCTGCCCTTTAATCCACATTTTATCAGATTGTTCGTATACATACTCATACCTGAAACGCCCCAATTCCCCTAGGAAAAGCGGTCGTTTCACCTAACGATCGTTCAAGTGGGGCAATAAAATCTACGAACATTTTGCCCCTTCTATTTTATTGCCCCCGCCTGCTATGATATCGCCATGCAAATGGGATCAAACATTTCTGAGATTTTAAATTTTTATTTGGAAGCTGGCGTTGATGAGGTGATCAGCGATCAACCGGTTGATCAATTTGCCCTGTCTTCAGCACCTCCGACATCCCCTGCACGTGCACCAAGGGCAAAACCGGCATCTACAGCGCGGCCGGCAACCCCGGTAACCGGTACACAAAATGGCCCGACTGCAAGTATCAATCTATCAGCAGAGATTGAGAAAGCCGAAAACCTTGCTAATTTGGCCCAAACACTAGAGGAGCTTCGAGCAAGTCTGGATAACTTCACTGGGTCAGCGCTAAAGTCTATGGCGATGAACACTGTGTTTTCGCGCGGTAAATTAGGTGCAAAACTCATGATCATTGACCGCGCTCCGGGAGCAGAAGAAGATCGCCAAGGCGTTCCTTTTGCTGCTGCGAAAGGAGAGTTGCTGTCAAAGATGCTGCGGGCGATTGATATCAATATCGATGAAACATACATGGCGGCCGCGCTCCCATGGCGACCACCTGGCGGGCAAGCCCCCACCAAAGAAGATCGTGCCTTATGTCTACCATTTTTAAAACGCCATATTGAACTTGCAGCACCAGAGCATCTCCTCTTATGTGGGGAAGCTGCTTCTATTGTTCTCGAGAGAGAAAAAACAGGAATTAATAAGCTTCGCGGTACGTGGGAGACTATCAAAATTGGGGGCCTAGAAATCCCATCACTTTCGTTATTCCACCCGGCGTTTTTGATGGATCATCCAGCTTCAAAAAAACTGGCTTGGGAAGATTTGCTTGCATTAAAAGCCAAATTAAACAACATCCCTCATTGATTTCATGTTCTATGTTAAGCGTTTGGTCGTCTGGTGGTCCGTATATATGCGTAAAAATTTCATAAAAATCACTTTTTCACTGGCCCAAAAAGCTTTTGTGGGCGGGATTTTTCTGTTGGCGACAACCGCATTTTCAAATGCGCAAACCCTGCCACGGGTTTTGAGCGACAAAGACGCAACGCTTTATAATCAGATATTTGACTTGCAGGACGACGGGAACTGGCGCAAGGCAGATAAGCTTGTGAAGCAGCTGGATAACCAGATCCTGATGGGGCATGTGAAATATCAGCGTTTCATGCACCCAACGGATTATCGCTCCACTTACCCAGAATTACATCTGTGGATGAAAGCTTATGCAGATCATCCCGGCGCAGAAGCGCTATATCGCCTTGCGATCACCCGACATCGGAGCGATTGGAAACCAACTCCGAGGCCGGTTGGCGGTGGATATCTTGGGGGCACCGGCCCCGGACAACCGTTCTTTTTCTCTCGCCCCTATAAATCCAAAAAGGCCAGAACCTCTCAGGTCGCAAACGAAGTCGCGCATGCCAAACGGGTAATCCGCCGATATCTCTATCGCGGGCAACCCACAAATGCCTCTGAATATCTGGCCAAAGACCGGGTAATGAAGCTGCTAGATAAAGTTGAAGAGGCCCAGTTGGAAGAGAAGATTGCCCTCAGCTTTTTCTTATATGGCAAAGATAAAGAAGCGATTGAATACGCTAATTCCGCACTTAAAAAAGCACGAAAATACGTACCGCATGCAAATTGGACTGCTGGCCTTGCCACATGGCGTCAGGGGAACATCAAATGGGCAGCACGGTATTTTGGGGCGTTATCTGAAGAAGGCCGCATTTCCGGTTGGACAGCAAGTCGCTCAGCCTGGTGGGCATCTCGCGCATTCTTTAAATTAGGTGACCCAGAAAAAGGCATCTCTTACCTTAGAAAGGCAGCAGCGTTTCCGCGAACCTTTTATGGCCTGCTCGCATTGCGCCAACTTGGTGTACAAAAACCATTCGACTGGGAGTTACCCAAACTAACCCAAGAGAATTTGGATTGGCTCTCTAAAATCCCAGCCGCGCGCCGCGCCATAGCTTTGAGCGAAGCAGGACAATTTTATTTGGCTGAGCGCGAACTTCGCGGTGCCTTCCCAAGTGCAAATCCAAAGCTTGCCCCTATGCTACTGTCTTTGTCCCACCAAATTGGGGCACCGTCAGTTGCCATGCGGATGGGACTTTATCTCTGGGAGCAGAAAGGTATAACGTTAGATGCGGCAATCTATCCAATTCCTGCATGGAAGCCCGCAGATGACTTTAAAGTGGACCGCGCCTTGATTTATGCTTTCATGCGTCAAGAATCTGGCTTCTACACGCGGGCGGAAAGCCCTGCTGGCGCAAAAGGGCTTATGCAGCTAATGCCCAGCACCGCGGCTTATCTCTCTGGTGATAGCAGTCTGCGCAATAGGAAGAATCGCAAGCTGTTCAGCCCCGACTATAATTTGCAATTGGGACAGAAATACCTGCAATATTTAATGAAGCATGAAGGCGTGGGAGAGAATCTTTTCCATATGACAATTGCTTATAACGGTGGCCCCGGTAACTTATTCAAATGGAAAAAGCGCACCAAGGGTGGTGAAGACCCTCTATTTTTCATTGAGGCAATGCAAAGCCGTGAAACCCGGAGCTTTATCAAGCGGGTATTGACAAATTTCTGGGTGTACCGACATCGTTTGGGGCAAGATCTGCCTGCGCTGGACGAAATTGCGGAAGGAAAGTGGCCGCAGTACCATCCTTTGGACAACAAAGACAGAAAGGTCGCTGACCATGCCCGGAATTGACGAAAGCCGCCCCTTTATCCCTGTTCGAATTGCGGCCCTGACTGTCTCGGACACACGCACATTTGAAACCGATAAATCGGGCGACACCTTGGCGGGACGCATTGAAGCCGCGGGCCACGTCCTCGCAGATCGACAAATCGTCAGTGATGACGTCGAAGAAATTCAAGCTGTCGTGAAAAGCTGGATTGCCTCTAAAGAAGTGGATGTCGTTATCTCAACAGGGGGCACGGGGGTCACTGGACGCGATGTCACACCTGAGGCATTTTCAGGACTTTACGAAAAAGAGATCGCAGGTTTTGGTGAGCTTTTTCGAATGTTAAGCTATCAGAAAATCGGAACCTCTACCATTCAGTCTCGCGCAACAGCAGGCGTTGCAAAGGGAACATATCTGTTTGCCCTACCCGGCTCCACCGGAGCCGTAAAAGATGGATGGGATGATATTTTAGTTCATCAATTGGATTATCGATTTATGCCCTGCAACTTCGTTGAGTTGTTTGACCGACTGCAGGAACATGAGAAACGTAGCAAAAGCTAATTTTGCATACACTTTCTTAAACTTTCGCCGTCAAATTAAGATTCTTCGGGGAATCTAATATTCACGGCAAAAATGGCGAACTTTTTCACAGTTGGGGCAAGCCGCCCACATAATAGAAAAGATAAGCGGCACGATATGCCGCGGCTGTCGCTTAAAATCGGCGATCGACACTTCACAACCTTTGACTGGAGTATGGGCGGATTCCGCATTCCTGATTTCAAAGGACGGCCGCCGGTAGGTGAAGTACTCCGCTTGAGTGAACTTTCTTATTCTGGCGACAAAGGCATACCGGTCAGCTGCGAGATTACAGTGACCCGTGTAGTACTTGGCAAGAACCAAGTCGCCTTCTCTTTCAAATCTCTAGATGATCAAGCTTTTGACTTTCTGGAAAAGGCAAGTTTACAGAGATTGGCAATCCTTTCCCAGCAAAGCTGACCCTACAAATGTTCTTTATTTGTTCTCATTGTAATGCTATGCTTAAGCATGGCGAAACACAGCTTTAACCCTCAAGAAGATCCGAGATATCGTGGCCGCGGCGCGAATATAAATCCGGCCGGACGGTTCGACACCCAAAGCCACCATATATTTGATGATGGTTGGCAGGACTATCGTCAAGACACAGCATCCCACCGCACAACAGTTACCAAAGAATTTCCCAAAACGGTCTTATCAAAGAACCAATCACCAGATGTCCCCTTCGATAGATCGGTTAACCCCTATCGGGGATGTGAGCATGGCTGCGTTTATTGTTTCGCTCGCCCTTCTCATGGGTACTTAAACCTATCATCAGGCGTGGATTTTGAAACTCAGCTATATGCAAAACCCAATGCCGCAGAACTTCTGCAAGGGGAAATCGCCAAGAAAAACTACGTATGCCGACCCATTGCTTTTGGCACCAACACGGACCCATACCAACCCATCGAAAGAAAATTTGAGATCACCCGCAGTGTTCTAGAGATGCTGACGACTTATAATCATCCGTTCACCGTTACCAGCAAATCCGACTTAGTACTGCGCGATATAGACATTCTAAGGCCGATGGCGGAAAAACAAATGACGTGCGTAGGGATCTCAATCACCAGTTTGGATCATAGACTCTCTCGCAGGATGGAGCCGAGAGCCAGTAGTCCTGCCAAGCGCCTTGCGGCCATTGAAGCTTTAAGCTCCCAAGGTATTCCCGTTATCCTGCAATTGGCACCGGTAATCCCGGCAATTAACGACATGGAAATAGAAAGCATTTTGAAAGCAGGAAGGGATGCTGGCGCTAGCCAGGCTATTTTTATCCCCGTTAGGCTTCCTTTTGAGGTGAAAGACCTATTTAGAAAATGGCTGGAGGCACACTTTCCGGATCGCGCAAGCAAAGTCATAACACAAATCACCAATATGCGCGGCGGAAAGGAAAATGATCCGAGATTCGGACACCGAATGCGGGGATCCGGCCCCTACGCTGAAATCATACATCAACGTTTTAAGAAACTTTCCAATAAATTAGGATTTCAGGGGCGCAAATACGATCTGGATTGCAGCCAGTTTACCCCTCCAAGCAAGCCATCAAATCAGCTCAACCTATTTTAAAGAGATGTTTTCTTGATATTTTGTAGACGATCAGTCTATAAATAGGCATGGAAACGCCAAACTCCGCTAAAAGAGGTCGTGGAAGACCCCGGAAAATTCATGAGGGTGCCTTTGAAACCAAAGAGCGCCTGATCCGCCATGGAACTGCGCTACTGACAGAGCGCGGATTTGCCAGCACTGGCCTTGAACAATTCCTCAAAGATGTCGGCATTCCTAAGGGCTCTTTCTATCACTATTTTCCAAGTAAAGACGCCTTTGGCCTCGCTGTTCTTCAAAATTACGGCATCTATTTTGCCCGCAAGCTTGATAAGTGGCTTCTAAATGAAAACCGAGCGCCCTTGGATCGACTTCAGGATTTTATTGATGACGCTAAAGGCGGCCTTGCCCGCTTTTCTTTCCGGCGAGGATGCCTAGTTGGCAATCTAGGGCAAGAGCTTGGCTCATTAAGTGATGAGTTTCGTGATCCTCTGGAAGATATTTTTCAGGATTGGCAAGCCCGAGTAAAAGCTTGCCTTGATATCGCTATGGAAAATGGAGAACTGGATAACACCCAGTCCACCAATGATATGGCCGCCTGTTTCTGGATCGGATGGGAGGGGGCCATTTTGCGCGCCAAACTCGTCCAATCAACGGAACCTGTGGATCTGTTTGCCAGATCCTTCTTTATGGGAATCAAAGCCCCATCCCTCACAACAAAACTCAACAGGGAGTGAAACGATGAAAGCAATTGTCATCACAAAAGACGACGACATCTATAAGTCAGAATTAACTGACATTTCTGAGGACCAGCTGCCAGAAGGTAACGTAACGGTTAAAGTTGATTACTCTACCATCAACTACAAAGAAGGCCTCGCAATCACAGGTGCGTCTCCAGTGGTTCGCAAATTCCCGATGACTCCCGGCATTGATCTGTCTGGTACCGTAGAGGAAAGCAGCCACTCCGAATATAAAGTAGGTGATAAAGTTGTCCTAAACGGTTGGGGCGTTGGTGAAGTGCATCCGGGCGGCCTTGCTGAGAAAGCGAGGCTAAACGGTGATTGGCTGGTACCGCTCCCTGATGCTTTCTCCCCGAAACAGGCGATGGCAATCGGCACAGCCGGCTACACGGCGATGCTCTGCGTTATGGCGCTTCAGCAGCAGGGTGTCACACCAGATAAGGGGGAAGTCCTGGTAACAGGTTCCGCGGGTGGCGTCGGCAGCGTTGCGATCGCGATCCTTGCTAAACTTGGCTATACAGTGGTTGCCTCTACAGGCCGGGCCTCAGAAGAAGCATACCTGAAAAGCCTTGGCGCAAGCAGTATTATTGACCGAAATGAGCTGTCCGAAAAAGGCCGCCCACTTGGCAAAGAACGGTGGGCGGGCGCCATTGATACAGTCGGCAGCCACACTCTCGCCAATGTCTGCGCCCAGATTAAATATGGTGGCGCTGTTGCTGCATGCGGTCTGGCACAGGGCATGGATTTCCCATCCACTGTAATGCCTTTTATCCTCCGCGGTGTCGTACTGCATGGTGTTGATAGTGTTTATTGTCCCAAAGAAAAACGCCTTGAGGCCTGGAAGCGATTGGCGACTGATTTGGACACAACACATATTGATCTGATTACGACCGAAGTTCCGCTATCAGAAGCAATTCCGACCGCAGAAAAAATTCTAAAAGGCGAAGTTCGCGGCCGCGTCGTTGTTGACGTCAACGCCTAATCACAAGGAACAAAAAATGACTGAACACGCCATTAGCCGTTATTCAATTCCAGAAGTAATGGATCTTCCTGACGATCTGCGCGACCTTATCTTGGGCGTTCAAGAAAAAGCAGGCTTTATCCCAAATGTCTTTCTCGCTCTGGCGCACCGCCCGGATGAACTGCGGGCTTTTTTCAATTACCATGACGCAATCATGCTGCGGGAAGGGAGTAACCTGACCAAAGCTGAGAAAGAGATGATCATTGTCGCCACATCATCGGACAATAGCTGTCTATATTGTGTAGTTGCCCATGGCGCGCTGCTTAGAATTTATTCAAAACAGCCATTGCTTGCAGATCAAATTGCCACCAACCACAACAAGGCGGATATCACACCCCGGCAAAAAGCCATGATTGATTTCGCCCTCAAAGTCTCAAATAACGCGGGAGAAATCGGGGAAACTGATTTTGCAGCGCTCAAAGAACATGGCTTCGATGAGGAAGATATTTGGGACATCGGCGCAATTACCGCCTTCTTCGGTCTTAGCAACCGGATGGCCAATCTCACATCCATGCGACCGAATGACCAATTTTATTCAATGGGCAGATAAGCTATTGAATAAATATTATTTATTCAGACATATAGAAATCTGAGTAGAACCCCAGACAGGCCGCAATATTGGCTCCCCCCTCTGCCAATGTGCCTGTCTTTCCCCTCAGTCGCCCCCCGACTGAGGGGATTTTTGTACTCTTTTCCTCCTCCGCATCCCGAGATAAAATATACTCATCACAGGAGGTATGGTTTTGAACGGTCCCGATCTTTCCCTTGAAAACGAATTTAGCGGCGTCATAGTCGGTATTGATGAAGTGGGGCGCGGTCCCTTTGCAGGCCCAGTGGTCGCGGCAGCCATTATTCTAGATCCAAACAATATTCCAGAAGGGATCCAGGATTCAAAAAAACTATCTTTGAAAAAAAGGGAAATCCTGTTCGATCAAATTATGCAACGCGCCAAAGTCGGCATTGGCTCAGCAAGCGTCGCCGAGATTGATGAGCTAAACATCCTGCAAGCCACATTCATCGCCATGCGCCGTGCAGTAAAAAGCCTCCCTATCGCCCCCGACGTGGCTCTTGTAGATGGTAATAAAGACCCTGATTTGGGCATTAAAACCCGAACAATTGTGAAGGGGGATAGTAAATCTTTGTCGATTGCAGCCGCTTCAATTGTTGCAAAAGTGACACGCGACCGGGAAATGTTAACGCTTTCAAAGACCTATCCGCACTATGGATGGGAGAAAAATGCGGGCTATGGAACGGCCGAACATCGCAAGGGATTGAGTCTCTTTGGCGTGACACCACAACATAGGCGAAGTTTCGCGCCCATACGCAAAATTCTCGAATCATGTAAAGTGAAAAATCAACAGTAGCCACTAACGCACTGATTCAACAAAAAAATATTGACGGAGCGAATCGAGAGAATCAGTATTAACCACAAATGAAGCCTTGTTCTTTGCGGTGAAACACATGTCAAAATTGCCCCTGAATACCATTCTCAAAGGCGACTGCATTGAATTGATGAACAGTCTGCCTGAAAAATCCGTCGATATGATTTTCGCGGATCCACCATACAATATGCAGCTCTCTGGCGAGCTTCGCCGACCAGATGATAGCCGTGTTGATGCAGTAGATGATGACTGGGATCAGTTCGAGAGCTTTAAAGCATATGATGAGTTTACAAATGAGTGGCTAAAAGCAGCCAAAAGAGTGCTGAAAGACAATGGCACTCTTTGGGTCATTGGCTCATACCATAATATTTTCCGTGTTGGTGCCAGCCTGCAAAACCTGGGTTACTGGGTACTCAATGACGTCATTTGGCGCAAAACCAACCCAATGCCTAACTTCAGGGGCACACGTTTTACCAATGCCCACGAGACATTGATCTGGTGCTCCAAAGACCAAAACGCCAAAGGGATTACCTTCAATTATGATGCGATGAAAGTCATGAATGACGACGTTCAAATGCGTTCTGATTGGCATTTGCCAATTTGCAGCGGCGGAGAACGATTGAAAATTGATGGTGAGAAAGCACATACAACACAGAAGCCTGAAGCCCTTCTCTATCGGGTGTTGACGGCAGCTAGTAAACCTGGCGACGTTATTTTGGATCCGTTTTTTGGATCCGGTACAACAGGTGCGGTCGCAAAACGCCTCGGTCGTCATTATATCGGTTGTGAGCGGGAGCAGAAGTATATTGATGTTGCGCAGGAACGTATCCGCCGCGTCCAAAAACTGGACAAAGAAGACATGGATTTCACCCGCAGCAAGCGTCAAGAGCCTCGCGTTCCGTTTGGTTCCGTCGTGGAGAGAGGGCTTTTGTCGGCTGGGCAAACGCTTTTTGATCGTCGGAAAAAATATAAAGCAAAAGTCCGCGCAGATGGTAGTCTGATCGCAGCAGATGTCTCAGGCTCCATTCACAAAGTGGGCGCACAGCTTCAAGGTTCCAGTACATGTAACGGTTGGACATTCTGGCATTTCGATGTGGAAGGTCAGCCGGTTTCCATCGATGTCCTGCGACAGCAGGTTCGATCAGAAATGAACTAAGGAAGGGGATATCCCCTTCCCAACTCTTCTAAGGGGGTATCATGAAACAGAAACTCTTCATTGGTAGCGCGGCGGCAGCTCTCGTTTTCTCTGCAGCAACTGCCAGCGCTCTCACTTTTAATTCAGCGCAGTTTATCGGCATCGATCGCGATGCCGACAATATGATCAGCATCGCCGAGGCTGAGAATT
>JAEPMY010000070.1 GCA_017643685.1 Sneathiella sp.
CACCATATTTATCATCGCGGTTATTCAGCCCAGGTGACAGAAGCTGACACAGCAAATATCCGTGTGCACCGTGGATTTCGACACCGTCATATCCCGCTTTGTCCGCACGTTCAGAAGCGACGATAAAGTCTTCAATTAATTGGTCAATTTCCTCTGTGGTCATGGCGCGGGCATTATACTTTGGCTGGTCAGACGCAGAAACCGGCTGAACACCGGTCAGGCGTTCTTCGGCGCGCATCCCACCGTGATAAAGCTGTGCAATGGCCAAGCCGCCGCCTGCTTTAATACCATCGGAAAGGCGTTTCAGGCCCGGCAGCAGATCATCAGAGAAAAAGCCAAGTTGCCCATCAAATCCCTTCCCGTCCTTTTGAACGTGGGAGGCGCAGGTCATGGTCATAGCAAAGCCTGCATTCGCGCGCTTTACCAGCCAGTTATACTCATCATCGGACAAGGTGCCATCTTCATGACTTTGCCAGTTGGTCAGCGGCGCCAGCGCGAACCGGTTTTCCATCTCACCGCCGTGAGCAAATTTTAAGGGATCAAATAGCGTGGTCATTATCAAGTATCTCTTATTAGTGTTTCTTTACGTGATACCCAAATGTAAGAAAGGACCGGCAAATGCGCAATTCATAAAATTCTCTATTGCGAATGCGGTCACAAAGGCTCTACTTTCTATAAAAGAACTCAAATAAAAAATAGAAAATGCAGCCAATTCATCACCATATCGAAACACCTGATCTGACCTTTTCACTTTATGAGTGGGGAGATCCGGATGGGCCCCCTCTTCTGCTGGTTCATGCAACGGGAATGAACGCCCGTATGTGGGATGAAACCATTAAATATCTGCCGCAGGATCATCGCATTCTAACCCTTGATATGCGCGGTCATGGGGGCAGTCAGTGGCGAGGCCACCTTTTGGACTGGTCAATTCCGGGCCATGATGTTGCAATGATTATTGAGCGGCTTGATCTAGAGAGTTTGATTGGTGTTGGGCATTCCATGGGCGGTCATTCCATGCTGCAAGCGGCAATCAAAATGCCAGATCGGTTTGAGCGATTGGTGCTGATTGATCCGGTGATTTTCTCACCTGACTTTTATGCGAGCGCATCAGAGCATGACGGCAAAAACCCTGCCGATCATCCGATCGCCCGCCGCCGTAATCATTTCCAAAACTGGCAAGAGATGTTCACCATCTTTTCAAGCCGAGAGCCTTATTCCAATTGGAAAGAGCCGGTCTTGGAGAATTATTGTCGCTACGGTTTGGTGGATAATGACGAAGGCAGTAAATCGCTTGCCTGCAACCCTGAAACGGAAGCGTCTGTTTATATGGGGCACAAGAGTTATAATCCCCTGCCCCTTGCGTCCGATGTGACGATGCCGGTGAAAATCATGCGGGCGAAGACAGGACCAAAACCGGAGGCTGGACGTATGGACTTTTCCATTTCCCCAACGTGGCCCGAATTGGCTTCCGCCTTTCCGAATGCAACGGACCTGTTCCTACCGGAGTTAAGCCATTTTATTCCAATGGAAGCCCCGGAACTGACAGCGCGGGAAATTATGTTGGGATAGAGGATAAGGTGAGATGTAAGCCATACACCTCACCTTATTGATTTTATTATTTCTTTTCTCGTTGACTGTCAGCCATTGCCTTGGCGTCAAAGCCACCAAGCTTATCATCAGAAATCAATGAATTATGAGCATGCGCGAAATGGTGCATGCCAAAAACGGCTTCCATACCATTGCGCTTACCTTGCAAATCTTCCACATGATTGATGGCTTGCTTGGTTAGCGCCAGCCCAAGGCGCGGCATTGCTGCAATACGTTTGGCGATATCATATGTTTCCTGCTCCAGATCAGCACGCGGGAAGATCCGGTTGACCATTCCCATTTGATAGGCACGCTCTGCATTCATGCGCTCTCCCAAAAACAGGAATTCTTTTGCAATACGGGGGTTTAGCTCGTAAGGGTGAGCAAAATACTCAACACCTGGAATACCCATACGGACCACCGGATCAGAGAAAAACGCATCATCAGACGCGATAATCATATCGCAGGTCCATGCCAGCATCAGACCACCGGCAATACAGGCACCCTGCACCATTGCGATGGTTGGTTTTGGCAAATCGCGCCAACGGCGGCACATCCCCAAATAGGCTTCCTGCTCTTTCACATATTGAAATTCGGCGCCTGGCTTATTGGCATGATCATACCAGAGGCTTTTGCGGTCCTGACTTAAGTGATGATCCCGGCCCGGGGTGCCAATGTCATGGCCTGCGCTGAAATGCTTGCCCGACCCCCGCAGAATAATGACTTTTACGTCGTCATCTGACGCTGCTTTGTAGTAAGCCTCGTCCAACGCATATGTCATCTGATTGTTTTGTGCGTTGTTATATTTGGGGCGGTTCATGGTGATGGTGGCAATGCCATCCGCCACTTCATACAGAATAGGCTCATCGGTTTCGTAAACCTGATCTGCAAAGGCATTTTCTTGATCAATGTCGGACATGTTATCCCTCCAGCGTTAGTGGCTGACACGGCTTATTCTTAATTTTAGGGTCAGCCTTAATATGATGACGAATTTGCCCGCACTTTACCAACTAAAATATATGTATGGATAGAGCCATTATCGCATGCTAATCATGCATATATTTTTGTATTGGGAGGTTTTATGGATTGGAATGGCGTTCGTGATTTTCTAGCTGTTATTGAAGCTGGGAGCCTGACGGCTGGCGCTGCGCGCCTTGGGATTAGCCAACCAACCTTATCGCGACGTATCCAATCTTTGGAAGAAACGTTGGGCGCCCGCCTTCTGATCCGCTCCCCCCGGCATTTGGAACTGACAGATGCGGGAAAGCGGATCCTTAATCTGGCATCCCGGATGGGGGATGAGGCAAACCGCATTGAAAACATCGCTATGGGACTGGATAAAGAGCTGGAAGGAAGCGTGCGAATTTCGGCGACGGAAATGCTGTCTATAAACTGGTTAACCCCTTTATTACCAGAATTCCATGAGGCCCATCCGGGGATATCTATTGAGCTGAGCATGGAAAATGCGGTCGCTAATTTGCAAAAACGCGAAGCGGATATTGCTCTCCGCCTAATGCGGCCAACCCAACAGGATGTGATCGCCAGTCAACTGGGTGAAATTGGGTATTGTCTTTATGCATCAAGAGGATATCAGCAGAAGTTTGGATCTGTTCGCAGGTTACAGGATCTGGCAAATCATCAGGCACTTAACCTGATGGGGCACACATCAACAGCCAATTGGATCAGGGATTTATTTCCGGCGGGTCAGATCAAATTTCAGATGAAAACCCTGCAAGGAGTTCAGCGCGGCGTTGAAGCCGGATTGGGGATTGGCCCCCTGCTCTGTTATTTTGGGGATCAAAACCCAGACTTGGTGCGGGTTGATGTGGTCCCACCGGTTCGCAAGGAAATCTGGCTCTGCACATTACCAGAGGTGCACACGAATGCCCGCATCAGGGCCGTTCACAATTTCATAAAAACGAAATTTTTGTCTGAAAAACAGTTATTTAAAGGCGAAAGCTTGCGGGATAAATAAACACCCGCAAGCCAGAAATCTTCATTTCTTAAGAGGCCAGCTTGCCCAAACGGTCGGCAATGATGCTGTTGGCTTCTGCCATGATGTTGTCGATCAGTTCCTGACATGTTGGAATGTCATGGATCAGACCTGCAACCATACCGCAGCTCCATGCCCCCGCTTCCAGGTCACCATCCTGCATGACTTTCGGATACACACCAGCGATAAAGTCTTTCACATCATCGATCGTTGTCTCGGCGCCTTTGGCTTTTTCTACCTCGATCATTTTTTCAACGGCAGAGTTTGTGAGCACCCGCTCTGTGTTCCGAAGGGGGCGCAGGATCAAACGGGTATCCAGTTCGGTTGCCTGAACAAGTGCCTCTTTCACATTCTGGTGAACCGGCGCATCTTTTGTGGCGATAAAGCGTGTTCCCATATTGATACCATCAGCACCGAGCGCCAATGCGGCCACCAATTGCTTACCATTGCCCATTCCGCCAGAGGCAACAAATGGAATGGACAGCTCTTCTGCGGCGCGGGGCAGAAGGATCATGTTTGGAATGTCGTCTTCACCGGGGTGTCCACCACATTCAAACCCATCAACACTTACAGCATCACAGCCGATTTTTTCTGCCTTTAGGGAGTGGCGGACGGATGTGCATTTGTGAATGACTTTGATGCCCGCCTCTTTGAGTGCTGGCAAAAGTGGCTCTGGGCTGCGGCCCGCTGTTTCAACGATTTTGACGCCGCCTTCGATAATGGCTTTTATGTATCCGGGATAATCTGGATTGGCAAAACCCGGTAGCATTGTCAGGTTCACGCCAAATGGTTTGTCTGTCATGTCATTGCAGCGGGCAATTTCATTAGCGAGGTCCGCCGGAGTTTTCTGCGTCAGACCGGTGATAATGCCAAGGCCACCTGCATTGGAAACGGCTGCCGCCATTTCGGCAAAGCCCACATAATGCATTCCCCCCTGAATAATCGGATGTTCAATCCCAAAGAGCTCTGTAATTTTTGTTTTCATTGTCGCCTCCAGATAGCTTTAATAATTAAAGTTATATGGAGTTTGAAATGCGTGGGCAAGATGGAAAACGGGAATAGGTGCAAAAATCACATGCGGATTTCACGGCACTCAGCCGGTAATTGATCCAATTCCCGAAGCAGATCGGATACAGCGTTCAAATAGGGGTTTCTTAGATGGATCATTTTCCGGTTTTCTAACTTCAATTCATCCAGGCTTTTCTGAAAATATGATCGCCAGAGTTTCACGAAAGATCCGTTATTACAGGCTTTTATGAGGCCTGCCTTAATCCGGTTCACCGCGCTTTTATTTTCAGGTGATGTAAATAGAAAGCGGGGGAACGGGTAATGAAAGATCAGATTTTGTTCAATGCTGATCGCCAGTTCCTTAGGGCCTGATTGCATTTCGGCTGAAATCTCGTTTACACCCCGTAAAAATAGCTGAGCTCGATCATTAACGAGCATTTCCCAGATGCGCGGAAAGCTGGGGCCTGTGAGCACGCGAAGCCCGTTTGCTCTTAAAATCAGGTTATCCGGCCATCCTATTCCTTGGATGATGTCAAACTTCCTGAGATCAGAGATATCTTCGATATTTCCAATCTCGTCTTGCAGGTTCGATTTGATAAGGGCGACACGGAAGCCTGTAATGCCCCGCTCCACCGGAAAAATGACCGGGATCAGGTCATTCATGGACTTCTCGCTGACCATATTCCTGAGAAAAAAATTCGGAAAGCGACCTTGTTTGGCAAATTCGACAGCGCGTTTGAAATTAACCCCGATCGGTGTTTTTTGAAGTGTATAGGGGCCGTGACTGTTAACGGTCAGATCAAGCGCCAGTTTCATCACGTCATAGTCATAGTCCATGCGTGTATCGCCCGCATATTCGGGGCCGCGCACAGTAAAGACTGTTTCGGCCTTCGCAGGGAGGGCATTCAATAAAACCCATATGACGGCGGCAAAAAATCGCAAAACCTAACCTTTTGATCAAATTTACAGGAGAATGCTGTCAACATAGGGTGTAAATGCCCGTTGACCAGTTACTTACCTGCATAAGTGATCTGCAATTTAGGTATAATAAATATTAACCGTCTAAAAGATCCAGCTTCATTCCAACATGGGATGCAATAAAACCAAGGCGTTCGTAGAACCGATGGGCGTCTTCGCGGCGCGTGTCAGTTGTTAACTGCACCAGACCACACCCTTTAGATTTGGCATAGGTGATGGCGTATTTCATCATTTTCTCACCTATTCCGCCGCCGCGGGCCGATTTCGCGATCCGAACCCCTTCGATTTGACAGCGGCTCATCCCTTTACGGGAAATACCGTGGATAATGGTAAGCTGCATACAGCCGATAATCCCGCCGTCCTGTTCAACAACAATGAGATCATTGCCATGCTGTTTGGACATCCGTTCAAACGCTTCGCGGTAGATAAGAGGTAATGGATGTCCGACTTTTTCACGGACACTGCCCAATTGATCATCAGCCAACATGGTCACAACGGCCTCAAGGTCTTCAACCTGGGCCTTGCGATAAGACAGATCAGACATCAATAACCATACCGTCATAGGCAGGCTCTACCCCGTCAGGTAAATCCCGGATCAGAGTCTGGTAGTCAAGGTCTACATGCATGTTCGTCAGGATCGCCCGGCGCGGTTTTAGACGTTCAATCCATTTTAGCGCGGTTTCCAGATTTACATGGGTTGGATGCGGCTTATATCGCATGGCATCGACAATCCAGGTATCAACGCCTTCCAAAATTTCGAAACCATTGTCATCAAGATTGACCAGATCATTTGAATAGCCGATTTTCCCCATTCGGAAACCAAGGCTGTGAATGGCGCCGTGATCCTGCTCAAACGGAATAAAGTCGATATTCCCAACGCTGAAAGGTCCCGTAATCAGATGATCTTTCAAAATGGCGGGATAAGGGCTGCCTTTGAGCTGGGTGAAACAATAATCAAAACGTTTCTTGAGGACAGAGAGGGTTGCGTCATCCCCCCAGACATCCATCACCCGCCGATTGCGGATTGTCAGAACACGAAGCTCGTCAATGCCGTGGCACTGATCCGCATGTTCATGGGTCCATACAACCCCATCCAGATCGGTGACACCCGCACCCAATAGCTGTTCGCGAATATCTGGCGACGTATCGATTAGAACCTGAGTTCCCTCATTTTCAACAAGAATACTGCAGCGGCGACGACGGTTCTTTGGCTCGTTCGGATCGCACGCGCCCCATTCATTCCCGATCCGGGGAACACCGCCGGAGGTACCACACCCAAGGATGGTTACTTTCATGCGGCGCTCCGCTCAATTTTATTGAAGAGTTTGAAGAAGTTATCCGTCGTTACGGATGCAAGCTCCGGGTATGGAACCTCTTTCAGTTCTGCCACCATTTCAGCGGTATGCTTCACGAAGGATGGTTCGTTGGTTTTGCCGCGATTTGGGACAGGCGCCAGATAGGGGCTGTCGGTTTCTACCAGTAAACGATCAAGCGGGATTTGGGTGACATGGTCCCTCAACTCCCCTGCTGCCTTGAACGTGACGATCCCGGAAATAGAAATATAAAATCCAATTTCCATAGACTTTTCAGCGACTTCCCACCCTGAACTGAAGCAGTGAATGACCCCTGTGAACGGTCCTTTTGCATATTCTTCCTGCAGGATCTGTATCGTGTCTTCATCTGCGTTTCGCGTGTGAACAATAAGCGGAAGACCAGATTTACGGGCCGCCTCGATATGAATGCGGAAAGAATGCTTCTGAACATCCCGTGGGGAATGCTCATAGAAATAATCAAGGCCTGTCTCACCAATGGCGACCACATTGGGATTTTTGGCATATTCCAACAGCGCCTCAACGGTCACGTCGGCGCCTTCCACTTCGGCCTCATGGGGGTGAATGCCAACGCTACAATGGATATTGTTGTGATCTTCGGCGATTTTCAAAACGCCCGGAAATTCACGCAGCTTTGTCCCAATGGTGAGCATATGTCCAACATCGGCCAGCTCTGCCCGGCGTAAAATATCCGGAAGTTGGCTGGAAAGCTGTTCAAAATTCAGATGACAATGACTGTCAACAAGCATGATTAAGCCTTTGTTTTACTTATTTAATGTGGCCGTCAAAAAGAGATCTAAAGCCACCTGTTTCCGGTCCAGATTAATGCGGTCTGAATCGCTAATCCGCTTATTCGCTGCATCCCAGACCTTGATCCAGTAATCGACAGGTCGGATGCTGACAAGATGATGAAACAGGGCTTCTTCACCCGGAAGATAGCTTGCACTATCGCCCATAGAAACACTTCTGACCAGCCTTGAAATCCACCACGGATATAACTCGCAGAGGATGTCGTAAGAAACTTCTGATCCTTTTCGACCACAGATATCTGCCAGATCATGAAGCAGCTGTCCATCATAGGTGGGGTATGATTTAAAGATTTCCAGCATCGTGCCGAAAATCTCCAACCCACCATTTTGCAGCATCAAGGCGGCCCGTCCGGGGCTTCCTTCTGCCAAGGCATAAAGGGTCGGATCGGTTAGCCTGTCATCATTTGGCAGGATCAGGTTTAACGCTGTTCGGATATCTTCATCCCCAAGCGGGGATAATTGCAATTTCCGGCACCGCGAACGAATTGTTGGCAGCAATCCGGCGGGTGCATGAGAAATCAGAAAGAAGATGGTTTTCTCTGGCGGCTCTTCCAACACTTTCAACAGGGCGTTGGCGGCGTTGCTGTTCATATCGTCAACGGTATCAACGATGACAATGCGCCACCCATCCTCGGATGCTTTCATTCCGAAGAAGGAGGCAAGCCCCCTCACCTCATCTACACGGATGACGCTGAAGAATTTTTTACCTTTCGGATCATATTGCCGGCGCAGAATTTTTAAATTCGGGCTGGCACCTGACTGCACCTGTTTGATGGCAGGGTTTTCTGGGTCAGTCTCCAAGCTGTCCGGTGGTCCGAACAATCCGCCGCCAGACCCTGTAGATTGAGAGATCAGGAATTTTGCGGCCCGATAAGCAAAAGACGCTTTCCCGATACCTTTAGGGCCTGTTAGCAACCATGCATGATGAAAACGCCCCCCATTGAAGCTGGAGAGGAATTCTTCTTCAGCCTCTGGGTGGCCGACGAGTGTCTGGTTCAGCGCCGGATGTGGCAGCCCCTCGGCACAGTCAATTTGCGGGATGTCTGCATCAGCGGCCATATCGCTCTCTTATCACATCGCGCATGGCCTGCTGGATGGCATCAACCGATTGGGATGCATCAATCACGACGCAGCGGCTTGGGTTCTCTTCCGCAATATCCAGAAAACCCTGACGCATCCGCTCGTGAAAGCTGATATCCATGCGTTCAAAACGGTCTTCGTTATGATCCCGCCCCATTGTGCGGGAAAGTCCCTGTTTCACATCAATATCGAGGATAAAGGTTAAATCCGGCGCAAAATCACCCACAACAACTTCGTGAATTTTCATCACGGTTTCTGCGCCAAGTTCATTGCCATATCCTTGATACGCAATCGTGCTATCTGCAAACCGGTCAGAGATGACCCAATCCCCCCGCTCCATCGCGGGCCAAACGGTTAGGCGCATATGATTGCGGCGGGATGCATAAAACAGCAACGTTTCGCCGATTGCATCCCAACGATCAGGATCACCTGTCAGGATCAATTCACGAATTTCATCTGCACCGGGCGCACCGCCCGGCTCTCGCGTTAGAATATTGGAAATATCCAATTCGCTTAGAAAATCAGAAAGAAGCCGTGCCTGTGTTGACTTGCCTGTGCCATCGCCGCCTTCCAGCGAGATGAATTTACCCTGTACATCCCCCATTGACGGCCCCTAGTTCGAAGAGGCGCCAAACAGGACGTATGAAATGGCTGAAGTCACGCGTTTTACAAAACCCGGACGCTCTACATTCTCAGATGCCAGAAGCGGCACTTCGATATTTTCCATGTCCGGTGCGGAAATAACCAGACGGGCAATCGGTGTGCCTTTGATAATTGGGGCGGGTACCGGTTCGTTATAAACCAGTTTCACCTGCATATCGCGGCGATCCTTGCGGGACATTGTAACGGTCAGGTCTTCATCAACCATCAGCGGAACAAGATCCTGTGCCCCTAACCAGACACGTGCTTTGGCGACTTCCTGCCCTTTTTTAAACAGGGCATAGTTATCAAATTCGCGGAACCCCCATTCCAGAATACGTTCAGACTCGCGGCCGCGCTGCTTTGCACTTTCAAGCCCGTTTACCACCAGAATAAGGCGGCGATCGCCCCGCTTAGCAGAGCCAGTCAGACCATAACCGGATTCTTCTGTATGACCCGTTTTCAGGCCATCAGCACCCGTGTTGGAATATAGAAGCGGATTACGATTTCCCTGCTTAATACCAGAAAATGTAAAGCTCTTTTCAGAGAAAATGCTGTAATTTTCAGGGAAGTTTTTAATGATATATCCCGCCAGATGACCAAGGTCACGGGCCGTCATGCGATGATTTGGGTCTGGCCAGCCGGTCGCATTGCGAAATGTACTCTGCTCCAGCCCGATTTCGCGGGCCCGGTCCGTCATGGTTTGGGCAAATGCCTCTTCCGATCCACCAAGGGCTTCGGCCACAACAATACAGGCGTCATTTCCGGATTGAACGATAATGCCGCGAAGGAGATCTTTCACCGCAACGCGGGTGTTCACCTCCACAAACATTTTGGAGCCGCCTTTGCGCCAGGCTTTTTCACTTACCGGAAACGTATCTTCCAGTGTCAGTGAGCCGTCTTTCAGTCGCTCCAGCACCATGGTCACGGTCATCAGCTTACTCATGGAGGCCGGCGGCATCAGTTCATCCGCATTCTTTTCAAAAAGAACGGCACCGGTGTCAAAATCCACAAGCAGCGCATTTTTGGCGGGTGTCTCCAAGGCGCTTACAAGGCTTGAAAACGACCCTGCCACAGCAAATGCCGCAACAAACAGAGCTTTTCCGAGGAATTTACGCGACTTTAGGGCGGTTTTTTCCATTATATCAAATAATCCGTTTAAACTTTGACCAATTATCTGACGCTTGGTAGCGACAAATTTTGCCTCAATTGTGACAAGCCGAAAAAATGGCTTATTAATTTTGTTCAATAACAATACGTGCTTCGGTATGACCATTGTTAATCAGGTTAGCGAGCAGCGTATCGGCCTCCTCCACAGATTGAAGGGGGCCAAGGCGTACCCTATAGAAATCCTGACCATTGATCAAAACCTGATATACCTTGGCTGCGCCAAGCGGTGACAGACGCGCGGACAGCTTATTGGCATTATCAAAATCAACAAAGGCACCCGCTTGAATGTACATTTCAGTTGGGGCCACGGGAACTGTCTTGACTGCTTCAGTATTAAGCGGCCGGTTTTCATTCCCGATTTTCGTATCCTGTGGCTGAATAGTTTCTGTCTTTGGCGGTGTCAGCGGCTTGCTCGCTACTTTCGCCTGGGTTGGCGGCGCCAATGAGGTACTGTTGATATTCGTTTGCGGGGCTGCAGCCGCCACTTTTCGCTCTTCCGGTGCGGTGTTGGCCTCAGCCAGGTAGCGAATATTTTCATTGCGGGCACCGTCCAGTGCCTCTACCCGCACTTTTGCCGTCCCGTTTCGAATAACCCCCAGAAGCTGAGCCGCCCGGCGGGACAGGTCAATGATACGGCCATGAACAAATGGGCCGCGGTCATTAATTGTCACCACGATAGAGCGACCATTCTCTAAATTCGTTACCCGCACATCCGTTGGCATCGGCAGCGTTTTATGTGCCGCTGTCATCAGGTTCATATTGTAAGTTTCACCATTGGCCGTTTTGCGACCGTGAAACGGCTCCCCATACCAAGAAGCGATCCCGGTTTCCACATAACCGGGATCTTCTTTTGGATAATACCAAATGCCGTCAATTTTGTAGGGTTTTCCAACTTTGCGCTTGGCCCGGATGCTCGCAATCTGTTTTTCGTCCGCTTTTGGGTCCGACATCCCAGAGGCGGCATGACCCAGAAGGCTGACTTCAGCGCAGCCACTAAGGGCGATACCTGCGGCCGTTAAAAGAGCTCCAAGAGCCAGTTTGGAAGAGGAAAACCGAAAACGCTGAGACGACATCTCACTCACTCCTAATTTCCGATGCGATCTGCCAGCTGACCGACAGACATGGCGAAATAAGTGGACCGGTTCCATTTCAAAATGGTGCGGTAGTTATTGTAGACGATAAAGGTTTGGCCGTTGCCACCTTTTGGCTGAACCAGCGACCCCATTAATTGGCGGGTCGGCAAATCACGGCCATCGGCACGGCGAACGCCCAAATCCTGCCAGTCCTGCATCGGCTTTTCGACTTTGAGGTCGATCAGGCTGGTATCAAAGCCAGCGGGCAGGCGAACCTCTCGGCCCCATGTTTGATCATATTTCCAGCCAGAGCGGGACAGGTAATTAGCCGCAGATGCAAACACATCGGCTTTCGTTGTCCAGATATCCCGGCGACCATCGCCATTATAATCTTCCGCGAAGTTGAGGAAGCTTGACGGCATGAATTGGGATTGCCCCATCGCACCGGCCCATGAGCCTTTCATATTCGCGAGCGTGATATGATCTTCGTTCAGAATACGAAGGGCATTCATCAGCTCTTTACGGAAGTAAGCGGCGCGGCGGTTGTCATAGGCAAGTGTTGTCAGCGCTTCAACAACGTTAAATCCGCCTGTGTAGCGACCAAAACGGGTTTCAACACCCCAAAGTGCGACGATGAAACGCGGTTGCACTCCGTATTTTTCACCCACCTCTTCCAGAAGGGCCCTATGCTTGTTCATCTGCGTCTTTCCCTGATCCACGAGGGATTTGGGGAGACGTTTGTCCATATATTGCTGAAATGTCTGGGTGACTTCCGGTTGTTTGCGGTCAAGGTTAATGACTTTTTCCTTGAATTTCACATTGGCGAATGCCGCATTTACGATATCGGCCCGGATGCCATTTGAAAGCGCTTCCGCTTTCACATCTTCCAGCCATTCCCCAAAAGGTTTCTTTTCGGCGGCTGTTGCAGAAGAGATGCTGAGAGCCAATGAGCCAGCAGCGATAAATCCAAGAATTTTAGACGAAATTTTAGCCATTCCCCTCACCTGTTGTTACCTTTTCTTTGTGCCATATAGAGGCCATGGACGCAATGGCGCTATACAACATTTAGCGTTTGATTTTAAAAATAATTACCATCAGCAGATTTCCCATCTTTTGTTGAAAAATTTATGGCACAAATATTTTTTATACTGATGATCTGGACTTTCGTTTAATTTTGTCGTCTCTAAAGTAATGAATTCTGAAATTGAGGGGTCGATTTTGAAAAATTACACAGACAAATTTACTGCATTTATGATCGGGTCAATTGTCGTCGCCGGATCGGCAATCGGCGGGGCTAAGCCAGCGTCTGCCGGATGTACCGTAGAGCCGTATCTGGCCGACATTTGCATGACAGCAGCCCCCCACTGTCCGCCAAAATATACAAAAGCCGATGGTCAGTTGCTGAATATGGCTGAAAATATGATTCTTTTTTCTGTGTTATCGAATAAATTTGGCGGCGATGGGGTACGGGAATTTGCTTTGCCAAAACTGAACAAGACAGATGGCGAGAAAAACCTGATCCTTTATTGTATCGCGGTTGAGGGGCCCATTGCGCCTAAGCGCTGATGACAAGTTTTGGCGGGCATAAGTTTTTGAACTTTTTGCATTAGTTGGGCATCAAGCCTATTGACAGGGCGCAGCCATCCCATTAAATCATCACTCCACGGCGCACCGCGCCGAACCGGATCAATATCCCTGCGGAGGGATGGCAGAGCGGTTGAATGCACTGGTCTTGAAAACCAGCAAGGGTGCAAGCCCTTCCGGGGTTCGAATCCCCGTCCCTCCGCCACCTTATATTTTCCAATAGATATAGCTCTATACTACTTATCCCGTCTTGACCTAATGGCGCATGACCTTTTCCCAAAAGCTTGGATGGTCAAGCCGCATGAGGAGTGATCGAGTGTGAAGGGCATCGTCTGGTGTTCGGTGCAGCAGGCCATCCTCCCCACCCCGAAATATCGAAATGTCCCACGGCTTCATAAAGCACAGAGCATTTGGATCTCTCACGATCTTGTCGTTCGGGAGGCCCTCTTCAAAGGCGCGCCTGTCCGCCCCTGCATCCGGCAACCATTCTGTTCCTTTGCCAGAATATGTCACCAGTAATCGGTATGGAACGTAATCCACATGAAAACGTCTGCAGCCCCGTTCAGTTCCAAGCCAAAATCCAATGGCGTCAGTCTCTAGTATGTCGCAGAAAAGGCGGGCGACCTTGGCCATATCTTCGATCCAGTCGAGATAAAAAGAGTGATCTACCAAATGTTTTGGCAGGATCAATTTGAGGCTGGTGTTGATATCCTGCTCAGCGTTCTCATTGCTCACTTTCGTTTGCACATGGAATGGCTGTTTAAGGGCCTCATTAAAGAAGGCTTCGGATCCGATTAGCGGCTCTCTTTCAGCGATTGCCATTTGATGGGATTGACTTGCAAACCCTTCCAGATCCGCCACGTTTATGGTTTGTAATATGCTCATAATGATTGGTCGCAAATCCACGTATTGAGATAAAATGTAATGTTATAACATTATTTTAATTCCTCGCAATAGCCCCTCTTACGTGATTGACGAAAGATGTATGTTCACGTATTGTTCTCATTGTTGATTTTGAAATCTTGGGGAGGGTATTTATGTATAAAGGAAGTTGTTGCTGCGGCGAAATACGGTTTGAGCTAACTGCTAAGCCATCAATGCTCGGGACTTGTCATTGCACCCGGTGTCGGAAATCTGGCACGAGCACGATGTTTTTTGTCAAAAAGTCGGATTTAAAGTGGATCTCAGGCGAAAATCTGCTTCAGGTTTATAAGGCTGTTTCGCCGTATAAATATGATCGGTATTTCTGCAAAACTTGCGGAACGTCATTTGGGGAGGTTCTTGGCGATTTGGATAGCTTCCCAATCTCCGCGAACTTGATGGACGATGACATTGATATGAAAAATGAATTCCATGAATTCGTATCCGAAAAGCCAAGTTGGCTTGTCATCGGTGATGACGGGAAGCAGTTCCACAATCATCCGGAATTTTGATTGTTTGGGCGGAGCTCTTTGCTATTGCGGGGATGGGCTGAGCTGCCGCGCTCTGGCGCGGACGGATGCCGCTGGATCTGCCAAGGCTTTCTCAAGGGCTTTTTCAGCTTTGCGGGCGAATGCCGGATATTGTCGCCCCCATATGATAATCGTGTGATAACTCCATGCCCTTAAGAAAGGTTTCTTCTGCTGGGTGAAGTTTTCCGCCCATTCGATCATCTCTTTTGCCTGCAAATCTGTCAGTTTTAGATAGCTTGTGAGTTGCAGGATGTGGAGGATTGCCTGCCATGAGACAATTCCATTTAAGGACGACATCAACAGGTCTGTCTGATCAGAGGAGAGAGGGGCTCCCTCTTCCAGTTCCATTTTTAGAATCCAGGAAGCCCCATCACTTAGATTACTGTCGGGACCGGTCAGCAGGGCGATCAGATCTTCAATAAAATTGGCGTTCTGCCGGTATCTGGTTCGGGCTTCTGATAATATTGATATTGATTTGCCATCATATTCCAGAAGGGCTGTAATCAAGTCCCCACTTCCCATGCTTTTCCTCCCTTTTTTACCGAATAATAAACCATTGCCTTTTAATGGGAAGGCCGTATATTGCCGCCTATCTGAGGGGAGTAACCGTCTCTTTCTTCATGAAAGAGAGAAAACGTCAACATACTTGCTCGATAGAGCATGGCGTTTTCGGCCCGCGTGGCTTGGTGAGACCGACGATGTGAGTGGCCCCCTTGCCGGGCGCGGCTGCTGATATCGTATGGTTTAACCATTGCCCGGCCTTGGAATAAAAATGAATTTAACTCCACTGATCCCAATTTTTGTGACAGTGTTCCTCGCTGAGCTAGGCGATAAGACACAACTTGCGACCGTTTTGTTTGCATCAGACGGCACGCGTTCTCCCATTGCCGTTTTTTTGGCGGCCTCCCTCGCCCTCACGGCGTCAACTGCGGTTGCCGTTCTATTTGGCGCCTTTGCGGCAAAATATATGGAAATGATCCCGCTTAAACTGATTGCGGGCCTTGGTTTTGTTACAATCGGTCTTTGGACGGTGATGGAACATTACCGCGGCTCTTAACGTCCACCCTTTTAAGAACAGGCTGACGGGATGCTATCAGCCTGTTTTTTTGCCTATTTTAAGAAGCGATGCCGCCGGTGAGCTTTCGCATGGTGTCAATGTTGCAGCTTTGGGCGTATCCCATTGCGCGTTTGATCCCGGGAACAACTGCCGCACCCGTCATGGCGTAGCTCAGCTCGATCAAACCAGCCTCATCATATACTTCAAGGATCACGCGTCGGGCTTCGGGATCATCTTGTCTTGGACCCGTAACCGCATCGGCAAGTTTCGCCGCTGCTGCAACGCCATCAGATAGTTGGTCATATTTTTCAGTTAGAATAAGATCGATATCGGCATTATCAATTTTTGCGATTTGTGCCAGTTTAATTTCAGTTTCTACGCAGGTGCCGCAATCCGCGGAGATAGCACCCCGAAGGCGGGCAGCATGATAAGCCAATTTTGGCGTATGCTTGTTGGGATCCATAAAATTAAAGATCTTGGTATAGCGCATCAAAAGGCCAAAACTGGTGTCGGCAATCTTGTGGGTATAGTCGAAATCAACCCCAATACGCTTTTCAGCCTGACGAACGAGTAAATGAGAAATCCATTTAAGCACGGCGATATCCTGTTGAAAATTATGAATTATCTGAAATAGATCAGTGCTTCCCCCCTTAACCTACCCATACTCAATTTCAGGATGCGCCAATCTAAAATGATATATTAAACATTTATGGAAAATGACTTTATCGGATAGGTGATCTCGTTCAACAGGATGTTATCAGGTCCGTGATCCCGGTTACTTTTTGTCCTCATAGAGATTGTGGCTATCTTCGGCCCGCAGCTCCAGATTATAGGCGTCGCGCATTTTATCGATAAATTCCAGTGTCTCTGGACGAAAGGCCGGTTTTCCTTCGAAGGAATACAGCGCAATCCCTTCGATAAGCTCTCCTAATCCCATTTCCCGGTGGGCCGCAACAGCCTTCAGCACTTGCAGGACCCGCTTTTCAATGCGGACGCCCGTTTGCACCCGCTCAATTTTCTTTCCCACTTTTGGCAAAGTATCACCTCAATTACAGCTTTTGCATATTCTATACAAATGGTACAATGGTATATTGGTACCATATATGGTTTGGCGAATATGTCTAATAATAACGATAAGAATTTCACGCTTTCTGCGCTTTCCAGTAACACTCAGGGTATTTTGTGGATGTTGATTGCCACCTTTATGTTTGCGGTGGTGGCAGCAATGGCAAAAATTATCGTCCATGAGGTGCATGTGCTGCAGATCCTGCTA
>JAEPMY010000153.1 GCA_017643685.1 Sneathiella sp.
ATTCCCCTGCCCCCGTGATGACCAATGACATGATCGCCCGCACCATTGAGGACATCATCAAACCAACCGTTGCCGCCATGAAAGACCGCGGCTGCGCCTACACAGGTGTGCTTTACGCTGGTTTGATGATCACCGAGGGTGGCCCAAAGCTGATCGAATATAATGTGCGTTTTGGTGATCCGGAATGTCAGGTTCTGATGGCCCGCCTTGATAGTGATATCTTGCCAGCCCTGATGGCGACCGCTGATGGCACACTGCCTGAAATTACGCTGAACTGGAAAAAAGACGCGGCCATGATCGTTGTGATGGCCGCAAATGGATATCCGGGTACTTACGAGAAAAACACGGAAATTCGTGGCCTTGATGCTGCGAACGCCATGGAGGATGTGATTGTTCTTCATGCCGGTACAAAGAAAGAAAATGACCGTTACTACGCAACAGGCGGTCGTGTGCTTGGCGTCACCACTTTTGGGGAAACCGTGACAAAGGCCCAGAAAAAAGCCTATGATGCCATTCAGAAAATTGACTGGCCCGAAGGCTTTTGCCGGAAAGACATTGGCTGGCGGGCGATCGAACGTGAAAAATAATAATAAAGGAACAGGGTATGACCGATCAGTCCTCCCAATTTTCGGGAACGATGGAGGTACAGGAACGCCATAAAATTGATACGGCGAAACTGGAAAATTATCTGGCATCGAACGTAGACGGGTTTGAAGGGCCGCTGGAAGTTCAGCAGTTTAAGGGGGGGCAATCTAACCCAAGCTATTTTCTGATCACACCAAAACGACGGTACGTTCTTCGCAAGAAACCTCCCGGAAAACTGCTTCCCTCTGCCCATGCGGTTGATCGGGAATACAAGGTTCTATCAGGCCTTGCCGGAAGTAACGTGCCCGTTCCGCAAACTTTCTGTCTTTGTGAAGATGAAGACATCATAGGCACCATCTTTTATGTGATGGATTTTGTCGATGGGGATATCGAATGGGATCCTGCCCTGCCTCATTTCTCTAATGAACAGCGGCTCGCGGCTTTTACCTCGATGAACACGGCAATGGCCAATTTGCATATGGTGGATTATAAAGCTGCCGGCCTTGAAGATTTTGGTAAGCCAACCGACTACCTGGCCCGCCAAATCAGCCGCTGGAGCAAGCAATACCGCGCATCCGAGACGGAAAAAATTCCGGCTATGGAAAACCTGATGGAATGGCTTCCAAAAAACATTCCAGCGGGAGATGAAACCTCCATCGTGCATGGGGATTATCGTCTCGATAACACTATCTTGGATAAAAACAGCAAAGAAGTGATCGCCATCTTGGACTGGGAATTGTCCACACTCGGCCATCCACTTGCGGATTTCTCCTACCACTGCATGACATGGCGGCTCGAACCTGAACTGTTCCGTGGCCTGAAAGGGTTGGACCTTGAATCTCTCGGCATTCCAACCGAAGAGGAATATGTGGCCATGTATTGCGAGAAAATCGGCCGAACATCTATTCCAAACTGGGATTTCTATATGGCTTACAACATGTTCCGCCTGTCTGCCATCTTGCAGGGCATCATGGGGCGTGTCGTTGATGGTACTGCCTCCAGCCAACATGCAAAAGACATGGGTGCCCGGGCAAAACCGCTCGCCATTAAGGGATGGGAGCAAGTGGAACTTATGCTAAAATAACCCAAACACGCGATAACAATTAAGAATAACAGAGGCGATACTCATGGGAGATAACGCAGATATCACTGCAGTGCGCGACGCGCATAAATTCAACGAAGACAACCTCGCCGCCTATATGGAGGCGCATGTGGAGGGGTATAAAGGCCCTCTCACTGTTCAGCAGTTCGAAGGTGGGCAATCAAATCCGACATTTCTGCTAAAAACGCCAGAACGCGATTATGTCATGCGGAAAAAACCTCCGGGGGTTCTGCTGCCATCCGCCCACGCAGTGGAGCGGGAATACCGCATTATGAGCGCCCTGCAGACAACAGACGTCCCTGTGGCCAAGACTTATTGTCTCTGCGAAGATCCAGAGGTTATCGGCACCCCCTTCTATATTATGGAAAAGGTAGAAGGCCGCATTTTCAGAAAACCGGAACTGCCTGATATGGATCCGGCTGAACGCAATGCCATTTACGACGCGATGAATGACACGCTTGCAAAAATGCATAACGTGGACTTCAAAGCCGTTGGGCTTGAGGATTTTGGCAAGCAAGGCAACTATTTTGAGCGTCAGATCGGCCGCTGGAGCAAGCAATATCGCGCCTCGGAAACCGATCATGTTGAAACGATGGAAGAGCTCATCAAATGGCTTCCTGCTAACCTGCCGGATGATGATACGACCACTATCTGCCACGGAGATTACCGGCTAGAGAATATGATCATCCACCCGACAGAGCCTCGGGTTGTGGCTGTTCTTGATTGGGAGCTTTGCACCCTTGGCCATCCACTTGCGGACCTTGCATATAACTGCATGACATACCACTTCATGCATCCGGCATCTGGCGGTCTTGTCAACACGGATTATGCCGCCAGCGGTATTCCATCTGAAAAAGAGTATATCGAGGCATATTGCAAACGGACAGACCGTGACGGCATCGAAAACTGGCCATTCTATATCGCCTTTTCCTTCTTCCGTCTCGCTGCCATTGTGCAAGGCGTCTATAAACGCGGCCTTGATGGAAATGCAAGTTCAGAGAGGGCGAAAACATATGGTGCTTTTGCTCAGATGCTCAGCACACTCGGTGTTGATGCCATTCGAAAAGGATAAAGCTCTCGAAAGGCAAAGAAAAAGGCCGGAAAATCCGGCCTTTTTTAATTTCTATTTAGCTTCGGCTTCTTTCACCCGAAGATCCATCCAGTTTGTCAGGCATTCCCCTTTGCCCATCAAATGGCCTGCTGTATCGCCAAGGCCTGGCACGCCGCCAACACTGGCGAAACGGGTCATTTCTTGTGTCATCCACTCACAAGGATCCAAGCTTTCGTACTCATAATAAAAGCCGCCTAACATGATCACCCCAAGAAGCGAACACCAACCTATTGTTTTGACCATCCTAAACCTGCCTGACACTCCAAAGCCACTCTATCGCTTGTATATATAAAGCCCGCCCACTCCGCAAAGGAAAAGCCGATTAGCTCTTGAGATCGGCTGTTTTTGTGGCACGGCGGAAAAGCCATCCAAAATCTTCCTGCACCACCAATAGGGCCGGCACCAAAAACAATACCAAAAACGTGGCGGCCATAAGGCCAAAAACCAGTGTAATTGCCATGGGGATCAAAAACTGGGCCTGCAGACTGGTTTCAAACAGAAGCGGGCTCAAGCCCCCAATTGTCGTCAGAGATGTCAACAGAACAGCCCTGAGCCTGTCACATGTCCCGTTAATCACAGAATCGCGGTAACTTTCGCCATTTGACAACCTCTCATTCACCACACTCACCAGAATAATGGAGTTATTTACCAGAATACCGGAAAGCCCCAAAAGGGCGATCAAAGATAAAATGGTGAGGTTATATCCAAGCAGATAATGTCCGAAAATGGCACCGACAAGGCCGAATGGAATAATCGACATCACCACCACAGGCCGGCTGTAAGAGGCAAATACCCAAGCCAGGATAAGGTAGATTGCCGTCAAGCCGATCATAGCACCAAGCTGCATATCGGCGAGGGTATCCGCCTGTTCTTCTGCCTTACCGGCAAACCGGAAATTCAGCTGATATTTCTCTGCTACTTCGCTAAGACCCGCACCGGGCAACGCATTAATAACATCATTAGCTGTGGTGACATTCTCATCAATATCCGCGGTCACACTGACCTCGCGTACACCATCTTCACGCTTAATCCGCGCATATCCTTGCTGCAGTGTGAAATCCACCACTTCGCTAAGGGGCACTTCTCTCCCGCTAGAACTCCTGAGATAAAAACTCTGCAATTCATCGGATGTATTTGCATCTCGCGGATACTGAACCCGGACGGTTACCTCTTCATCCTCGCGGGCGAATTTGCGGGCAATTACCCCCTCAAAGGCTGCCCGAACCTGAGACGAAATATCCTCTGTGGTAAAGCCCAGCGCTTTTCCCTGCTCGGTTAAAGACAAGATCAACTCCTGCTTACCTGTGGGAAGGTCATCATCAATACTGCTAACCCCATCGAACCCTTTCAGCAGAATTTTGACCTCGTCCGCAGCGTCCTGCAAATGGTCAATATCGCCGCCTTTCAGGCGAATATCCAACTCCCGACCGGGAGGGCCTCCCACTCGCTCTCGCAACGCAAGGCGGACAAGCCCCGCCATTGGGCGAATTTCATCCTGCCATGCCTGAATAAAATCATTGGTACGGACATCTCGTTGATCCGCTGAAACAAGTTCAATCTGCATGCCGGCCCGGTGATCACCACTTACCGAACTAAACTGATCCCCGACACTGGTCCCCACCTTACCAAAACTGGTCACAATCAGGCCGCCCTTACCGTCAGTTAGGTCTTTCTCCACCTTCTCCAACGCGCGGTTCATTTCATCAACCATCGCAATGGTCGTTTCCCGTTTAACACCGGGGGTAAAAGCAACATTGGCGTAGATGACATCCGCTTCGGGAGAGGGAAAGAAATTAAACCCAAGCCGCCCGCCAGCCATCAAACCTATAGCAACGAACAGAATTGCAAACGCGGAGGCCAATGTCGCGTAACGCCAATTCACCGCCGCTGTCACCAGCCGCTTAAACAGATGTGTCTGGAAATAGACGAATTTGGCATCAAACCACTTTCGGGCGCGGCTATCCTCTTTCTGCTGACGCAGGGCAAACCGCATATGC
>JAEPMY010000026.1 GCA_017643685.1 Sneathiella sp.
ATGCAAACATTTTTGTTATTTGAAATTAAATTAGTCTTGAATTTATTTACTAAATTATTTGAATTTTTTCTTTGTCTATGATCAGGATCGCCACACCCTCACCGGGGAGCGGACAGGCGTTACCTATCGCCTTGCGGATCGGTTGATGGTTCGCTTGCGCGAAGTGGATATCGTAACAGGCGGCGTCATTGTCTCTATTGAGGATGGTGATGGGAAAAGCGCGTATAAACCGCGCCGGGGCCATAACCGCCGCGGCGGGAAAGGTCGCCCGGGCGACAAGCCAGCCCGAGGCAAAATCAAACATGTGAAGAAGAAAAAACGGACCACGCCGAAAGGCAAAAAGCGCGCAGCAGCCAAAAAAGATAAATAAAATCATTTATTTATAGCTATCCAGAATTGCGTCACAATGTCACATGGTTTGAAATCAGACTAATACGGTACTATTTCAATTCGAGGAAGTCGCACTCAGGATCAAAAGAAAATGATTGAAGAAAATCAACGATCACTCTCACAAGCCATGTGGCGTGGTACAACCCGCAAATGTCCAGAATGCGGTGAAGGCCATATGTTTAATGGCTACATCAAAGTAAATGACGCATGTGAAAAATGCGGTCTGGAGCTGCATCATCAACGCGCAGATGATGCCCCGCCCTACTTCACGATGATGATCGTCTTGCATTTTGTTGTGTCCGGCATTCTGACCGTTGAGCAGATTTACAGCCCCCCAACCTGGGTTCAATTGGCAATCTGGCTTCCGGCATCTCTGATCGCCTCTCTGGTCTTGCTGCCTCACATTAAAGGCGCCCTTATCGGGCTGCAGTGGGCCCGTAAAATGCACGGCTTTAACGACGCGAAAGAAGGCTATTCTGCACAACAGATTGATTGATAGCCACCTGTCGGCGCCACTTCATTAACTGGACTTAGGCGCCGAATAGAGGCATGTTAGGGGGAAAATAAAGGAACCTGACACATGCAAAATAATAAAAACAGAACTGTCGCAGAGAACAGGCAAACCGGCACCAAGGCCCCACGTCCTAAAGATGCCTCCACCATTGTTATTTACCGCGAGCAAGGCCCCCGTACAGAAATCCTGATGGGAGAGCGCAGCGGTAAACATAGTTTCATGCCAAATACTTATGTTTTTCCGGGGGGCCGTGTTGATGCGGTCGACGCCCGGATTAAACCTGCCCGTGATCTGCGCCCGGATGTGATGGAACGTCTGTGCCGCGGGGGGTGCACGCCTGCCCGCGCCCGCGCCCTCGCTGTTGCTGCGGTTCGCGAAACGTTTGAAGAGACGGGCCTTCTGATTTCTGCAAAATATGACGCCCCGCGCCGATCAAAGCTTCAGGTGTGGAATGATTTTGGCGATGCATACGCGGGCCCAGATCTCAGTCAGCTAGACTATATCGTTCGTGCGGTGACACCGCCTATGCGGAAAAAGCGGTTCAATACCCGTTTCTTCGTTATGGACGGGAATGAGATTGACGGAAAGCTTGCTGATTCAGATGAACTATTGAAAATGAAGTGGGTCACAATCGGAGAGGCAAAAGACCTCAACATTCCGCTGATTACCGAATATGTGCTTAATCAGGTGCAGGATTATCTGGATACGCGTCCCGCTCAGACGACACTTCACCCCGTTCATCTGTTTAAGATGGTCAATGGCAAACGTGTATTCACAACCGAATAAGCCGCTATGACATCAATAAACACACCTGTAAAACCGCGCCACGCCGCCAGTCTCGTTCTCTACGAGAAGCGGGGGAATAATATTTATCTACTGATGGGAAAACGGGCAAAAGCCCATCGTTTCTTGCCAAATGTATTTGTCTTCCCAGGTGGCCGCGTAGACACTGAAGACGCCCTTCATGATGCGGTTGCGCCTCTCCCGCAGCAAACCCGCCTCGCCTTGTCCAAGCCGGGACAAATGTCTCATGCAATCGCTGCTGCGGCTGTTCGCGAGACATATGAAGAAACCGGGCTTGTGATCGGCGAAGAAAAGGGCGGCAACCTGAAAGGTGATTTTTCAAACCTTGAGTATGTGGCAAGGGCGATTACCCCGGCCCATAACCCTATTCGGTTCAATACTCGCTTTCTGATGCAGGATGCCCGCCATGCAACCGGGGAGCTTGGCGGATCTGGAGAGCTTCTGCATTTGCAGTGGTTCTCAATCGAAGAAGCCTTAAGAATGCCGCTTGTGGATGTGACAGAGTTCGTGGTCCGTGAGGTGCAGGAACTCTTGACAAATACACCTCATCGGCGCAAGGAGTATCCTTTATTTACCTATTATAACGGTAAACCGCTCATCCGAAGGCAATCTCTTTGATACTAGAAAATTCTGTGCGGCGGCGCATCCTTGTTGCCATTATTGCGGCTATCACCGTGATGGCCTTTGCGCTTTCCTCCTCCATTCCTCTTGTTTCTCTTCTGCTTGAAAAACGAGGATTTGGAAATGATATTATTGGTTTAATGGGCGCCCTACCGGCGCTCAGTTTTCTGTTTGCGTCCCCTTTCATCCCTGCGGTCGCTAATCGCTTTGGGTCTGGCACGCTTTTGTGGGTCTCACTTATCGGCTGCGCGGCATCAATCCTTCTGCTGGCCCTGACCACCCACATTGTGATCTGGTTTATTCTCCGATTCATGATCGGCTTGTTTATGGCTGTTCTGTTTTTGATCAGCGAAACATGGCTCAATCAAATTGCGGAAGAAGAAACCCGGGGCCGCACTGTTGCCCTGTACATTGCTTTTATGACTGCAGGTTTTGCCAGTGGCCCGCTGCTGATCAATCTAGTAGGTGCCGATAACCCAAGTGCATTTTATTACGCCACTGCGGTAGTTCTGACCGCTGGTAGTCTCTTTTTCCTGACAGGTGGGCGCTATCCAAATCTCTCGGGACATAGCAGCTTCTCCATTATGAAATTTTTCCAGATCGCGCCCCTCATTTCAGCGGCGGCGCTTTATGTGGCGTTTTTTGATGGCTCGATCATGACCCTCCTCCCCGTATATGGCGTAAAAGTTGGGATGACTGCGGAAATCGCCGTTTTGATGACAAGTGTCCTACTGGCGGGAAATATCCTGCTTCAGGTGCCCATCGGATGGGCTGCGGACCGGTTCGGCCGAAAATTAATGATTATGATTTGCGCCTTTATTGGTCTGGCGGGCGCATGTGGCCTGCCGTGGTTTATCGAACTGGAATATCTGCTATGGCCAATCCTGGTGATTTGGGGCGGCGCGGTGGTGGGTAGTTACACCATTGCCCTTGTTCTGATGGGTCAGGAATTTAAAGGACCTGAATTGGTGACCGCAAACGCCGCAGCCGGCGTTTTATGGGGCGTTGGCAGTCTGATAGGACCAGCCGCAGCCGGCTACTCTATGGAGCTTTACGAGCCTCATGGAATGCCTGTTACCTTTATTGTTATTTCCGCTGCATTCGTTGCAATTGCCGTTTTTGATCTTAACAGAAGTCGGAAAATGGCAGCAAAATCGGAAATGATGTAAAAACCCGAGTCTTATGCTTGACTTCGCTCGTTAAATCCGTATTTTTCGGGCTTCGAGTTTTAGTTCATCTGCAGTTTCGCAGGCGAAAGACGGAGTTTCCGCGATGGCAAAGCCAACCACATTGAAAATCAAACTGGTCAGCACTGCTGGTACAGGGTTCTACTACGTTACTAAAAAGAACCCACGCACACTGACCGAAAAAATGGTTATGCGCAAATACGATCCAGTTGCGCGCAAGCACGTAGAATTCAAAGAAGCTAAAATCAAGTAATCTCCTTCGGAGGTTTTTGATACCGCTTTTCGGCGAGCCCTGGCAATTTTGCCGGGGTTTTTGTCGTTGTGGGATCAGAAAATTTAAAATGAGTCACAAAAAAACCTGCTAAAAGCAGGCTTTCTTTAAACTCGAATCTCCAACAGGCTTAACCTGCAGATACCACCCTATTACGACCATCGCGCTTCGCCTGATACAGGGCCTCATCAGCCCGTTTGATCAAGCCTTCCACATTCTCACCGGCCTGCTGCATGGCAACACCAATAGAACAGGTGATTTCCAGCTCCAGATTATCTGAAGGGATACGGAAGACATTCTCCCCCACTTCACGGCGGAGACGCTCAGCAACCCCCATTGCAACGGCAAGGTCAGTGTCCGGCATAACCACAACAAACTCTTCACCGCCATACCGGCAGGCAAGGTCAATACCCCGGACGCTTTTGGAAATCCGTGCTGAAAAATCTTTCAGCACCACATCCCCCACATCATGGCCATGGGTATCGTTGACTTTCTTGAAGAAGTCGATGTCCATAATCAGCAGAGAGATAGGTTTATTTCCGTCATCCCACCCCCGCTGCAAAGTGGCGAGGTGATTGGTCATATAACGGCGGTTATAAAGACCTGTCAGACCATCGGTTACCGCCAGCTCCATGCTGCGGTGATAATTGTGACGCAGTCGGTCTTGATACTGTTTCCGCAAAACCTGCGTTTTCGTCCGGACAATCAGCTCATTTTTATCAATTGGGCGCATGACATAATCATTCACCCCAAGATCAAGCCCTTTAACAAGCTTGTCTGTATCCGCTTCATCCACAATAGTCAGAATGGGCAACTGGCGGGTTTCTTCAAATGTTCGAATGCGCGAACAGAACCGCAAAGGATCGAAACCTGTTGCAGCCAGACTGACAACCGTCAGGTCAAAGTCACTCCCACGCGCCAGAACCAACGCCTCGTCCATATCACTCTCAATAGTCAGATCATATAGATCTTCGTAAACACCTGCGATTTGCTGACTTGAGAAATTATTATCATCAACCGCCAAAATACGGCCACGGACACCATCGTCTATGTCATCATCCTGCGGCTGCATCACCCCAAGATCCAGACTTGTCGCTTCCCGCAGGCGGAATTCATCCATCATCATTTTAAGACGGAGGAGTGATTTTACACGAGCAAAAAGAGCAACATCATCAACAGGTTTGGTCAAAAAATCATCCGCGCCTGCTTCAAGTCCCTGCACACGGTCCGCGGCTTCACTCAGCGCTGTCACCATCACCACAGGGATATGAGCCGTTTCAACATCCGCTTTCAGACGGCGGCAAACCTCAAAACCATCCATCTGCGGCATCATTACATCAAGAAGAATCAAATCTGGTGATTTTTCTTTTGCAAGAACCAGCGCATCCGGTCCGTTATAGGCCGTGATCACATCGTAATATTCGACCGAGAGCTTAGCCTCGAGAATCTTTACATTTGGGATAACATCGTCGACGACGAGAATGCGAGCAGACATATGATCAGTCTAGAAATTCTTTTACGGTTTTGATGAAGTTTTCAACGGAAATTGGCTTTGCAACATAGGCTTCGCAGCCACCTTCCCGGATCTTTTCTTCATCCCCTTTCATCGCAAATGCTGTTACGGCAACGACCGGAATTTCCCGAAGGTTTTCGTCTTCCTTGATCCACTTGGTGACTTCAAGGCCGGAAACTTCTGGCAATTGGATATCCATCAAAATGAGGTCAGGCTTTTCTTCCCGGGCAATAGTGAGGGCCTTCATACCATCAGTGGTTTGAAGGGTGTCATACCCATGGGCTTCCAACAGATCGTGGAAGAGCTTCATGTTGAGTTCATTATCCTCAACGATCAATACCCTTTTTCTGCGTTCAGCGTTCATCTTCGGATCGCCCCATCAATCTCTCATTCAGCCGTTGTAACTCAGGCAGTACCTTGAGTTTATCTCACTTTATACATTAATTTTAACTTAATAGCGAACCGCGCAAATAAATTCCGCAATTTCCACAGCAGCTAAACATATATATGATTAATAACACGTTACAAACAGCAATAATCAACTTAATTTTAAATGAACAAAGACTTCGCAGAAACAATTAGTTATCAAGCCATTGCTTATATTCTTGAAGACCACAGGCGCCTGGATCACTTGATGCGGGAAACCGGACTTGGAATAAGCGATTTCCAAAATCTGGAAAATGCACCAGAGACGCTAGCAGGTGTTCTGGATTTTCTGTTATCATATGAAGACCTACTTCTTGGATTTTGCGAAAGCTACAATCTGCAACCAGACATCCCCATGAAAGTCAGACGCCAGTTTCCCGGCTTTGGCGAAGAGTTTGAGACACCATGAACAAACAAATCCATAAAGACGTCCTGCCTCAACTTGAAAAACTTGAACTGGCAATAGATAAGCCGATTATCATTACGGATGCCGACGAGGTTCTGTTTAACTTCATGAAAGGGTTGGAACAGTATCTAGAAGATCAGGAAATGTTCTTCGATTGGGCCTCTTTTGCGCTGAGCGGCAATATCAGACATAAAAAAGACCAGCAGCCCATTGCACAAGACTTAATCCCAGAATTACTTGATCGTTTCTTCAATGACTATGCAGATCGCCTTCCAGCGGTTGACGGGGCCGCTGATTCTCTAGAACGGCTCAGCAAAGACGCACAAGTGGTCGTCCTCAGCAATGTACCGCCCAAATATGCGGAAAAGCGCCTTGCTGGATTGCAGAAGAATGGAATGCATTACCCGCTGATTGCCAATGTCGGTGCCAAAGGCCATGTGGTTAAACATTTGACGGACAATATTGATCATCCAGCCTTTTTTATTGATGACATCCCTCATAATCACGGATCTGTTGCCAAACATGCCAACCATGTGACACGGCTTCACTATATCGCGGATGAGCGCCTTGCAAGGTTACTTGGCAAAGCGGAAGACAGCCATGCCCGCCTTGATAGCTGGGATGAAATTGAAGAACATATCAAAACGACACTGAACAGGTGCTAATCAGTGCGATACGGTATTGATCTTGGTGGCACCAAAACAGAAATCATTGCCTTAACTCCCGACGGGGGTACTGCCTTTCGTCAGCGAAATGAAACGCCCCGTGGCAGTTATCAGCATATCCTGCAAAATATATGCGACCTTGTGGCCTTAGCTGATCAGGAAACGGGCGGTGCTTCTGCCATTGGGGTTGGAATTCCCGGCACCATATCGCCCAAAACCGGCCTTGTTAAAAACGCAAACTCGACGGAGCTAATCGGGCATCCGCTGGATCAGGATTTGGCAAGCCTTTTGGGCCGGCCTGTCCGCGTTGCCAATGACGCGAACTGCTTTGCACTATCCGAAGCAAGTGATGGCGCTGGCGCGGGGTATGGCACAGTGTTTGGAATAATTGTAGGAACAGGCGTTGGCGGCGGTTTAATCATTAACGGGCAAGTTTTAAACGGGGCCCATTCAATCGCAGGAGAATGGGGCCATTCACCGCTGCCATGGCCAGAAGATGATGAGCGCCCCGGCCCCGTTTGTTACTGCGGAAAAAATGGCTGTATCGAGACATTTTTATCCGGCCCGGGCATGAGCAGCCGGGCCGCAGAAGCTACTGGCATATCCCGAAGCCCCGCAGAGCTTCTTGCGGCCACTGAAGCGGGCGATCCGGATGCTAAAGCCTATTTTCAGACTTTTGAGCGCAGAATTGCAAAATCATTGGCAACCGTCATCAATGTGATTGATCCGGACATTATCGTTTGCGGCGGAGGTCTCTCTAATCTTGGGCGGATTTACAAAAAGGTTCCGCTCCTATGGCAGGAATATGTTTTCTCTGATGGGATTACAACGCCATTTGTCCCCGCACGGTTTGGAGATAGTTCTGGTGTTCGCGGGGCCGCGTGGCTGTGGCCGGAGGAATAGATGGGCACCCTCTGCCGAAACTGCGAAAAATCCTGGGCGGAGGTATTACCTCAAACACAACAACGCTGCCCAAACTGCCGATCTCCCCGCCTTCTCCGCCATGCGGAGCTGGAAAAACTCACCATTGCCCATGTGGATTGTGATGCCTTTTACGCCACGGTAGAAAAGCGCGACAACCCTGCGCTTCGGGATAAACCGGTTATTGTAGCATATGATGGCGCCAGAAGTGTTGTCTCCACCTGCTGCTACATCGCCCGGCTTTCTGGTGTGCGGTCCGCAATGCCCCTGTTTAAGGCCAAAAAACTGTGCCCAGACGGTATTATCGTAAAGCCCCGAATGGCGACCTACAGCGAAGTAAGCAAGCAAATACACAGTTACTTCAACCAGTTATCGCCACTTATTGAGCCACTTTCTCTAGATGAAGCCTTCATTGATTTAACTGGTACAGAGACCCTTCACCACCGAACCGCCGCGCAGAGTATGATCTGGCTCGCCAATCAGGTTAAGAGGAATATCGGCATCACGGTATCGGTCGGACTGAGCTACAATAAGTCCCTCGCCAAACTGGCATCCGATCTGGATAAGCCGGACGGCTTTTCTATTATCGGGCGCGAAGAAGCGCGGCAATTCCTGAAAAATCGCCCGGTTAGCGACATCTGGGGCGTTGGAAAGGCTCTTAATCGCAAATTGTCGGGGGACGGGATTACCACAATCGGCCAATTGCAGCACCGGGAGAAAGACGAGTTGATCCGCCGTTACGGGGTTATGGGATCACGCCTCTATCATTTCGCTCGCGGGGAAGATGACCGCACCGTCAAACCGAATGCCAAGGCCAAAAGCATCTCAAATGAAACGACATTTTCCACCGACATTGAGGATCTGGACGAACTGAAATCAATTCTGTGGCCCCTCTGTGAGAAAGTTTCGGAACGCCTAAAAGTCAAAGAAAAGGCCGGTAAAACCATCACGCTGAAATTGAAAACCGGAGATTTCAAGACCATCACCCGCAGCTACACATTGGACCAACCAACGCAACTTGCCGAAAGCCTTTACCGTGAGGCTTTGCCCATGCTGGAAAATGCAGTTCCGGGTAAAAGCTTTCGCCTGATTGGCATTGGCATCAGTGGGTTTGGTGATATCCGCGATGCGGACAGACCAAACTTGTTGGAGCCGCAAAAAGACAGGATCAAAAATATTGAAGGGGCAATGGATAAAGTGCGGGCGAAATTTGGCTCTGCTGCCATCAAAAAGGGGCGTGCCCTTGGTCGCCCCTCGAAGAAATCTGATTAAGCATCCGATTTCGTATCACACATATGCTTGATAGAGAGCCATTCCCTATCTGAAAAGGCGCGCCCCGATCCGGTTGGCGTTACGTTTCGAATGAAATTCACTCGCTCTTCCATGGCTGGATGACTATTCAGCAAGGCCCAAAGCCCTTGCCCTTCATCTTTTGACGCAATTTTTTCAAACAAATTAGCCATCGGCCGGACATCAAACCCCGCGCCGTTCATCAAGTCAATGGCCCCTTCATCCGCATCCAACTCAAGGTCACGACTATAAGAAGACCCCATCAATGTTTGCCCCATGGCAGCCGCAACAGTACCGCCGCTGACATCCCCAAACATGAGTGATAGAACCGCTGCCGCCCCAATATTGGACACATATAGACGCATCGGATGACCATCCGCGGCATGCATATATTCATGGGCGATAACCCCTGCCAATGCGTTTGGATGCTCCGCCGTTTCAATGAGCCCTTTCAACACGATGATTTTTCCGCCCGGTAGGGCAAAAGCGTTTTTCATCTTTGAATTCAGTACAATAATCTCAGGCACCGGCGACGGCTCATCCCCCTCCCCCAGATAAACAGTATCTAAATCCATAATCAGACGACCAAGCGCCGCTTCTGCAACGCTGTCGTTGCAACGTCCTTTGACACCGATTGAGACGCGATTAGATGTAATCTGCTCCTCCACCGTGTCCCCAATACTGCGCTTAATGTCAGTTGGAATCATACCTGACACGACAACAGCAAGGGCCGGAATGCCTTGGAACATAATCACCCAGCCCGCAAAAATAGCGAAGGCGATCCCCGCCACGACTTTAAGATGATAGTTATGCCCCTTTGGACGGGATTTATTCAGCTTTGGGCAAATCAGCCGCAATTCGCGAACCGCGCTTTCCCTTCTGACCTTAAGCCTCACCGGATTGTTATCCGCAAGAGAGAGAAACAACTCCCCCGGATCGGGCGGGTTATGCTCATCGCGAATTCCGGCAATTTCCCAGCGCGCGATTAAGGTGCCATCTTCCTCCTGCAACAACAGGGCGTCTTCGCGTTCCAGAAAGACATGAACACTTCGACTCTCTGATGTTTTACCGTCGTAATATTCAGCGGAAAATTTCATTCCTAGAACGCCCCTACATCCAGCGCGTCAGCAAACCCTTCTCCGTATTTTGGAGAGTTTTCAGAAGACAAGGCCGTTGCTTTAAATACCCCTTCGCTGTCAACCCTTAGTGTCGTCGCAAGCCGCTCAAAAACGGGTAAAAACAACATCATGAAAAGCAAAATATCAAACAGAAGGAAGTAGATGAAGGCAATCGCCATAATGGCAAAAACCGCATAGATCCCCATAGGTTCCGACCCCATACTTGCTTCCAGCATCGTCGGTATAATCAGCACGGGTGCTGCAGCAATAAGGGCAACAATAATCCCGCGCTTCAACATCAGCTTCACAATCTCACCTGTTGTCAGGGCGCAGACAAATGCAGCTCCCGCAAATTTTGTGTGAGCGGCAATATATTTAAATTCAACAACCCGGCTAATCATAAAAAGAACAGCCGCTGCAGCGATTGAGAGGAACGTCAGTATCTGGAAGATAAAAACGGTGCTGTTTGGGTCAATCTCGCCAATCTGCCCTTCGGTAAGGCCAAAGGTAATGGACATAAAAACGAAAGAAACAAAAGACGCGAGCATCCAAGGCCAATAAATCTTATAAAGCGCCTTGGCACCACCAAAGAACTCAAAATTCTCTGCGCCATAATGAACTTGGTTAAGCTGATAGTTGATCAGTGCCTGGCGCATTTTTGGATAGGCGAGCCCAACAGATAAAATGGTAATCGCACCCCATAGCAAATTCAGCCCCGCATATTTAAATGCAGAGCCCAGTTGATAAAACCGGATGGTTGAAAGCGAGGTACGGCTTAAGCGATACCGCCACAATCGATATCGGGCAAAAGCAATAAGCGCAAAAAAGCCAATAAAATAAATGATCTGAGATCCCACCAGCACAATCGGATTTGGCTCCGCTCCCGAAGAGAGCGCAAACACGCCGATCAGCAATTGAAACACAAAGGAAAGCCCCGCCAAAACGGCCATCGCGATTAGAAAACCGATAAACAATTCTCCGGCTGTGCCATGATAGGTTAGACGCTCGCCTTCCACTTTAATGGATTGCCAAAGAAGACGGCGCAGATGCGTTTTCCCCCAAAAGCGATAAAAACCGAATGTCGGAATAGCAAGCAGCTTGTTTTTAATCAGCCGGCCCAAGACGGCGCTTCGGCTGAAATTTGTTTCAACAAAAGAATACATAATTCCCCCTCTGCCGCGCCTCACTCCCCCAAGCGGCCGCGCCCAAAGTCAGATAAATTCGAAGTCAGTTATTACAGGAAGGAGCTTCCAACAGCTCCAATTGTGTCAAAGTCCCTTTTAAAGAGAAGTCTTGATAATTCAGGAGCAAATTATCGCCTACCCCGTTTTCGTACAGATTTACATGAACGCTATAATCAGGTTCGTCACCGCGATCTTCCAAGTTGAAGAAAGACATCTGAACATTCCAGGCTTTCATGCCTTTCATTTTGCTGTCCAGTATCGGTGCGTTTGGCTCAACCTTTGATTTCCCGATTACGGTCAAGGAATCTTGTAATGCTTCCATCCCTGTCCCATCGAAGATTTTAGCGGACAAAAGCGGTAAACCTCTGTGAGCAGCTTCCAATACCTTTACCGAATGCTGCCCCGGGAACATAACACCCTCTGGCAGTTCTTCTTCACCACCCTCTTCGCCCCGATAGACAGCTTTTCTCTCATCCTGTGTATTGGAGGCAAACCCGTCAGTGTCCTCAACCTGCTGTCCGTTAATTGTGTTTTGTGACGTAAATCGAAGGGATGTGCCTTCAAAATTTTCAAAAGTGGACAGATTAAAATCAGATACGACACCAGAGCCGCCCTGATTTTGAATTTCAATCAGCGTTCGTTGGCGGGTTACATAACCATCACAGGACTGCTTGATTTCCAGAACAATTCTGCCCCGTGCATCCAGCACGCCGCCACCTTCTTTCACACGATCCATTTTCAGATCATAGACAGCGCGGTGCGGTGCCAGCTTCTGAACCCCAGCCGCATTTGTATCTTGCCCGCCAACGGGAACAAAAGACATTGCAACCAAACCCAAAACGCCGAATTTACGGGCTATTTTTTCAATCATTAACTGCATTCCGCCAATTTATCATTTTGCTTATTTTCCACAATAGACAACATAAGGGCAATGGGCACCTTTTTCATGGGAAATGGAAAAAGTTGCCGCTTCACCTTCACACATTTTATTACGAACTTAGTCCAAAAACATTTAACCAATTGGTTTATATAGATTTTTTATATGACCAAATTTTGGCATGCATTCTGCAAATGAAGTAGCGAGGCATGAAGTGCCACCTTTTTGAGTATGTGTAGGTGAAACCGGTATCTGTCGAAGTCAGATATCCATTTCAGGAGTAATTAAATGTCAGCAAATCTGTTCGCTACGGCTCAAGATGATTACGCCGTTAATTTCCGCCCAGAGCGCGAAATTATGCCGCATCTTGAAGATCTCGCTATTCGCATCAAAACAAAAGATCGCCTGAAGTCAGAAGATGAGGACACCAATTATTGGCGCTTGATTGACCGCGTGCTGGCTTATGCCGCGAGTGCAGAACAGCACATTGCTGAACAACAATCCCGCATTCGGGAACTTGAAAACCTTTCCACCACTGATGAATTAACCGGCCTTGCCAATCGCCGTGGCCTTACAGAGCACCTACACCGCGTTATCTCCTCTGCTCGTCGTCACAAGGAAACAGGTATTGTGGCCTTCGTGGATATGGATTTCTTTAAACAGATTAATGACCGCTATGGGCATGACACAGGTGATCTTGCCTTAAAACTAGTGGCGCAAATTCTTCGCGATAACATGCGCGATACGGATTTTGCTGCACGCCTCTCAGGGGATGAGTTTATTTTCGTTCTGGAAAAAGCGGATATTCAGCACGGTAAAGAGCGCGCCGAAAAAATCCGTCAAGCCATTTGCGATGCCGCCATTTCAGCGCGAGGTGAGAAAATTTCCCTCTCTGCCAGTATCGGCATTACGGCCTATGACAGTGAAAGCCGCGCTGTTGATCTGATTTCTGCGGCGGACAAGGCCATGTATCTGGACAAAGGTGCCCGCCGCCGCAAGTCTCGCTAATATCTATCCGGCAAGACGCTCAAGATAAACGCTGCCCTCTTTCAGGGAATAAAGCTTCTTGGGCGTCCGGACGCCGCGAAGACGGTGTTCTCCGACCGAGATAAACTGATCCCGGCAATAAAGCGCTTCAGAGACGAATTCATCTGAAAGAATGATAGACGTCTCCAACTCACCACATTTACTCTCCATCCGTGAAACTTCGTTCACAGCCGATCCCACGACGGTAAAGTCAAGCCGGCTTTCAGACCCCACATTACCGTACATGACATTGCCAATATGCAGGGCAATATCCAGCTCCATAACCGGCGCGCCTTCTGCTCTCCGGCGCTGATTAAGGTTCTTGATCAGCGTCATAATGCTTTGCGTCGCCATTAGGGAGTTTCGGCAAATCTCTGCCTCTTGCCCCGGCTCTAGGGGGAAAGTTGCCAGCATTCCATCCCCAATGAATTTGAGCACTTCGCCGCCAAACTGCGCCACGGGGTCAGCCATCCGCTCCAGATACTGATCAAGGATACTCACAAGGTCTTCGCCGCCCACATTGTCAGCAAGCCGCGTAAACCCGCGCAAATCCGCGAATAAAAGCACCGAAGAAATGGTTTTTGAAGATCCCCGTTGAATTTGACCGGCAAGAACCTCTCGGGCTGTCGTTTTCCCGATATAGGTCTCAAGGACTGTTTCAGCGACCTGATAGGATGCAACAGCTTTCACAGCGAGAGCGAAAAGCGGGATTGCTCGCCTTAAAATATCGAAATCCCGTTTCGTAAATCCGCCGGGATGCGCAGAAGCCCATGAAGTGATCATTCCAGACGGGTCATCCCACTCCCCCATGGAATTGCCCCAACCAAAATCAAACAGTTGGCTAAACCAATCTGTCAGACCTTCCTGACGGAATTCCTCAAGCACAGGGAAATCAAGATTGTTATTACCCTCCAGATGCCGGTGCATGAAATCCACCTGATTGCCAATCATGTGAAAGAACGGGCTGGAAAACCAGCCTTCACCCGGCTCATCCGAATGTAAATGACGTGTGTTGGTAATCAGCCCCTTCTGGTGGCGCCAAGTGTACATAAAAGCGCTCACCTGCGGGTGGATGGTGGTAACCGCGATATTTCCGCGGTGTAAATTCACCCCGACCTCACCCAAACGCTCACAGAATTCGCGTAGCAGATTGTCCGGCGTATAATTTCCCATACCTGCACCGATCAACCAACTAAACAGCTCCTCTTCCGGGCTACTGGCTGGAAAATGCTCACATGTTTGGAACGACTTTTCTGGAAGCTGTTGCATATCAGGGGGCTTTCACAAAATCAGTCAAAAGTAATATCGACACTGAATATAAGCACATTGGAAGACAATCAAAGGCGTATGGCTAGTATTTTCTGGAGAGTTTGTTTGAGGTTAAACAATTAAGATTGGATTTTTCATCCAATTCAGCAATAATCTTGGCCAAATTAAACACTGATCGCGAATAAGTCTGTAAGCGAGGACACAATGTCTCAGGAAATAAAAAAATACTGGCAAAATTATATTGATGGGGAATGGGTAGATGCCGCCGATGGGGAGCGGATTGTTATTGAGAACCCAGCTACCGCTGAACCTCTTGCCGAAGTTGCCCGTGCTGGTGCGGCTGATGTAGACCGCGCTGTTGCTGCCGCGCGCCGTTGCTTCAATTCCCGTGAGCTTTATAACATGCGTCCAACCAATCGCGGGGCGTTGATGTTTGAAATTGCCCGTCACATGACAGAAATGGCTGACGAAATTGCCCTCGCTGAATGTCTGGACAATGGAAAGACTCTAACTGGCGGTAAAAACGAAGCGCTGGCTGCGGCCCGCTACTTTACCTATTACGGCGGCCTCGCTGACAAGCTCGAAGGTCGGATGATCCCGCTTGGCGCGGATTATGTGGATTATACAATTCCATCTCCATTTGGGGTTTCCGCGCAAATCGTTCCGTGGAACTTCCCACTGCAGATTGCGGCACGTTCTGTTGCGTGCGCTTTGGCAACTGCAAATACTGTTGTTCTGAAATCACCTGAACTCTCCCCGCTCTCCACATATTTCATCGCGGAGGCTTGTCACCGCGCCGGTGTGCCAAAAGGTGCCGTGAATATCCTTTGTGGGTACGGCCATGATTGTGGGGCGTCTCTGGTTTCACATGCCGATGTGGATCATATCGTTTTCACCGGCTCGCTGAAAACAGGCCAGTTTATCCTTCGCGCCGCCGCAGAGCGTGTCCTGCCTTGTGTGATGGAACTTGGCGGTAAATCCGCAGGTATCGTCTTTAAAGATGCCAACATGGATCAGGTGATCAACTCTGCCGCTGCGGGTATTTTCTCAAATGCAGGTCAGGTGTGCTCAGCCCAGTCTCGCTTGGTGGTTCCAAAAAACATGGAAGCTGAAATCCTCGATCGTTTGGCGGCAAAAGCAAACAGCCTGTCCGTTGGCCCCGGAATTTACGGCAATGATATCACCCCTGTGATTTCTGCAGGTCAGGCGGATAAAATCCACGCCATGTGCGCGGCCGCCTCTCAGGCCGGTGCCGAAGCCGTGGCCGGCGGCGGCCGGGCAGACAGAACTGGTCACTTTATTCAGCCCACCATTTTTGGTTCTGTCACGCCAGACATGACAATTGCGCAGGAAGAGGTCTTTGGACCAGTTCTGTCCGTTGTCACTTATGAAGAAGTCGAGGAAGCCATCAGCATTGCAAATGGTACTGACTATGGCCTCTGCGCCGGACTTTACACGAAAGATCTGGCGACAGCTCATTGGGTTGCTGATCGCCTGGATGCTGGTCAGGTTTTTGTGAATGAATGGTTTGCCGGTGGCATTGAAACCCCGTTCGGTGGTATGAAAAGATCCGGTTATGGACGCGAAAAAGGACAAGAAGCCTTGCTCAATTACGTTCAAACCAAAAATGTTGGCATTCGCATTACAGATGGTGGGGGCGGCCGCCCGGGCGGCTGATCACTGACGGAGGAAGAAAATGGCAGGCATCGTTGACGCCCGTTTGAAAGAACTTGGACTTACTATTCCAGAAGCTGCGGCACCTGCTGCAAACTATGTTCCCTACACTGTTTCAGGGAACCTTGTTTATGTATCTGGTCAGGTTCCGTTTGTTAATGGCCAACTGGCATTTCAGGGTAAAGTTGGCAAAGACTTTACCACTGAGGAAGGTGCCGAATGCGCCAGCATTTGTGCCTTGAACATCATCGCACAGGTCAAAGCCGCCTGCGGTGGTGATCTGGATCGGGTTGTTCGCTGCGTTAAACTTGGGGGTTTTGTAAACTGTGTTGATGGCTTTGGTGAACAGCCACAGGTAATCAACGGGGCATCCAATCTGATGGTTGATGTTTTTGCAGAGAAAGGCCGCCACGCCCGTTTTGCCGTTGGGACAAACGCTCTTCCGATGAATGTGGCCGTGGAAATCGATGCCATCTTTGAAATCGAATAAACGGGAAATCCCCGGCTGGCTTTTGAATCAGCCCATCGCCCACCGGGGACTTCATGATATATCCAAAGGCGTGCCGGAGAACTCTTCGGCCGCCTTTTCTCTTTGCCTATCCCATAACCTTGCTATTGAGCTGGATATCCAGCTATCGAATGATGGACATGCGGTCATTATGCATGACGCTTCTCTGCTCAGAACGACAGGACGGGATGCACTTGTTGCGGATCTATCCCTCGCTGAACTTCAAGCATTGACGCTAGAACAAACAGATGAAACGCTCCCCTCCTTAAAAGAAACACTCAATCTGATCAGCGGATCGGTTCCCTTAGTCATCGAGATAAAACCGTCCCCCCATAAAAAAGAAAACTATATCCGCGCGCTTATAAAAAGTTTGGATGGATATAGCGCACCGATCGCAGTTCAAAGTTTCGATCCTTTTTTACTGATGGAACTTCGCCGCCAACGACCAGACATCATTCGGGGTCAATTAGGGATGAACAAACCGCCCGCTTATCTGAATGCGGCGCGGCGCTATCTTGTGAAATCCATGCCCTTCCTTCGCAACGTACAAGCAGATTATGTGGCGTATAATGTTGTCGGTCTGAAATCCAGCCGTATCACCAAATTAAAGAAACGGGGCATCCCCATTCTTGCCTGGACGGTTGATGACCTCGATAAACTGGCAATCAGCAGATCACATGCAGACAATATTATTTTTGAAAAATTACCGCTGGGCGAATTGTAGATTGCAAGCGGTGTCGGACTGATTATCTTAAAACCATGTCAGAAGAGTATAGCCTTCATACCTGTCAGGATATTCGCGAAATCCCCGCTGAGGAGTGGGAGGCTTGCCTTGCTGATGATCACCCCTTTACGCGCTATGCCTTTCTCTCAGCGCTTGAAGAAAGTGGATCTGTTTCTGCGGAAACGGGCTGGATGCCTTATCACCTTCTCCTTAAAAATGGAGATCGGATCGTTGCCGCCGCCCCGATGTATGTGAAAGGGCATAGTCAGGGGGAATATGTATTCGATCACTCCTGGGCTCACGCTTATGAGCGCGCAGGCGGCCGCTATTATCCGAAATTACAACTCTCGATCCCCTTTTCTCCGGTAACTGGTCCTCGTTTTCTTGTGAGTGCCGCAGACAATAGTTTTCGCCATCGCCTGATGCTTGCTGAAGGGGCAAAAGAGGTTGCATCCAAGCTGAACCTCTCCTCTGTTCACATGACATTCGCACAAGAGGAAGACCTCATTGCCGCTGAGCAATCAGACTATCTCCTCCGCATTGGAGAGCAGTTCCATTGGATCAATGAAGATTACCAAAGCTTTGATGATTTTCTCGCTGCGCTCTCGTCGCGAAAAAGAAAAAACATCAACAAAGAACGCCGGACTGTTCACGAATTTGGCTTTGAATTTGAAGAGCTGACGGGGGATGACATTACCGAAGCCCATTGGGACGCCTTCTTCCAGTTCTATATTGATACGGGTAATCGCAAATGGGGCACGCCTTATCTGAACCGCACGTTTTTTAGCCTGCTGGGGCAAAAAATGGGAGATCAGGTTCTCCTCTTCATGGTGAAACGAGAGGGGCGCTATATTGCTGGCGCCCTAAATCTCTTTGGGTCTGAATGTCTTTATGGTCGGTATTGGGGCTGCACCGAAGATCATAAGTTCCTGCATTTTGAAACTTGCTACTACCGCGCCATTGATTTTGCCATCAAACGGGGTATCAAACGGGTGGAGGCTGGCGCCCAAGGTCCGCATAAATTGGCCCGCGGATATTTACCGGTCAAAACCCGCTCGGCCCACTGGCTGCGCGACGAAGGGTTTCATCGGGCTGTCGCGGACTTTCTGGAGGCAGAAAGCAGGGAAATGGATGCTGAGATTAATTATCTAAACCAGCATTCCCCCTTTAAAAAAAGCGACTGAGCAAAACGTCCTTCCACTCCCCCTGATTGACTTTCCCAATGGGCGTTGCACCTTTATTTAAATTAGTCTAATCTCATTTTGACGTTTACGTAAAGGTAAACCAAAAACATAAAAAGAATGACAGGGAAAACGGGAGAAACTTATGTCAGGACAAATCACCATCGATCCCATTTATAATGCGGTCCCATCTGATGACTTCCCCCCTATGCTCGATGTTAATCGGTATGGGGAACGGACAGATGCTTTCGATAAAATCATCTCAGCCACACATGATCACTTCTGGGATCCGCTGGATGATGCCTATATAGATTTTAGCACCCCGTTCGATATCAACACCCAAATGATCATGCCCAAAGAAACGGTGCCGGAGCTTAACTCCGCCGTCGCCGATAAATTGGATGAAGGGCAGCAGATCCGTCTTGCAAATGAGAGTGTCCGGTGGGGGGTTTCGGGTATTCTGCACGGCGAACAAGGCGCGCTTTCGTTAAGTGCCAGCCTCTGTCATATCCTGCTGGATCCGGGCGCACAGGAATATGCCTCTAACCAAACACGGGAAGAAGCCCGTCATGTCACCGCCTTTAGCCGCTATATTCAGGTGCGTTTCGGCAGCCCATACCCTGTCGGCAACGCCCTTGGCGGTTTGCTGAAAGAACTGGTCGGCGCCGAAGAGGTTTATAAAAAGCTAGTCGGAATGCAGATGCTGGTCGAAGGTTTGGCGATGGGGGCTTTTGCCAATTTCCATGCCAAAACCAATGATCCGCTTTTGAAACGCTTGACCCAGCTCGTGATGACTGATGAAGCATTCCATCATAAATTTGGGAAGATCTGGGCTGACCGAACCGTGCCGCAATTAAGCGAAAAAGAACATGCCATTGTTGAAGATTGGGCCGCAAAATGCTTTGAAACGGTGCTGTTTAATCTGGTCAACATCCGTCAAAAACAGGTTATTTATGATCAGTTTGGGCTGGATTGGGAATGGGTGCGGGATGCCTGCCGTGAGGTTTACACCGATAAAGATCGCCGGGATGCCCTTAAAGAATCCACCAATATCTTCCGCGTTCTGGTGAAGACACTTCTAAAATCAGGCATCATCACAGACCGGACCCGCCCGCTTTACGCCCATTGGATTGATATGGATGAAATCGACGGGGAAAGCGAGGATATGGTCGGCTACGCCATCGCCGATGAGGGCATTGAGTATCTCAAAGGGATCAATCAAGGCCGCCGTGTCATCGGACAAAAATAACCCGAAAAAAACACTAAAAAACGCCTTAAAAACGCGTTTGGAACATAAAATGAAAAAAGGCGGGGAAATCCCCGCCTTTTTTTACGCTGATGAGAGGTTAATCAACCTTCTCATCATTTTTCTTTTTACCGCCCTTATCCTTTTCGATTTTCTCGCGGCGGCTCACTTCTTCCGCGCTTTCAATCGTAAAGCTAAGCTCACCTGCTTTCAGGCCGATCTTAACATGTCCGCCCTTGGCCAGTTTGCCAAATAGCAGTTCCTCGGAGAGCGGTTTCTTGATCGTATCCTGAATAAGGCGGCCAAGTGGGCGTGCACCGTTCAAACGGTCATATCCTTTCTCGGCAAGCCAGGTAGCCGCAGCGTCGGTCAGCGACAAGGTTACATCCCGATCCTGAAGCTGCGTTTCAAGCTGCAGAACAAATTTCTCGACCACGCGAGAGACAACTTCTGGCGGCAATGGTGCAAATGGAATGACCGCATCCAGACGATTTCGGAACTCAGGGGTAAACAGGCGCTTGATGGCTTCTTCATCTTCGCCAATGCGCTCCCCACTTCCAAAACCGATAGCCTGTTTGGACATTTCGGCAGCCCCGGCATTTGTGGTCATAATCAGAACCACATTCCGGAAATCGATTTTCTTGCCGTTATGATCGGTCAGCTTACCGTGATCCATCACCTGCAGCAGCACGTTAAACAGATCAGGATGCGCCTTTTCAATCTCGTCCAGCAATAGAACTGCATGTGGATGCTGATCGATGGCATCAGTCAGCAAACCACCCTGATCATATCCAACATAACCCGGAGGGGCACCGATCAGGCGGCTGACCGTATGGCGCTCCATATATTCGGACATATCAAAGCGGATCAGCTCGACGCCCATGATGGACGCCAACTGACGCGCAACTTCAGTTTTACCAACACCGGTAGGACCAGAGAATAGATAGTTACCGATTGGCTTTTCCGGCTCCCGAAGGCCAGCCCGCGCCAACTTGATGGAGCTGGACAACGCCTCAATCGCGCTATCCTGACCGAAGACAACCCGCTTCAGATCTTTATCCAGTTTCTTCAGGTTAGCTGTATCTTCTTTGCTCACGGATTTAGGTGGGATGCGAGCGATCTTGGCAACCACAGCCTCCACGTCTTTAACACCGATGGTTTTCTTACGGCGACTTTCCGGTTTCAGCATCTGGGCCGCGCCCACTTCGTCGATAACATCAATGGCCTTATCCGGCAGTTTCCGATCATTGATATAACGCGCCGCCAGCTCAACCGCTGCCTTAATGGCATCAGCCGTGTAGCGAATACGGTGATGTTCCTCAAAGTATGGCTTCAAGCCTTTCAAGATCTTGATGCTGTCCGGGATGCTTGGCTCGTTCACATCGATTTTCTGGAACCGACGGAGAAGCGCACGGTCTTTTTCAAAATGACTGCGGAACTCTTTATATGTGGTGGAACCAATGCAGCGGATCGCGCCGCTTGCCAAAGCAGGTTTCAGAAGGTTGGATGCGTCCATCGCACCACCGCTTGTGGCACCGGCACCAATGATCGTGTGAATCTCGTCAATAAAGAGCACCGCATTATCCATTTCTTCCAGCTCTGTCATCACAGCTTTGAGGCGTTCCTCAAAATCACCGCGATAACGGGTACCGGCAAGAAGCGTTCCCATATCAAGAGAGTAAATCACGCTTGTCAGTAGGACTTCTGGCACACTGCCGTCAACGATCCGGCGGGCCAGACCCTCGGCAATCGCAGTTTTACCAACGCCCGGATCACCAACCAACAGTGGATTGTTTTTAGACCGGCGACACAGGATTTGAATAGTGCGCTCCACCTCGTCATCACGGCCGATCAACGGATCGATTTTGCCTTTAGCCGCTTTTTCATTGAGATTTACGCAATAGGCATCAAGCGCCTCAGAAGAGACCGGGTTTTCTTCTTCCGCCGTTGTCTCTTCTTTTTCTGGCTCAAACGCACCATCAATGCCACGAACCACACGCGGGATATCCTTACCCGGTGCTTTTGCAAGGCCGTGGCTGATATAATTAATCGCATCCAGCCGGGTCATTTCCTGTTTCTGCAGGAAGTAAGCTGCATGGCTTTCCCGCTCAGAGAAGATCGCAACGAGCACATTGGCGCCTGTCACCTCTTCCCGGCCGGAGCTTTCCACATTGATCAGCGCCCGCTGAACAACCCGCTGAAACGAGAGGGTTGGCCGCGCTTCCACAAAGCGGTCCATGACGAGATCATCTAATTCTTCGGAGATGAACTCATCCAAATCTTTTCGCAAAAGTTCAAGATCTACATTGCAGGCGCGCATGACCGACGCCGCATCCTGATCTTCCGTCAGTGAATAGAGAAGATGTTCCAGCATGGCAAATTCGTGACGGCGTGAGGTCGCCAAAGCCATGGCACGGTGTAAGCTTTCCTCGAGGGCATTTGAAAATCCGGGCACTATTCTTTCTCCATCGTACACTGAAGCGGATGCTGATTGGCACGGGCAAACTCAATTACCTGCGCAACCTTTGTCTCCGCGACTTCATAGGTAAAGACACCACAAACCCCTACTCCTTTATGATGTACATGTAGCATGACCTGGGCAGCCGTCTGCTCGTCCATTCCGAAGAAAGACTGCAGAATATGGACAACAAACTCCATCGGTGTGTAATCGTCATTCAGAAGAAGAACGCGCCACATGGATGGTTTTTTTGTCTTTGGCTTAGTAACAACACCGGTCCCAATTTCCGTATCGTCGTCACCTAATTTGATTTCGTTACCACTGGTTATGAACATACGCACCGAATTCCAAGCACTCATTAAGGATTAGATTTTAGCCATGTCGGGATTACCCCCTCGTTAACATAGTTAGATATCCTGCATAAAATTTCAAAAAAAATGAACCGTCACTTGTCTAAAATTTTAACTTTTTGGGCCTTAATCACAAAAAAAGCCCGGGGAACAAGTCCCCAGGCTTTTCCAAAAGCGATACGGTTACTCTATGAGACGCGCGAATTTACTCAAGCGCGGTTCAGGAATTTATCCATATTGGCAGCATACTGAGAGCCAAATGGTTCCATCAGAGTTTTAGTGACATCAATCACCATTGCGTTGATTTTGCCAGCTTCGCTCACATAAGTCTCGAAAGAGTTACGTGCGTATTCGGACTGAACTTCCATTGCTTTCTGCAGATCGTCTGCATCAATAACGGAGCGAGTTGCAGTGAAGTAAGCAGATACACGGCTTGTTCCAAACTCGATCAGTTCAGCGTTGATTTTTTCGCCTTTTTCAGCAGCAGCTGTACCAGCTTTCACGAATGGCTCTGCACCTTCTACGTCAAATGGCGCGGCGTCTGTGAAAGTTTTAGTCGCTTTTTCAAGCTGCTCTTTGCTGTCTTTCAGAGCTTTCTCATAATTTGTTTTGAAAGTCTCTGCACCGGAAGTGAAGGCTTTCTCAGCAGCTTCTGCACCGGATTTAAATGCGTCCTGCAAAGTTTTGCGGTTCGCGGTAATCATTGTTTCAAACTCTTTAGTCACATCCGCTTTATCAGCTGTGGATGTTGCTTTCGCTTTTGTATTGCTCATAGTCAAACCTTCAATCAAAAAGTTTAAGTCTTATGCTGCATCGCAACAATGACATTCAATATATTCGAAAAAACTTGAATGTCAATAGTTTTGTGCGCTGCACAATAAAAACCAAAAACTGAAGCATGCCATTGTTTTAAATATATATTTTTACCATGAAATAATTCTGCATCAAAAAATTCATAAAAATATTTTTGCGACGCACATTAGGCTTATTCCAACCAATCAAGAGTAAAGTCTGACTAAAATTCGCCTGACTTCATCGCATCGCGACATAACAAGAAATCAATATTATCGAGCTTACTGAATGTTAACACTAATATAGCATTCTGATGATGCGGCATGTGCCAAAGTTTGCGAGATATCACAATTCCTGCAAATTAGAGCAAAATTCACGATTTTTGTTGGACATGATTCGCAACTTTTTCTAGACTCCCCTTGAGGGAGTTTATCCACCACACTTCGGCAAGCGTGAAGGGTGGTATTTAAGCTTATTTGTGTCGTATCGAAAGAGAAGTAGACAGATGTCAGACCAAAGCACGCAGATCAGACATATTGGCAACCGCTCGATCCAGGCCGCGATTAAATCCATTGCAATCGCCGCCCTACTCACCACGGTTCTTTTCTTCAGTACGATAAACAACAGTTACGCACGATATGCCTCTGTTGTAATGGATAGCCGCACCGGAGAGGTTTTATTCTCCCGCAACGCAAACACAAAGCTGTACCCCGCATCCCTGACAAAGATCATGACCTTATATATGACTTTCGACGCCCTTAATCGCGGCAAGTTGAAAATGGGTCAAAAATTGAAAGTCTCTGCGCGTGCTGCTGGCCAGACGCCCACAAAGCTTGGACTTAAAAAGGGCAGCTACATCACGGTGAAAGATGCGGTTCTTGGCCTGATCACCAAATCAGCCAATGACGCCGCAACCGTTCTTGCCGAGGCAATGGCGCCAACCGAAGCTGCCTTCGCTCGCAAAATGACGGAGCAGGCAAAGAAAATTGGCATGAGCCGTACCAGCTTCCGCAATGCAAGTGGCTTGCCGAACCGCCGCCAAAAAAGCACAGCCCGCGACATGGCCATTCTTGGCGCAGCGCTTATTCACGATTTTCCGCAATATTATCACTACATGTCTTTGCAGAGCTTCAACTACAAAGGCAAAAAGTACAAAAACCACAACAATCTGCTCGGTAGATATGCCGGCGCGGACGGCATTAAAACAGGTTATATCCGCGCATCCGGCTTTAACCTTGTCGCCTCAGCCAAGCGCGGCGATAACCGCCTGATCGGCGTGGTCTTTGGTGGCCGCACCGCCAAGAGCCGCGATCGCCACATGCAAAAGCTGCTGGATAAAGGCTTTGCGCAGATCGAAACCATGCGCCCGACAGTTATCCCGCTGCCATCCGCTCGGCCCTTAAGCATTGCCTATGGCGGATCGCACACAACACCAACGGCCGAGACAACAGTGGCAGAAACACGCCAAATTGTTGAACCCCCAAAATCAGCTCAATCGACCAATGCCGCAGCCGCTGTCGCAACAGCCTCTGGCAACAAGCAATGGGGCATTCAAGTTGGTGCCTTCTCTCGCGCGGCAAGCGCACGGGATCAACTGGTAAAAGCAAAATCCCTTACCGGCAGCTTGATGGAAGATGGGCTTTATAACATCCGCCGCGTTGTGCATAACGGCACACCAATTTATCGGGCGCAGATGAAAGGCTTCACAAAACTGGAAGCAAATAACGTTTGCCGGTCATTGCAACGGAAAAGCGTTTCCTGCTTTATCGTGGTTCCGGAAACGGGCGATCTAATGAAAGTGGCTCAGAACTGAGCCACTTTTTTTGGGATCTGAACGATAAGACTTAAAGCGCGTTCAGAGGAATTTTCAGGTAAGACACACCATTATCTTCGGGCTCAGGGAAATCACCCGCCCGCATATTTACCTGCACAGATGGCAGGATCAAAACCGGCATATCCAACTCTTTGTCCCGATCGGTGCGCATTTTTACAAATTCTGCCTCGCCAACGGAAGAGTTAATGTGGATGTTTTTCGCCTTCTGCTCCCCCACCGTTGTCTCCCAGATATAGTCGCGGCCACCCGGCGCATAATCGTGACACATAAAGAGACGGGTTTCGTCAGGACGATCCAGAATTTTCTGAATAGATTTATAAAGCTGCTGCGCATCTCCGCCGGGGAAATCGCAACGGGCCGTACCAAAATCAGGCATAAAGAGCGTATCACCCACAAAAACCGCATCGCCAATAATATAAGAAACACAGGCAGGCGTGTGACCGGGAGTGTAGAGAACTTCGATCTCCAGATTACCGCATTTGATCACCTCACCGTCTTGCAACAAGCGATCGAACTGCGACCCATCCACTGGCATTTTTGCCTCAGCGTTAAAGACACCCTTAAACACTTTCTGAACGGTCGGGACATGATCCCCAATACAAACCGTTCCACCGAGCTTTTCTTTCAAGTAAGGCGCAGCCGTTAAGTGATCCGCATGCACATGCGTCTCCAAAATCCACTCAACTGTTAGGTCTGCTGCCTGAATATAAGCAATCAACTCATCAGCAGCGACCGTGTCCGTCCGGCCGGATTTCGGATCATAATCCAGCGCACTGTCAATAATTGTTGCCTTTTTCGTTTCTGGATCCGTGACCAGATAAGTCACGGTAAAAGTGGGTTCATGGAAGAACGCTTTGATCTCTGGTTTCATCTGCACCCTCTTGGATTTCATATTTCACACATCAATTTCTATTGACTATATATCTCTACTTCTATAGATATTCAAGTATGAATATAAATCAAATGAAAGATGCCGCCTCGCGCGCCAGCACATTGATGAAAGCGCTCTCAAACGAGACGCGCCTGATGCTGCTGTGCCAGATCGGGGAAGGTGAGAAATCAGTGACCGAGTTGGCAAGCGCCCTTGAGATGCGCCCCGCCTCCATCTCGCAGCAGCTTGCCCTGCTTCGCAAGGATCAACTGGTAACAACCCGACGAGACGCACAAACCATCTATTATTCGTTGGATGGGGAAGAAGCGAAGAACATCATCAATGTTCTTTACGAACTCTATTGTAAGGACATGGAAGACCCTGATGACCTATCTGACCAAAGTCGTGCCCGCGGCTGAATGGCTCCGCACCTACGAACGCAAAACATTTAGCGGCGATCTTACTGCGGGGATCATTACAGCGATCCTGCTTATCCCGCAGGCAATGGCGTATTCGGCGCTTGCAGGCTTGCCACCTGAAATTGGCCTATATGCTAGTATTGCCCCGCCGATTATGTATGCCTTGTTCGGTAGCTCCCGCACGTTGGCGGTGGGCCCCGTGGCGGTGGCATCACTCATGGTTGCTCACGCGCTCTCCACCATTTCGGCGCAAGGGACAGGCGAATACCTGGCGGCAGCACTTGTCCTATCAGTGATGATCGGTGTTTTGTTTCTGATAATCGGGGCCTTAAAACTCGGCTTCCTCACGGAGTTTCTCAGCCACCCAGTCATGTCTGGATTTACGAGCGCTGCGGCACTATTGATCGCGTTTAGCCAGCTAACGCCCTTCGCAGGCTTTGAGAGCAAACTTCTCTTTAGTGATTTTCTAAGCCCTGATTTCATTTCCGAAATCGGCGCCCGTATAAATAACACCGCCCTAATCATTGGCGCACTAAGCGTAACGCTTCTTTATCTGGCGACGAAGTATCTCGCAGCGTTGATCGGCAAAATCCATTCCCTTGCCCCCTTGGCACCGGGGCTTTCAAAAACCGGTCCCTTGATGGTCCTGGTTCTGATGACAGTCATCGTCATGACTTATGGCCTTGATCAAAGTGCTGGTGTTAAGGTGATCGGCGTTATTCCAGAAGGCATTCCAAGCCTGACCCTTCCAGATTTTAATTTGACTATCCTGCAAGATCTTGCGCCTTCTGCCCTGCTGATCACACTGATCAGCTATGTGGAAAGTGTCGCCATTGCAAAAGTTCTGGCAAGCAAACGCCGTCAGAAGCTAGATGTTAATCAGGAAGCCTGGGGTCTGGGATTTGCCAACATTGGATCTGGCATCACCGGCGGCAGTCCAGTATGCGGTGGCTTCAGCCGCTCCGTGGTAAACTTCTCCGCTGGCGCGAATACGCAGCTTGCGGCGATTATAACAGCTTGCCTCATTGGCCTCACCCTCGCGTTCTTTACCCCCCTTTTCTATTACGTGCCAAAAACCGTCTTGGCGTCCATTATCCTTGTCGCCATTTTGGAACTGGTAAACATCCAGGGGTTCCTTAAGAACCTGACTTATGACAAAGCGGATGGCATCGCTGAAGGAGTTACATTTGTTGCTGTCCTTTTTGGGGGCATTGAACTAGGGCTAACCATCGGCATTCTGATCTCTCTTGGTTTGCATTTCTGGCGCAGCAGCCGCCCCCATATCGCGGTTGTTGGGCAGGTTGGCGATACGGAACATTTTCGGAATATCAAACGGCATAAGGTGAAAACCTATCCACACTTACTGGCCCTTCGCATTGATGAAAGCCTATTTTTTGCGAATGCCAGCTATCTGGAAAACTTCATCCTCAATCAGGTTGCTGCCAACAAGGATGTCACCGATGTGCTGATCATCTGTAGCGCGATCAACTCCATCGACGGCAGTGCGCTGCATACCCTTGAGATGTTGTTCGAAGAATTGGCAGAACAGAATATCGACCTTCATTTCACGGAAGTGAAGGGCCCGGTTATGGACCGCCTGCAGGAGACATCATTTTTCAAAGAGCACCAAAACGGAAAAGTTTATTTAAGCACGTTTGATGCCTTCAAAGAATTGGGTGCTAAAGGCAACCCGCTATTTAACGACCCAGAGTGGAGTATTTAACTATGGAAAACTTTACGCCGTTCCTGTCCCTTTCCGGGGGCTTGATTATCGGTATCGCCGCCACCCTGCTTCTGGCAGCGGGCCGCATTGCCGGAATCAGTGGAATTCTGGGCGGCCTGATGCCCCCAGCACCTGCAGCTGATCGCAAATGGCGCTGGCTATTCCTGCTTGGACTGATTGGCGGCGCCGTTCTATTCCCTATCCTTGGAGGGGACATCAGCTATATCGATATCAACCCATACAATTTCAGTGACGAAGTCCATTATGGCGCCCTCATCATCGGCGGCCTGCTTGTTGGCATGGGCACAACTATTGGCTCTGGCTGCACAAGTGGTCACGGCATCTGCGGCTTGGGCCGCCTATCCGCCCGCTCATTAGTGTCTGTTTGCACCTTTATGGCAGTTGCGGGCGTTGCTGTCTTTGTTATCCGCACCGTGATGGGAGGTTGATCATATGTTTTTGGTAATTGCTCTGGCCTCTGGCCTGCTATTTGGTTATGGCCTTGCCCTCTCAGGCATGCTGAGCCCGGCAAAAGTTGTTGGCTTTCTGGACGTCGCGTACGGTTGGGATCCTAGCCTCGCCTTTGTAATGGGCGGAGGCCTTGCGGTCACGGTTGTCGCGTTCCATTTCTTGCTAAAACGCCCACACCCGATTTTTGGGGATAAATTCTATCTACCAACCCGCACCGATATTGATAAACGCCTCGTTATCGGCGCTGCGCTATTCGGTGCAGGCTGGGGGATTGGCGGACTGTGCCCCGGACCGGCGATCAGCTCACTCGCTTACGCCAGCCCGAAAATTGCAGTTTTTGTTGTGGCAATGGTTGTTGGTGTTTTGATTGCCAAAACCTTGTTCCGCGCCAAAAATTAATTAATCAGCGCGGCGAGTTTCGCCGCCACTTTACCGTTATTAAGGGCGAGCGCGTGGTTCACGACGCTCGTCTTTCCATCTGACAATCGGTTGAGAGCACCTAAGATATAAGGCGTCATCGCCGCCCCTTTTACGCCCGCAGCCACCGCCTCTGCTTGTGCGCGGCTAATCAGATTCTCGACTTCTTCTTCCCCCATCGCAGCCGTTTCCGGAACCGGGTTACAGACCAACAATCCGGATGGGAGACCCAGATCAAAGTGCGCCGCAACCATTGAGGAAAGTTCGTTCATCGTCATCGCGGCGGCGGGGAGTTTCAATCCACTGGTCCGGCAATGAAAAGCTGGAAACTCATCTGTTTCAAACCCAATAACGGGAACGCTGTAGCTCTCCAAAACTTCCATAGTGGCAGGCAAATCCAAAATTGATTTAGCGCCAGCCGCAACCACCGCAACTTTTGTCCGGGACAGTTCCAGCAAATCAGCGGAAATATCAAAGCCATCCGCACCTTCTTCGGCGCGGTGAACCCCGCCGATGCCGCCCGTTGCAAATACCTTGATACCCGCCCGCTCTGCAACGAAGGAGGTAGAGGCAACCGTTGTCGCCCCGGTAATACCAGCAGCCGTTACCATCGGCAAATCCCGGACAGAACATTTTTTAACGTCACCGGAGGAAGCCAACAGCTCCAACTCATCCTCTTCAAGACCGCATTTAATCACGCCATTGATGATCGCAATCGTTGCAGGGATAGCGCCTTCCGCCTCAATGACCTGTTCCATCTCGCGGGCAAGGGCAATGTTTTCAGGATACGGAAATCCATGGCTGATAATTGTGGATTCAAGAGCCACAATTGGCTGCCCGGCTGCTTTCGCATCTGCCACTTTTTTGGAAAATTCAATTTTCATAATATCACCCGCTTGAAATAGGCACTTAAAACATGGTCTCGCCCTATCCTGATCTGCCCGCTAATTCAAGAGAAATTGTTGCGAGACTTGAAAGCCATGAAAGATATAAGATAGGGTCAAGCATCCCACCTGAATAAAAATAAAAAGGAATAATCTATGAGTGCTGAAAGAAAAGTTGCCATCGTAACAGGTTCAGCGACAGGTACAGGCGCCGCGATTGCCGTCGCCCTTGCCAAAAACGGCTACAATATCGTTGTCAATTACACCCGCAGCGAAACAGAGGCCAAGGAAACCGCCGCAGAAGTTGAAGCAACTGGCGCAGAGGCACTCCTGTTCCAAGCGGATGTCTCCAAAGATGAAGACTGCCGTGCAATGGCAGCTGCCGCAGTTGAAAAATGGGGACGCATTGACGCGCTGATCAATAACGCTGGCCGGACTAAATTTGTTGCCCATGAAGATCTTGATGGCTTGGATGCCCAAGATTTCCACGATATCTATGCCGTTAATACAATTGGCCCCTTCCAGATGACACGCGCTTGTGCCCCGCATCTGAAAGCTTCTGGCGCGGGCCGCGTCATCATGATTTCATCTGTTGCCGGCACACATGGCCATGGGTCCTCCCTCGCCTATGTTGCGTCAAAGGGTGGCCTGAATTCCATGACGAAAGGCCTTGCCCGAGTGATGGGTCCGGAAGTCACCGTCAATGGCATTTGCCCGGGCATGATTGAAACACGCTGGTTGCGCGCAGGATGGGGGGATGATAATTATGAGAAAAATCGTCAAGCCATGATACGGAAAGTGCCGCTGGCCACCGTATCCCAACCTGAAGACATTGCCGATGCCGTTTTGTGGTTCGTTCTGGGCACTGCCCCGGTAACGGGCGAGCTGCTGATCGTAGACGGAGGCATGCATCTCGTAAGTTAAGTTCGTGACTGAAATAGACACCGACATACAAAGGGCGCTCGCATACCCTTACGAGCGCCCAACTCATTCCTTCCTGTTAGAGGGCGAAACCATAAGCCGCCTTCATGCGTGGGAGCCGGAAGAGCATTTGATCCCGGTGCTCGCCTGTGGATCAAATGCCGCGCCAGAACAGTTAATCCGAAAGTTTAAAGATCACCCGAACCAACGGATACCGGTCACCGCAGGGAAATTGAAAAATTTCGTCTCTGTCTATTCCCCTCATGTAGCTGGTTATGGCTCAATCCCGGCAACGCTTATGCCTCTCGAAGGCGTTACAACAACGTGCCACATTACTTGGCTCACCGAAGATCAACTTGTGCAAATGCACCTGACCGAAGCCATCGGCAGCAGCTATCGATATTCAGAACTGCGAGACATAGATCTTCAATGTGAAATGACAGGTCCGCATGAGAAGATACATGCCTATATTGGGCGCCGGGGCGTTTTACGCCTCAACGGATCGTATATCGGCTTATCTGCTATCCCTATTGAGGGACAGCATGAAGAACTAACTCTAATGTCTCAGACCGAAGTTCAAGAAGCAACCGCACATACACTTAACCATAAAAATAACATTAACCGGTTTATTGAAATAAATATAAACACCAACAATCGGCACCACGTTATCGAAGCGTTGAAAGATCACGCGTCTCCCTACCCTCTTTTTAACGAAATCATCATCTATGATGAGAAGTTGAATGATTAAGACATTGAAAGCATTAGCAATTGGCGCGGTTGGAGGCGCCGCTTTTTATGCGGCAGACCTCCCGCTTGCCTGGATGCTAGGGTCCATGTGTGTCACGACCGCTTTCGCGGTTCGGGGGCTGGACATGGCCGTGGATAACACGCTTCGTAAGATTATGACGGCGGTTCTTGGGGTTATGCTCGGTAGTAGCTTCACCACCGAGACTTTTGGGAGTTTGATGAATTGGTCTGGTGGATTACTCCTGCTGATCATCAGTGCCTTTGCCTCCATGACCTTGGTGTATCTTTTGTATAGGCGCCTGTGCGGCTTTGATCGAATAACCGCGTATTTCTCCGCTGCGCCGGGTGGGTTTAATGTCATGTATGAAACAGGCGAAGCTATGGGCGGCGATGGTCGAACCATTGCCCTGATCCACGCCTCACGCATCATGCTGGTTGTTATGACAGTTCCCCTAGCATTTCGGTTTGGCATCGCTGGGGATACTTCCGGTACTGCGGTTGCCCCGAGTATCTTGGGGCAAATGGACGAGCTGATGGGATATGGCATTTTACTTCTGGCGGGCGCACTTGGGTATTTCCTAGGCGGCCCCTTACGCCTTCCGGCTCCTCATCTGATGGGTCCTATGGTGTTTTCTGCTGTCGTTCATTTGACCGGAATTACCACGGCACAGCCCCCAATGCTTCTTGTCTTTGCCGCCCAGCTTGTCATCGGCACCTCAATAGGCCTTCGCTTTCTGGGAACGCGGGTTCGGGAAATTAGCCGTATTCTGCTGATCAGTAGCGCCTCAACCGCACTTATGATCGCCATTGCGGTGTTCCTTGCCTATGAGTCAACGGATATGATCGGCATTTCAATTCCCGGCTTGGTATTAGCTTTGTCACCGGGCGGTCTTGCTGAAATGTCGTTGGTGGCGTTAGCCCTTGGCATTGATGTGGCTTTTGTATCCATCATGCATGTGATCCGCATTATGCTAATCGTGGCCTGTGTGCCCGCCTTCTACCCTCTCGTTAAACGGATATGGGAGCGTGCGGATAACAAGGCTTAATCGGCAACCGCTGCCCGCACCCGCCCAAAGACCACTGCCAATGTAACTGCCCGGGCGATCATGAAAACGCCAAGCGCCATGTATAGGCCGTGCACGCCAAATACCAACGGTAAATAGAGAATTGATCCCATATAGGCAGCGAATGAAATCACCATTCCATTTCGCATCTCGTGGGTTTTCATCGCCCCGATAAAAATACCATCAAGCTGATATGACCAGACAGCCAGTAAAGGCATCACAATCATCCAAATAAGGTATTCACCGGCAATAACACGAACATCTTCAATACCAGTTAGCACCGCAATAATGCTATCACCTGCAATCCAGTACACAACGGCGTAGAAAACCGCGACTAGGATGGCAAGGACACTGCTCGCTGTTACCGCTTCATCCAATGCTTTGCGATTTTTACCGCCCGTTGATTGTCCCACAAGACTTTCGGCCGCATGGGCAAATCCATCTAATCCAAAGGAAAGGAAATGGAGGAAATTCATCAAGACTGCCGTCGCGGCCAGTACCACTTCCCCCTGCAACGCAGCGCG
>JAEPMY010000091.1 GCA_017643685.1 Sneathiella sp.
CCATCCCGCCATCGCCTGGGTGTCATTACCGATGAAATTCAGGAAAAGATTGTCGAGGCTCGCAAGAAATTTGTTGAGCATCTGCCTCACCGGCTAAAAGGTCGGATCGAATTCTTTGATCCTGCAGCTTATAACGCCGCCGCAAACATTCAGGACAACATCCTGTTTGGTAAAATTGCCTATGGCTATGCGCAAGCTGCGGAGCGGATCGGGAACCTACTGTCCGAAGTTGTGGATGAAATGGATCTAAAACGGGCGATTTTGAAAGTGGGCCTCAACTTCCCGGTTGGATCAGGCGGGGCGCGTCTCAATGAAAACCAGCGCCAGAAACTCTGTATCGCGCGGGCAGTAATTAAAAAACCGGATTTGTTGATCATGAACCAGGCACTCGCCTCATTGGATCAACGTGCACAGCTTCATATTCTTGAAAAGATTTTAGCAGAGTTTGAAGGCCGCGCGGTGATCTGGTCATTGGAAAAACCAGATATGGCCTATCTGTTTGATAAAGTTGCCGTCGTCAGTGGCGGCGTTATCTCAGATATCGGTAGCTACGAAAAAATACATTCAAGTAATGAACAGTTTAAGGCCCTGACGGCCTGATGAAATTGAAATAGGAGTGGTAAGGTGAGCCTGAAAGAAGAGGTGGAAACGCTGCGTCAGATCCCGCTATTTGCGAAAGTCGATCCGACGAAAGTGAAATTATTGGCATTCACATCAGAGCGTGTCACCTATCAACCAGGACAGGTTCTATGTCAGCAAGGTGAAATGGGGGACGCAGCCTACGTGATAATCAGCGGTCAGGCCGACGTTCTTGTCGATACACCATCTGGGCCAATTCGCGTGGCAACCATGAAGAAGAATGACGTGGTGGGTGAGATTGCCATTCTGATCAACATTCCCCGAACCGCCACAATTCGAGCAGAAAGTGAGCTTATCACTCTTCGTATCACGAAAGATCACTTTCTCAGCATGCTGACAGAATTTCCGGAAATTTCTGTTGAGATGATGCGGGTTCTGGCAGAGCGGTTGGTACGCACCACCGACGAGTTACAAAAAGCAAAAGAACAACTGCAGAATAACGGCGACGACTGAGATTTTATTAGGGGGTTTGGCGCTGTATGTTTCGGCAGTTTCAGCAAACGGCCGGGGTCTATCTGGACCGCCGGGTTATTTCGATTCTTCTTCTGGGGTTCTCCTCAGGGCTACCGCTTGCGCTGACCGGAACCACACTTTCCCTTTGGCTGCGTGAAGAGGGGTTATCCCTAACCGCCATTGGGCTGTTTGCAAATGTTGCAACGCCGTATGCGTTGAAATTTTTATGGGCACCGCTTGTAGATAAGATGCCGATCCCGATTTTAAGTCGCGCTTTGGGGCGCCGCCGGGGTTGGATGATTTTCACACAAATCTGCCTGATCCTGTCCATCTTGGGGCTTGGGGCGAGCCATCCTGCAACCAGTATTGAGATGACCGCGCTCTTTGCCTTTCTAGTCGCCTTTTCGTCGGCCAGCCAGGACATTGTCATTGATGCCTTTCGTGTGGAAATCTCTGACGAGAGAACGCTCGCCGCTGGCGCTGCTGCCATTGTATTTGGCTATCGGATCGGGATGCTCGTCTCCGGGGCTGGGGCCCTCTACCTTGCAACATCAGTTAGTTGGGAGATGACCTATACGATTATGGCGGGCATGATCCTGATCGGCATCCTGACCTGTCTGTTCAATAAGGAACCAACCGCGAAAAATGCGAAGGAAGCGCTTGCCGCCCCCCTCCATACTTCTAAAATTGAAGCCGCAAAAAACTGGCTGATCGAAGCTGTTGTTAATCCTTTTCGCGAATTTTTCACAAGACCAGGATGGATTGCAATCCTGCTTTTTGTGATGCTTTATAAATTTGGCGATAGCCTCGCCGGAGTGATGAGCACGCCTTTATTCTACGATTTGGGTTTCACCAAGATCGACATAGCAAATGTCAGTAAAATTTATGGCACTGCAGCAACCTTTATCGGTCTCGCAATTGGTGGCTGGTTGATGGCCGGGGTTGGACTTTATAAAACCCTTTGGATCTGCGGGTTCTTGCAGCTTGGGTCCAACCTTATGTTTGCCGTTCTCGCCATGATGGGAAATGATGTGTATTTCCTGGCAGCAACAGTCGGAATTGAAAACCTGTCAGGCGGTATGGGAACGGCGGCTTTCGTTGCGTATCTTTCCAGTCTCTGCAACATCTCATACACAGCCACACAATATGCACTGCTTTCCTCTTTCATGGCGGCAGCGCGCACAACCCTCTCCTCCCCGGGAGGTGCTCTGGCGGAGCTGACCGGCTGGGTCACATTCTTTATTTTAACAGTACTGGCGGCAATTCCCGGCCTTGTGTTATTGTGGTGGCTCACCCGAAAAGGGAACGAAACACGACCAAGAGCAGCAGAAAATAGCGGCCCGGCGTAAATAATAAGCACCATTCAAGGTGTGGGGGGACATATGAACATTGCAAATATTTTGGTGCGAAGTGCCAAATCTCATAAAAATGCGCCTGCACTGGCTTATGGAACAGAAATTACCGCAACTTACGCAGAGTTTGCAGATAAGTCCGCCCGATTGGCCGCCGCGCTTCTAACAGAATATGATCTTAAGTCAGGGGATCGTGTTGCCCTGATTATGAAAAACCATCCCGAATACTGGGTCAGTCTGTTTGCAATCTGGCATGCAGGGCTCGTTGCTGTTCCCGTAAACGCTAAACTGCATATCAATGAATTTACGTACATTCTTGAAAATTCAGGCGCGCGTCTCGCGATCGCCACGCCAGAACTTGCCGATCAATTACGGAAGGGCCAAGACATCACACCCGTATTGAATATTGCAAGTGCAGAATATCAGTCGCTAAAAGCGGCCCCCCATATGGAAATGGCGGAGAAAGACGGAGATGATCTTGCCTGGCTCTTTTATACATCAGGGACCACCGGAAAACCGAAAGGAGCGATGCTAAGTCATCGCAATCTTCTGGCTGCAATTTTGAGTTATTTTGCAGATGTAAGCCCCCACAATCCAGGCGACGCCATTATTCACGCAGCGCCGCAAACCCATGGATCAGGGTTATATGGCTTACCATTGATCGCCAAGGGAGGTATTCAGGTCACCCCGCTTAGCGGAGGTTTTGATCCTGCGGAAACCTTGGATTTGATTGCGCATTATCCGAACTGCTGCTTCTTCTTCGCCCCGACGATGGTGCATCGCCTGATCGGCTCAGACGCGTTTCAAAATGCGGATACCAGCAATATCAAACTGATCGTTTATGGCGGCGGCCCGATGTATGAAGCGGATATCCGCCGGGCGTTGGATGCTATTGGCCCCAAATTCTGCCAGATTTATGGACAGGGTGAGGCGCCAATGACAATCACCGTTCTTACTCAACACGAGTTAGAAGCAGGCACTGACCACCCTAACCGGGCCGCGCGACTTGCGTCTGTGGGAGTGGAGAGAACGGATGTTGAGGTCTGCATTCGTCGTAAAGATGGAGACCCTTGCGACATTGGCGAGGTCGGAGAGATTACCGTTCGCGGTGATGTTGTCATGCTGGGCTACTGGCAGAACCCGGAAGCAACAGCCAAGACTCTAAAAGACGGCTGGCTTTGGACCGGAGACATGGGCGCTTTGGATGAAGATGGCTTTCTAACCCTGAAAGATCGATCAAAAGACCTGATCATCTCAGGCGGGACCAATATTTACCCACGCGAGATTGAAGAGATACTCCTCACCCATCCAAAGATTGATGAAGTATCTGTCGTTGGTCGTCCCCACCCCGACTGGGGCGAGGAAGTGGTCGCCTTTATTGTGACAAAAGAGAGCCTCACCACAGAGGACATTGATGCTTACTGTCTGGAGCATATGGCGCGGTTTAAACGCCCGAAAGAATATATCTTTAAAGAAGCCCTTCCCAAGAATAATTATGGCAAGGTGTTAAAGACTGAGCTTCGGGCGTTGTTATGAGCCTTGGGCGTTAGCGGGACCGTTCCATCTGATAGCTTAAATGTGCTTTAACCGCGGGCCATTCATGAGGGAGAATGCTGTAGACACACGTATCACGAAACGCCCCATCTTCTGTTCGCGAATGGTTCCGCAATATACCGTCAAGCTTCGCGCCAAGCCGCTCAATAGCCATGCGGCTCTGGCGGTTAAAGAAATGTGTGCGAAATTCAACCGCGATACAGTCACGCACCTCAAAGGCATGCTGCAGCATTAGAAACTTACAGCGCGTATTCAGCCCTGTCCGCTGTACTGACTGCCGATACCAAGTGGAGCCAATTTCAACGCGGTGATACACATCGTCAATATTCATAAACGTCGTCATACCCACGGCCTTGCCACTTTTGGCATCAACGATGGCAAACGGGTTCATACTTCCTTTATCCTGAAGGGCAAGACGGCGGTTAATTTCTGCCGTTACATTTTCAGGCTTCGGAACAGTAGTATACCAATGACGCCAAAGCTCCCCGTCATCAGCCGCTTCAGCGAGATCGGCACGGTGATCATGGGTAAGCGGGACAAGAGCGACGATTTCATCGGCAAGCGTAATCGGGTCGGACAGTTTCATAATACACCCTGATAATTGAACTAATCAGGATGTATCTTGGAACCGGCCCCGCCATAAGGACCAATCCCTTGAAAAATTAAGTACCAATATACACATAGTACCCACAACTAGTAGATTCACTATGTTGTTGACGGGAATGCCCTGTTGTGTGATTCTCTCGTTAGAATTCCAAAAAATCCAAATCTAGAAAGGAGACGTGTTATGGCTTTAGATCCCGTTGTAGCCGCTAAACGGCTCTGCAAAATTTCTAATTGGACCATTTCCAACCTTAAACTGCAAAAATTGCTTTATTTAGCGCATCTAATGTACTTAGGGAGAACAGGTAAGCCTCTCATTTGTGATCAATTCGAAGCTTGGGAATATGGCCCCGTCGTTCCATCACTATATCACAAGGTGAAAATATTTGGCTCCGATCCTATTTCAGATATCTTTCATTCTGTTCCAGATGCTGACGATAGTACAGAAACAGAGTACTTGAATGCTGCCTATAAATCTCTTTCTAACCTACCAGCTGGAAAGCTTGTAGCAATTACCCATTGGGCAGATGGAGCATGGGCAAAAAGCTATGAAAAAGGTGCCAGAAATAGAAAAATATCCAATGAAGATATAATGGATGAATATAGTGCAAGAACGCCGACGTCCACTGATACATGACATGGATAACACTTCAGACTTTGACATTTTTTTTAAAAACGTTGATCCCAGCAAAGAAGAAGTATTAATAGAAGAACTTCAGGAACAACTTACTTCTGAACGAGATGCAAGAAGAGAGGATCGATTTTTCTTCATAGTTATTACAGTAATATTATTCGATATAGTTTTTTTCACTGTAATACCAAACTCAGCCGGGCCAATTGCTCTTTTTTTAGTGCAAATTATAGTATTGATTCCCATCGCAAAAAAGATGGGGGTCGAAGAAATTGCTATCATGCTCAATTCGGTCCTAGAACGAGTTGCATATAAAGCGAGCAATGACGATTAAAAAAGGGCCGCCAAACGGCAGCCCTTTTCAAGTTTAAATAATCAAGCTTTTTACTGGCCAGCTTCATGCGCTGCCAGCGCAGCCATATTCACCAGGTCGGATACCGGCGTTTCAATCGGAACAATCTGAACAGGTTTGCTCAAACCTACCATGAGCGGACCGATCACTTCTGTATCACCCAGAACTGGCATCAGCTTGGATGTAATATGTGCAGAATGCAGACCCGGCATAATCAACACGTTCGCAGGGCCAGACAGTCTGCAGAATGGATAAAGGGCCATCACATCAGGATTCAGGGCCACATCTGCGGACATTTCACCTTCATATTCAAAATCCAGCTCTTCCTGATCCAGAAGGCGAACAGCCTCGCGAACCTGCTCAGCCGTTTCATGAACCGGGTTACCAAAGTTAGAATATGACAGAAGCGCAACACGGGGCTCATGCCCCAGACGGCGCGCCACTTCTGCGGTTTGCTTCGTGATTTTCACCAACTGCTCTGCATCCGGGAGGGTTGTCACCGCCGTATCCCCGATAAATACAGTGCGATCACGACCAACGGCGATGGATACACCAATTGGCAGTGCCCCTTCTTTCGGATCAATCACTTTGCTGATTTCTTTGTAAGAGACAGAGAAGCGACGGGTAATACCCGTTACCATCGCATCGGCATCGCCCATCGCCACCATGCAGGCCGCAAAAATATTCCGATCCCGGTTTGCAAGGCGCACACAATCGCGGAACAGATACCCCTTACGCTGTAGCTTTTTATATAGGAAGTCGTGATACTTTTCACGGTCTTCCATCTCACGGGCATTGTAGATTTCGATACCTTCAGGCAGTTCAATCCCAACAGCTTCCATTGTCTCTTCAATGAATTCCTGACGGCCGATCAGAACCGGAAGGCCATAGCCATTTTTCTGGAACTCAATAGCCGCGCGGATAACTTTCTCCTCTTCGCCTTCAGCAAAGACCACCCGGCGAGGGTTCGCGCGAACCTCATCCATAATCAACTGCAAGGAGCCTGCCGTTGGATCCAGACGCGCCCGAAGTTCATTCCGGTAAGCGGCCTCATCCACAATTGGCCGGCGGGCCACACCTGTCTCCATCGCCGCTTTGGCAACAGCAGTTGGGACATGGCTGATCAAACGCGGATCAAAAGGCACAGGAATAATGTAGTTTGGACCGTAAACAGGGCGATTTCCCTTATAGGCGGCCGCAACTTCATCCGGAACATCTTCGCGGGCGAGTTCAGCAAGCGCCTCAGCCGCCGCGATTTTCATCTCTTCGTTAATAGTTGTTGCCCGAACATCAAGCGCGCCGCGGAAGATATAAGGAAAGCCAAGAACATTATTGACCTGATTAGGATAGTCTGACCGACCCGTTGCAACGATCGCATCACCGCGCACATCCGCGATGTCTTCTGGGCGGATTTCAGGGTCAGGGTTCGCCATAGCAAAGATAATAGGCTTAGCCGCCATATCTTTAACCATCTGCTTGGTCACAGCGCCTTTCACGGAGAGACCAAGAAAGATGTCCGCACCAACCATTGCCTCTTCCAGAGTGCGAGCTTCCGTCTCAACGGCATGAGCGGATTTCCACTGGTTCATCCCGTCTTCACGACCTTTGTAGATCACGCCTTTTGTATCACAAAGGATGGCATTGTTATGAGGCAGGCCCATCGCCTTGATCAATTCAAGGCAAGCAATCGCCGCTGCGCCTGCGCCGTTCACTACGACCTTAACGTTGTTGATATCACGACCTGTGAGGTCCAGCGCGTTAATCACACCCGCGGCGCAAATAATCGCGGTGCCATGCTGATCATCATGGAACACCGGAATATCCATAATTTCCCGCAAACGCTGCTCGATGATGAAGCATTCCGGCGCTTTAATATCTTCCAGATTAATGCCACCAAAGCTTGGGCCAAGATATTTAACCGCGCTGATAAACTCTTCAACTTCTTCGGTGTCAACTTCCAGATCAAAACAGTCGAGGTCCGCAAAGCGCTTAAAGAGAACAGCCTTCCCTTCCATCACCGGCTTAGAGCCAAGCGCCCCGAGATTACCAAGGCCCAGAACGGCTGTGCCGTTGGAAATCACCGCCACGCGGTTACCTTTGGTGGTAAAATCATACACTGTGTCAGGATCTTCGGCGATCGCCAGGCAAGGAGCTGCCACGCCAGGGGAATATGCAAGAGAAAGGTCTTGCTGTGTTGCAACGGCTTTAGTCGCTACGATTTCCAGTTTTCCGGGTTTACCTTGGGCGTGATACCGCAACGCCTCATCATACTGGCTGGAATCCTGCGTATCGCTCATCTCAATGTTTCCTCAATATGGTCTTTTCTTATGTCGGCCCTGCGCCGGAAAATTTCCTTTTAAAAGGTGTTGGCAAAACCGGCGTCTATGATAGGTTTCCTTCATGCCTACAGTAGTCAAATCAAAGTCGCAACAGAATAAGTCCGTAACCCCCATGATGGCTCAGTATTTGAGCATCAAGGGGCAGCATAAGGACAGTCTTCTTTTTTATCGCATGGGCGATTTTTACGAGCTGTTTTTTGACGATGCCGTCAAAGCAGCCGAAGCCCTTGATATTGCCTTAACCAAACGCGGTAAACATGAGGGAGATGACATCCCCATGTGCGGTGTGCCGGTGCATTCTGCGGAGGGTTATCTGCTGCGTTTGATCCGGCGCGGCTTTCGCGTTGCTGTAGCCGAACAAACCGAAAGTCCGGCAGAGGCCAAAAAACGCGGGAGTAAATCTGTAGTCGCCAGAGATGTGGTGCGCCTTGTCACCCCTGGCACCATCACCGAAGACAGCCTTCTGGATGCCCGAAGCCATAACTTCCTTGTTGCCCTTGCCAGAAGTGGTCAGACATACGCCCTTGCCTGGGCGGACATGTCCACCGGCGATTTCATGGCAAGCGAAGCCACATTGGACAATCTGCCTGCGCAACTTGCGCGGCTGTCACCGGGTGAAATCCTACTATCAGATCGATGGATGGATGATCCGGCAATGGAATTGCTGATCAGCGAATGGGATGCCGCCTTAACCCCGCTCCCATCTGCACGGTTTGACAGCCAAAATGGGGAAAAGCGGCTCAAAAGCTTGTTTGAAGTGTCTGCCCTTGATGCGTTCGGAACCTTCTCCCGGCCCGAGCTTGCCGCTTGCGGGGCCCTTGTGGACTATGTGGAACTAACCCAGAAAGGGAAATTTCCGCTAATCAAGCCCCCTCTGAAACAGGGTGCTGCTGATGTCATGTCCATTGATAGCGCCACTCGCCGTAATCTTGAGCTTTCCAAAACCATGAGCGGGGAGCGGCAAGGCAGCTTGCTTGCGACAATTGATCGAACCATCACAGGATCAGGGGCCCGAAAACTGGCGGCGGATATTGCAAGCCCGCTTACAAACGTTGCCGCCATCCATCACCGCCTTAGCATGACGGACTATTTCCATGGCGATGACCGACGCCGGGAAAGTTTACGCGATATTTTGCGGCGCTGTCCCGATATGGAACGGGCGCTGAACCGTTTAGCACTCGGACGGGGTGGTCCTCGGGACATGGCTGCGATCCGTGATGGCCTTGCGGAAACCGCTAACCTTCGGGCAGTTCTGACTACTGACAATCTCACAACGGATACCACAGGCATCGCAGAGGCCAGCGAACTGTTAGGCCTGCATGCAGAACTCGTCGAGGAACTGGATAAAGCCCTTGCAGCAGATCTACCACTTTTGGCCCGTGACGGAGGCTTTATCGCAACCGGTTACCGCCCGGAGTTGGATGAGCTGAAAACCCTTCGGGATGAAAGCCGCCGACATATTGCCAACCTACAGGCAAAATATGCGGATGAAACCGGGGTTTCTGCGCTTAAAATCAAACATAACAATGTTTTGGGTTATTTTATCGAGGTAACACCCCGCTTTGCTGAAAAGATGGGGGAAGGTTTTATTCACCGCCAAACAATGGCGAATGCTGTTCGCTACAGCACTGTCGAGCTTGGGGAGCTGGAAGATAAAATTTCCCGCGCGGCAGATCGGGCTCTCGCCCTGGAGCAGGAATTATTTGAGGAGCTGTTGCAATTAATCACGGCACGCGGCACTGAAATCCTGAACGCAGCAGAGGCAATGGCGACCCTTGATGTTGCCGCAGCTCATGCCGAACTCGCCAAAGATCTGAACTACACCCGTCCGGAAGTAGACCAAAGTCTTGCTTTTGATATTAAAGGCGGGCGTCACCCAGTTGTGGAAGCCGCGCTTAAGTCCAGCGCTGAAGGCCCTTTTGTTGCCAATGATTGTGCCCTTGGGCAGGATAATCGGCTTTGGTTGCTCACTGGTCCAAATATGGCGGGTAAAAGTACTTTTCTCCGTCAAAATGCTCTGATTACAATTATGGCCCAAATCGGTGCCTATGTTCCTGCCGATACCGCCCATATTGGTGTGGTGGATCAACTTTTCAGTCGTGTCGGTGCCGCTGATGATCTTGCGCGCGGACGGTCCACGTTTATGGTCGAGATGGTGGAGACCGCGACCATCCTTAATCAATCCGGGCCGCGGGCGTTGGTTATTCTGGATGAAATTGGCCGCGGAACAGCAACATTTGATGGTCTTTCTATCGCTTGGGCAACGGTTGAGCATCTTCATGATATCAATTCTTGCCGCGGTCTTTTCGCGACGCATTATCACGAACTAACGGCCCTGTCTGCCAAGCTGGATGGCCTTTCCAATCACAGCATGAAGGTGCGGGAATGGAAAGGGGATGTGATATTCCTCCACGAAGTGGGACCTGGAAGTGCTGACCGTTCCTATGGTATTCAGGTTGCAAAGCTGGCAGGTCTTCCCAAAGCGGTTGTCACCCGTGCCGAAGACGTCCTTCATCATCTGGAGGAAAAGGATCAGAAAAATGCCAAGGCAAAACTGATCGATGACCTGCCGCTTTTCGCAACCGTCGTAGAGGAAGTTCGCGCAGAAGAAGTGATCACCGAACCGTCTGAGGTGGAGAGCCGCCTGCAGGATATTAATGTGGACGACCTAAGCCCCCGGGAAGCACATGCTCTTTTGTACGATCTGAAAGACATCCTGACCCAGTAACCAGAACACAGGGTGACAAACGCAAATGAGATCGCTAGTCTTTTTTCCGAGTTCCAAAATAAAGAAACCTAAAAAGTAAGAACAACGAACAATAAAGGAGCGATCTCATGTTCGATCTTTCAGGGAAGAACGTCCTGATCACTGGATCCAGTAAAGGCATCGGTAAAGCCATCGCAGAGCAAATGGCCCTCGCCGGAGCCAAAGTGACTATTTCGAGCCGTAAAGCGGATGTCTGCCAAAAAGTTGCAGACGACATCAATGCCAGCCTGCCAGAAGGTTCAACAGGCGGCGCGATTGTCATTCCTTGCAACATCAACGAAAAAGAAAGCTTGCAAAACCTCGTTGATGAAACCCACAAACAGCTCGGTCAGATTGATGTGCTGGTTTGTAATGCAGCGCTGAACCCTTATTTCGGTCCCTCTTCTGGTATTCCAGATGATGCTTTCGACAAGATCATGTCCGCCAACATCAAATCCAACCACTGGCTCTGCAACATGGTGCTGCCAGAAATGGTTGAGCGCAAAGACGGCGCGATTGTGATTGTCTCCTCTATTGGCGGACTGCGCGGCTCTAAAGAGTTGGGTGCCTATAGCATCTCCAAAGCGGCCGATATGCAGCTGGTTCGCAATCTAGCCGTTGAATATGGCGCGGACAATATCCGAGTAAACGCTATTGCTCCTGGCTTGATTCAAACCGATTTCGCCCGTGCGCTTTGGGAAAATCCAGAGATCCTGAAACGCGCTACATCGCGCGCGCCACTGCAACGGATTGGTCAGCCTGAAGAAATCGCAGGCATTGCTGTTATGATGGCATCCAAAGCCGGTACCTTCCTGACAGGTCAGACAATCACTGTTGATGGTGGTCAGACGATTACTTGATACCTAAGGTTTAACGACGCTAAAAGGTCCGCAAATGCGGGCCTTTTTTACTTATAACCGGCCCCAAAGGCTATAAGCCACAACCAGCATCATACTGCCCACAAGGAAATCCAGCACCCGTGCAGCAGACGGACGTCCCAAAAGCGGGCTCATGACCTTGGCCCCATACCCCAACGCAAAAAACCAGATAAAAGACATAGAGACAGCACCGCCGACAAAATAAGTCCGCAGTGAGATCTCATAACTGCTTGCAATACTGCCCAACATGATGACCGTATCAAGATAGACATGCGGATTTAACAGACCAAATGCCAAGGTCATCATCGCCGCTTTCTGAGCACTGCTCGTAATCGGCGCTCCATCCCCCAGATTTACAGGTACAGGACGATAGGCCCGCCAAAACGACATTCCGCCGAAGACCAACAGGAATAAAATTCCGCCAATTGTTACGTATGTGACAAGAGATGGGAACAGATTGATGACGGTACCAAGACCAAGTGCCCCGGCTAGTATAAGGGATGCATCAATTAGTGAACTTAAGGTGCAAACTACAAAAACCTGATTTCGGGCAACACCTTGTCGCAATACAAACATGTTTTGCGCACCAATCGCGATAATTAGGGCTCCGCCAAGTAGCAAACCCTCAATAAAGGCAGTGATATAAGCTGGCATTCTGTATGGATTTATTCTGTTAGAATGAAGAGATTGCGGACAGAAAGTTTATCTGTGTTATAGTCCCACCATATGGGACAGACAGACATCAAGCAAGAATAACGAAGCGGACCGCGAGTATATGGAAAAAATACCGAACCGTCGGGAAATTATCGACCGCAAAAAACTGATGGCCGAACTGACTGCCCTTGGCGAAAGCCATAAACCGGATAGCCTGGACTTTCGAAATTCTTTATTAAAAACCTTAAAGGAGACCATGGCGAACGGCAAAGAGGTTTTAAAACAGCGCTTCTTTGCCAGCAATAAAGGTCGCCCGTCCATGTATGCCAATGCCTTCCTGATCGACCAGATCATTCGGGCTATCTATGACGCGGCAACCACCATGGTCTACCCGCTCAACAATCCAACGCCTGAGGAAAAACTCTCGCTATTAGCCGTTGGCGGTTATGGCCGCGGAGAACTGGCACCGCAATCAGACGTCGATTTACTCTTCCTCTTTCCTTACAAGCAGACATCATGGTCTGAACAGGTCATTGAATATTGTCTCTACATGCTCTGGGACTTGGGTCTGAAGGTGGGGCATGCCACACGGAGCCCAGAAGAATGTATCCGTCTTGCGAAACAAGACATCACCATTCAAACGGCCCTGTTGGAAGCGCGTTATATCTGGGGCGATCAGCCACTCGCCAACAAAATGCGCGGAAAATTTGTTAAAGACATTGTAGAGGCCCCCGGCGGCGTTCGTCATTTCACCGACGCAAAACTACAAGAGCGGGATGAACGGCACGACCGCTTTGGAAACTCCCGCTATGTGGTGGAGCCAAATATCAAAGAAGGGAAAGGTGGTCTTCGCGATTTGCAGACCCTGTTCTGGATTGCGAAATTTGCCTACAACACGACAGATGTCTCTGAACTCGTCGCTAAAGGCGTTTTCACAGATACGGAACGGCGACGCTTTACCAAGGCGTCCAACTTCCTCAGAACCGTTCGGTGCCACCTCCATTATCTGACCAACCGCCCGGAGGAGCGTCTCACCTTTGATGTACAGCCGGAGCTTGCCCATCGCCTTGGCTATAAAGACCATGCGGGAACCCGCGGTGTTGAACGGTTTATGAAACACTATTTTCTGGTGGCCAAGGATGTGGGGGATCTCACCAGAATTTTCTGCGCCAATCTGGAAGCTCAGCAAAAGAAAAAGAGCCGACTGCCTATTCCAACTTTTGGCCTGCTAAAGCGTAAGCTGGACGGCTTTTTGGTGGAGGCAGGACGCCTTAACATTACATCAGACGATGATTTTAAGGACGATCCTGTCAAATTTCTGGAGCTTTTCCATCTGGCTCAGCAACGGGATCTGGATATTCATCCGAATGCCCTGCGGGTTATTCGTCAGGATATAAAGAAGGTCAATAAAAGCCTGAGAAACGATCCAGAGGCGAACCGCCTGTTTCTTGACATGTTGGCCAGCCGGAAAGATCCGGAGACAACCCTCCGCCGCTTAAGTGAAGCGGGCGTACTTGGCCGCTTTATTCCTGATTTCGGCAGGGTCGTTGCTCAAATGCAGCATGATATGTATCACGTCTACACAGTGGATGAGCATACCATTCGTGCCATTGGCATTTTGGCCCAGATTGAAGATGGTTTGCTGGAGCATGAACATCCGCTGAGTCATAAATTAATGCCGAAGATTATTCAGCGAAATGTGTTGTATGTTGCTGTCCTCCTCCATGATATTGCGAAAGGACGCGGCGGCGACCATTCTGTATTAGGCGCGGAAGTCGCCGAGAAACTTTGCCCTAGGCTTGGCCTTACCCCTGCAGAAACTGAGACAGTTGCTTGGCTCGTGCGCCATCACTTGCTAATGAGCAACGTATCTTTCAAGCGCGATTTATCAGACCCCAAAACCATCGAGGATTTTGTCCAAATCGTTCAAAGCCCCGACCGTTTAAAGCTACTCTTGATCCTCACCGTTGTGGATATTCGCGCCGTTGGACCGAATGTGTGGAATGGCTGGAAAGGGCAGTTGCTTCGGGAGCTATACTATTCAGCGGAGAACGCGCTTACCGGCGGCCATATCTCGGAAGGCCGTGCGCAACGGGCACGACATCAGAGAGAAAACCTGCGCGAACGCCTGCCAGGCTGGAGCGAGTTGCAAATCGAAGAGCATCTGGACAAATTCTACGAGTCCTATTGGGTCTCCAACAGCCTTGAATCTCTCATGGCCCA
>JAEPMY010000133.1 GCA_017643685.1 Sneathiella sp.
ATGATAGCCTGCTTGCCAAGGTAATCGCCTCTGGCGAGACGCGGGATGACGCCATTCGACATTTAAGTGATGCCCTGAAAGGGTATCATCTTCTGGGGCTCACAACAAACATCCCTTTTTTGAAGGATATCATCAAGGCAGCAGATTTTCAGAAGGGGACCCATCACACCCAATCCTTGAAGCAGATGCAGGATGCGGGTTGGCAAAGTCCGAAAGCGAGCGTGCGAGAGCAAGCGGTTGCGCTTTTAGCCTATCATTTAAACCAATCCGAAAAGTTGGGTCCTTGGAATGCTCTGGGGGAGTGGCGTGTCACCAGCCGGTTAGGGCGCGGGGGTAAATCCTATTATTATTTACCAGATGACGGGGACGGAAATCTAGTTGCCACGGTATCGAAATCGGGCACGTGTTATCTGGTGCAGTTCGGTAGTGCCATACCTCTAAAACTTGAGATTTCATCTTTCATAAATGACGAGATTAGCATTTATTATCAGAGTTTTAGGGAGTCTTTTGAATATACTCTTTTAAGGGATGGCATTTGCCTGTTCGGGGAAAGCGGTCCGGTTGTTCTGATGCCAGAGACTGCAGAGGCGGCGATGCTTGGGCGCCGGGGGCAGGCTATTGGCGGTGGCAATCAGGTAACGGCCCCGATGCCGGGACTGGTCGTTGAGCTTTTGGCCGAGGTGGGGCAGACCGTCACAAAAGGCCAGCCTCTTGTGGTGCTTGAGGCAATGAAACTTATGCAGAAATTATCTGCCTCCTGCGATGGGGTGATCGAACAAATTAGCGCTGCTGCCGGTGATACGCCGGAAAAAGGGGCTGTCCTTATAACAATAAAAACTGACGAAACCGCCACTTAAAAAGGGGGGGGAAGGGAAGAATGAACAAAAGCATCTATTTTTCAGAAGAGCATTACCTGTTGCAGGATCAGGTTCGCCGCTTCATCGAAGAGAAAGTCCTCCCCCATGGTGATCAGTGGGAAAAGGACGGAATGGTTCCAAGAAATATCTTGAAAGAGATGGGTGATCTTGGCTTTTTTGGCATTCAGTATGACGCCAAATATGGCGGCGCGGATATGAGCGTTCTCGGCTCAGTCCTCTTTGCTGAAGAGCTAGGGAAATCATCCTATGGCGGGTTTGCTATTACGGCGCTGGTCCATACGGATATGGCCTCCCCCCATCTGTATAATGCGGGCAATAGCGATCAGCTGTCTGAATATATGCCAGATATCATCGCCGGAAATAAAATCACTGCTGTGGCGGTAACGGAACCGGATGCGGGCTCTGACGTGGCAGGCATGAAAACCCGTGCCGTTCAGGATGGGGATCATTGGGTGCTCAATGGTAGCAAGATGTTCATCACCAATGGCGTGAATGCGGACCTTTATTTCGTTGCTGCAAAAACCGATAGCTCTGCAAAAGGCTCCCGCGGGGTGACGATATTTATTATCGAGAAAGGCACTGAAGGATTTAGCGTCGGCCGCTCGCTCGATAAAATGGGATGGCGGTCATCGGATACGGCGGAGCTAGTGTTTGATAATGTCCGTATTCACAAGGATCAGATTTTGGGCGAGGTGAATAAGGGCTTTTACGCCATTATGAAAAACTTCCAAAATGAGAGAACTGTCCTTGGCGCGCAAGCAATTGGGGAAAGCGAGAAGGCGTTGGAGATCACTCTTGATTATGTGAAAAGTCGCTCAGCCTTCGGCGCCACGCTTTGGGATAAGCAGGCCATTCGGCAGCGTTTATCAAAACTGCAAATGGAAGTCGCAGCAGGAAAGCAGCTTCTTTATCACGCTGCATGGCTGGATGCATCCGGCGCAGAATGCGTGAAAGAGGTGTCCATGGTCAAGGCTTACTGCGGAGAGCTGGTTAATCGCGTAATGTATGACTGCCAGCAGTTCCACGGTGGTTTCGGATATATGAAAGAAGCAACCATAGAGCGGATGGTACGGGATGCACGGGTTCAATCCATTGGTGGCGGCGCGACAGAGGTGATGCTGGAAGAGATTGCCAAGCGTTCCTGATCTTGGGGCAGTTTTAGTCAAAAAGGCGAAAAATACGCGGATTATGTGTGTTTTTTTTGCCTTTTTTATGTCTTCCATTCTATTTCTCATTTCTATATTTAGGGCTTGATATTGTGGTTTCAGAAACGTAAACATCTAAACCAAACGACCGTTTGCTTTAACGAAAGATCATATGTCATGAGTATCAAGGATATTGTCTATATCGCCCTATTTGCAGCCTTGACTGCGGCATTAGGGTTGGTGCCACCTGTAAATATCCCGGCGCTGGGTGTGCCGATTACGGCCCAAACATTCGGTGTCATGCTTGCGGGCGGTATTTTGGGGGCAAAGCGCGGTGGCCTTGCCATGGTCTTGTTCGTGGTGCTGGTGGCGATCGGTCTTCCTGTTCTCTCCGGTGGTCGCGGCGGTGCAGGCGTCCTTGTTGGCGCAAGCGGCGGATTTATCTTTGGCTGGATCGTGGCTGCTTTCGTGATCGGTTATATGGCCGAGCGTTTCTGGAATAACCTGAACGTTGTACGCAGCCTTTTGGCTTGTGCTGTCGGCGGTATTGTTGTGCTCTACGCAATCGGTGTGCCTTGGCTTGCGGTCGTGGCAGGGCTTCCAATTGAAAAAGCTGCGATGGGTGCGGGCGTCTATATCCCGGGTGATTTGGTCAAAGCTGTTTTGGCTTCTATCATTATGGTGCAGGTTAAACGCGCATATCCGCTGATTACGGCCAAAGCCTAAGGGGTGATGGCAAGGGACATGATTTCATTTAATTCGGTAAATGTCGCCTTCGATGGGCGCACCGTTCTGGAAAATCTGTCCCTTGAACTGCGCGAACAACGGATCGGGATTATTGGTTGGAATGGATCGGGGAAAAGCACATTTTCCCGTCTGATCAACGGCCTGCAATCCCCGACAAGCGGGTCCGTCACAGTGGCCGGGCTCGACACCACAAAAGACGGCGGCAAAGTGCGCCGTAAAGTTGGGTTTGTGTTTCAAAACCCTGACAACCAGATCGTCTATCCAATTGTCAAAGAAGATATCGCCTTTGGCCTGAAGGGGCTTAAACTCCCGAAGGAGGAGCGCGATCACCGTATTCAGCAGATATTCGATCAATATCAGCTCTCTCATCTGCGGGAGCGTTTAACACACCAGCTAAGCGGCGGGGAAAAGCAGATGATTGCCCTGATGGGGGTACTTGTCATGCAGCCGGACATCATCATTCTGGATGAGCCGACGACCTTGCTGGATTTACGGAACAAAGCTCGGCTTATGGAAACCGTGAATAGCCTGCCGCAGCAGATTTTGATGGTTACCCACGACCTGGAATTACTGGATGGTTTTGACCGGGTTTTGATGTTTCATGAGGGGCGCCTCTATCAGGATGGCAGTCCGCCGGATGTCATTAAGACCTACCGCGAGATCAGCCTGTCATGCTGACGCTTTATGTGCCCAGAAACTCTTGGCTTCACCGCTTGCCCGCGGGGGCAAAGTTTCTGGCGCTAATCGGTGTTGGAACCGCAATCTTCTGGGTGCCAAATATCGAGATAATGGCTGGCGTGGCTTTGATATCTTGCCTTCTGTTTGCGTCTGCTAAAATCCCGCTGATGAAAGTTTATGATCAGCTTAAACCCGCTTTTTGGGCGCTGTTGATCATCTTCTTGGCGCAATGGTATCTGGAAGGTTTGGAATATGCGGGATATGTGACGCTGCGGTTTACAGCACTGATATTACTGGCCTCCTTGCTGACGCTCACCACCCGATCAGATGCCATGATCGCGGTTATCGAAAAGGCGCTTCGGCCTTTTGATCGTTGGATTTCGGTTGAGAAGGTTAGCCTCGCATTTTCACTAACCTTGCGGTTCATTCCCTTGATGCGGAGCGTCACCGCAGAAGTGCGCGAGGCGCAAAAGGCGAGAGGACTGGATCGGAGTTTAATCGCCTTGATGATCCCTGTCATAATTCGTACGCTAAAGACCGCAACCGAGGTGGGAGAGGCCGTTGAAGCACGTATGGTGGACAATGATTAAGGGGGATAAATGACCTCCGATGACATCTCTCCTCTTTGGCCGTGGATCAAATCAGCCGCAGAACTTCGCCGTTCTGTTCGTGCTTTCCTGGATAAACCCGTATCTGATGAGCTATTAGAAGAAGTTCTGGAGACATCTCTTCGCGCGCCAAGCGGCGGTAATTTACAGCCTTGGAATATTGTGATCCTGAAAGGCGCGGTTAAGGAGAGGTTGGGCGCTGCGATCCGGGCAGCTTATCGGGACAAAAACCATCAGCCCAATGATGAGTATCCCTACTATCCAGACACTTGGGAAAGCCCGTTTAAAGAGCGCCGACAAGGCGCGGCTGATCAGTTATATAATGCCCTTGAAATCGGCCGGAGGGATGTCACTGAAAAGCGGGATCAGCAAGCCAGAAACTACGATTTCTTTGGTGCGCCTATAGGGCTGCTATTCACGATGCCTCGCGATTTATCCCAAGGTGCTTGGATTGATATGGGCATTTATCTGGGGCAGCTTCAGTTGTTACTGGAAGGGGCGGGGCTTGGCACCTGCCTTCAGGCGAGTTTTATCTCCTATAGTGATGTCATTCGGGACGTTCTGGATATTGCTGCTGATCAGATGATTGTCTGCGGTATGGCCGTCGGTTACGCTGATATGACGCATCCTGTAAACGGGTTTCAGACGAGCCGTAAAACATTGTCAGATACATTGATGCCAGTACCTAAGATAGATCCAATCGGTGCTCGTATCTTAAAAAATGGAGCTCTCTTTCCGACGAAGCCTGCCCTTAAAATTGGGGCTGAGACATTATCTTGGCGGGAGTTTGCCTATCGGGTGCGGCAGTCAGCTGTGCTGATCAATAAGGCTTATGAGGGAAAAGATCTTGCGCTCTCTATGAGCAATAGCCCCCGCTTTGTTGAGATTTTTCTGGCCGGCCAGGTTATGGGCAAAAACATGCAGGTGTTGGACCCCGCCTGGCCTGATAGTTGGGCGGCGGATGCCATCGGAGATACGCCGCTGATCACCGCTCAATTACAGGGTGAGGAGAGCACCGTTCAATTGCCAGATATTGACGTTGATGCGGCTTTCTATACAGGCTTCACATCAGGGAGCACCGGACGCCCCAAAGGCTTTGTCCGCAGCATGGCATCCTGGCTGGAAAGCTTTAAGATTGATACGGCGGAGTTTAACCTCTCCCCCGATGATGTGATTGCGGCCATCGGCAACTTTGTTCATTCTCTGCCTTTATATGCCGCGATCCGCGGGCTTTATGAAGGGGGCACGGTCGTGGCCTTTCCTAGCTTTCACCCCAAAAGAGTTCTTGATGAAATAAGCGATCAGAAGGTCAGTATCATTTACGCGGTGCCCACCCAGTTAGATGCATTGTGTCGTGCCGCAGGAGAGGTGAATTTCCCTTCGGTGCGTTGGATATTGTCGTCCGGGGCAAAATGCAGTGAGGATCTGTTCGATCAGTTAAAAGGCGTATTTCCAAATGCCGAACTTGCTGAATTTTACGGAAGTTCCGAACTGAGCTTTATCAGCGTTGCCAAGAAATCTGAACATATTCCAGATGGATCCGTCGGCCGACCTGTGGGGCCTGTTAGTGTTCAAATTCATAGCTTTGAAGACGGGGTGGCCCCGGCGGGAGAGGTCGGCCGTGTTTATGTGAAAAGTCCTCTCAAATTCATGGGGTATTTGGGGCAGGGGCATCAATTGTCTGCGGATGAGGGATTTTATACCGGCGATGTAGGATATCTGGATGCTGAGGGGCTGCTGTATTTAACCGGGCGTGCGGATCGGATGATCAACTCTAAAGGCCGAAATATCTTTCCGGAGAAGATAGAGGCTGTGTTGTCATCTCATGCTGCCGTTCAAAATGCGGCGGTATTTGGTATTTCTGATCCTACTCGCGGGCAGGATATGATTGCGGTTCTGCACCTTCGGGATAATGTAACCGCCGCAGAGATTACAAAACATTGCCGCCTTCGTTTGCCGGATTACATGTTGCCGCGCCGTTTTTATGTGGCGATTGAATGGATTGAAACTGCTTCGGGTAAAAGTCATTTTCCCAAAATTCGATCTGCATTTGACGGCGGGGAATATGAGGTTCTGTCATGAGCCGTGTTTTTGTCGCTGGCGCGAAGCGATCCGCTGTGATCCCAAGGGGCGGGGCGTTCAAACACTTGCAAGCGGATGAGATCGCCGCCCCGGTGATTGATGCTGTGCTGAAAGAGGCAGGTCTACCAAAAGACGCGGTTCAGCAAGTGATTATGGGCAATGCCTTATATGCCGGGGGCAACCCTGCGCGTCTGGCTGCCTTGCGTGCAGGATTACCTGAACATATTCCAGCAATAACGATCGATACCCAATGCTGTAGTGGGATGGATGCCCTTCATCATGGCGCCGCGCTTATAAAGTCGGGAATGGCAAGCGCAGTTGTCGTTGGCGGTATGGAAAGCTACAGCCGATCCCCAATCCGAATGAAACGGCCCTTAGCGGACGAAGCGCCAGCGGCTTATGATCGCCCCGCCTTTACGCCTTGGGCTGATCGGGATCCTGACATGCTGGTCTCTGCGGCAGGATTATCGCAATCGGAAAATGTAACGCGTGAGATGCAAGAGGTATATGCCGCGCAAAGCCATCAAAATGCATTATCGGCGGCAAAGAGTGAGCAGCCGGAAATTGTAACGATTGAGGGGCAATGCAAGGATGCCTTTACACGGAAGATGTCCCCCCGATTTTTAGGGCGATTGACGTCAATTTGCGGACAGCTGCCTTACGATCTCACTGCTGCTACCGTTGCTGTTGAGGCGGATGCCGCTGCCGCGCTACTACTTATCGGGGAAGAGATAGCTGAAAAAGTACCTGCCGTTTTAGCTGAGTATATTTCTTCGATCTCGCTTGGTACTGATCCTGAAAAACCTGCGCTGTCTCCCCTCGCAGCTATCGAGGCTTTGCTGCAGCAATCCGGAAAACAAAAGACAGATGTCGATGTTTTTGAAGTGATGGAAGCATTCGCTTTGCAAGGGGTGTTGACGCAGCGTTACCTTGGGCCGGATTTGTTCAGTCGTCTAAATAGAAGCGGCGGTGCCTTGGCGCGTGGACATCCGATTGGGGCGTCAGGTGCAATTAATCTGGTGCGGCTAACCTCTGAATTGATAAAAGCAGATTTGGGTGCGCTTGGCATCGCTGCGATTGCCGCTGCTGGTGGGCTTGGGAGTGCGGCTTTATTCGCGAAAAGCGAATCTCGCAACTGATTCGGGAAATCAGAATCGTATGCCTACATTAGTATTAGTTTTAGCTGCCTAAAGATTATGCTTCCGATGCTTAAGTTTTAAGCGTTAGGTAGTGCTAAATTTCGAAAAAACACCAATAAGATTAAGGGGTTCCGGTTTTACAACCGTTTAAGAGGAGTGGGCATAACTCTTAAGAGGTTGTCAATAATTGGTGGCGCAGTTTGGCTATGTGTAAGCGATGTTATTCCCCCACGTTACAGATTTGGTGGTTTCATGGTTAGGGCGATTTGAGTGTAAAAATGTCTAGTGCGCAATAACGCATTTTTTATGCAAAATACGGTATTTTATCCGCCTATTAGCTATGATGGTTC
>JAEPMY010000126.1 GCA_017643685.1 Sneathiella sp.
GATTAGGATATTCCCTTCATACCGCTGACCGCTGACACGGAAACCACCGTCCCCATATCCATTGATAAGCTGTTGTCCTTCTTCGGGAAGGCCGGAAATATCCTGCATTTAACTACCTACTGTTAGCTTTGTGTTTCTGGAAGATCATCAGATGGCTTAAAGCCGTCCTCTTCCTCGTTATGGTGATCCAGACCGATCTGCAGCAGAATTGGTGCCGCCACAAAGATGGAGGAATACGTACCGATAACCACACCAAAGATCATCGCTGCCGCAAAGCCACGGATCACTTCACCGCCAAAGATAAACAACGCACCAAGGGCCAGCAATGTGGTCAAGGAGGTAATAACCGTCCGGGACAATGTCTCATTTATGGACATATCCAGAAGGTCTCTGACTTCCATTTTCTTATAGCGGCGGAAATTCTCTCGAATACGGTCATAAACCACCACCGTATCGTTGATCGAGTATCCGACAATGGTCAGGATAGCCGCCACAGACGCCACGTTAAATTCAATGCCCGTGATGACGAAGAAACCCATAGTAAGGATCACATCATGCACAAGCGCGGCAATCGCACCGACGGAGTAATGCCACTCAAAACGCAGCCAGATGTAAATTAGGATAACCAGAACAGAAACCAGAACCGCCTCAAATGACGTTTGAACGAGTTCACCGGAAACCGTTGGTCCAACGAATTCAATACGGCGATATGAAATATCCGTCCCGTACATTTCCTCCAGTTTGGCTTTCACCGTCTGAACGGCAACATTCTGTGCCTCGCTATCGCCCTCCTGCCGCTCAACACGGATCAGGATGTCGTCAGGTGCCCCGAAGGTTTGCAGGTTCACCTGCCCAAGCCCCAGATCGCCAAGTTCCGACCGCATATCGCCAAGCTCGGGCGCTTCATTAAAGCCCACCTCCAGCATGATACCGCCTTCGAAGTCGATACCCTTGTTCAGGCCCGGCCCAAAGAACATCACAGCAGAAAGCACGATCAAAGCAGCCGAAACACCAAAGGCGATAAAACGGCTCTTCAGAAATGGAAGACTTGTTTTTTCAGGAATAAGTTTAATTTTCATCATCTCTTCCGCCCCCTCACACGTTCAACTCTTTTGGACGAGTTTTATCCGCCCAGGTGGAAATCAACATGCGAGACAGCAAGATCGCTGTGAACATGGAACAAATGATACCGATACCAAGTGTAACTGCGAAGCCTTTGACCGGACCTGTGCCCATTACGAACAGGATAACCGCCGCAATACCTGTGGTTACGTTCGCATCCACAATGGTTGTGAAGGCCCGCTGATAACCGGATTCGATGGCGTTAAATGGCGACTTACCGTTCCGCACCTCCTCCCGGATCCGCTCGAAAATAAGAACGTTCGCATCCACGGCCATACCGATAGTCAGGATGATACCTGCGATCCCCGGCAAGGTCAGTGTGGCGCCAAGAACGGACAAAAGCGCCATAATCATGAAGATATTCATGGTCAGCGCGATATTGGCAAAGAACCCAAAGAGACCGTATGTGATCAGCATAAAGATGATAACGGCGACCATACCGATCAGACCCGCAATCTCACCCGCAGCCACACTATCAGCACCCAGGTCAGGGCCAACAGACCGCTGCTCAAGCACTTTAAGCGGCGCAGGCAACGCCCCCGCCCGAAGGAGAAGTGCAAGATCCTGAGTTTCCTGTGTGGTAAAGCCACCGCTGATGACGGCGCTACCCGTCAGGATTGGCTCGTTAATGCGCGGGGCACTAACGATTTTACCGTCCAGAATAATGGCGAATGGCTTACCCACATTGTCCTGCGTGACGCGCGCAAACTGCTTCCCGCCGAGGCTATCAAAGCGGATAGAAACAACAGGCTGACCATTTTGCAAGGTGGCCTGCGCATCTTCCAGATTTTCACCGGACACCATCACGCGGTTACGAATAACCAGACTGCGATTTTCATCTTCCAGGAATGGTAGAATTTTTGATCCGGCCGGCGCCCGATCCGCGCCTGAAGAAGAAGCAGAAAGATTAACCAGATGGAATGTCATCTGCGCGGTTTTACCGATCAGATCGATCACCCGTTTTGGATCCCCAACGCCTGGAAGCTGGATCAGGATCCTGTCTTTACCCTGCCGCTGAATATTTGGCTCAGTCAGACCAATTTCGTTGACCCGGCGCCCCATGATTTCAAGCGTCTGATCAACAACGGAAATGATCCGATCATCAATGGTTTTCTCGCTTGGGGTAATGGTAATACGGCCATCATCGAAAGTTTCGATCAGATGGCTTGGCTGACCTGTTGAGGTAATCGTGGAGATAGACGCCAGCTTTTCGCGGGCTTTCTCCCGGTCAGCAATATCCCGAAGGGTCAGGCTGACATTTTCATTATTATGACGCAGATTGCGATAACCGATCCGGTCATTCCCGTCTCTCAGGTTATCGCGCACTGTGTCGGTCAGGCCTTCCATCATCTTCTCGATGACCGCCTCTGTCTCCACCTGCATCAACACGTGGGAGCCACCTTGCAAATCAAGGCCAAGCGTTATTTGCTGCTTGGGGGCCCAGTCAGGCAACCCCTCCAAGGATTTTTCATCCAGGAAATTGGGTATGGTATATGCAATACCCAAAAGGCACACGAGAATGACAAGTGCGCTCTTCCATTTCGGGAAGCTGATCATAGGAAAGCCTGTCGTCTTTTATTAGGATTTTTTACCGAAAAAGCCGCCGGATTTTTTCTCAGGCGCGGCAGGTGCTGCTTCACCGTCAGCAGGCTCACCTTTGCTGCGGATGTCAGACAGCGTAGATTTCACAACGTCAACCCGAACGTCTGGTGCAATTTCAACCTGAACCATGTTGTCGTCACGAACTTTGATCACCTTACCGGCGATACCGCCAGCGGTAATTACATTGTCGCCGCGGCGGACAGCTTCGATCATCGCGCGGTGGTCTTTAACACGTTTTTGCTGCGGACGGATCAGCAGGAAATAGAAAACCACACCGATCAGAATAAGTGGCACAAACTGCGCAAATTGTTCGCTCATAAATAAAACCCTTAAATCTTATCCTCCGCCAAGGCGAAGGCCATGCACGGAAGCCGCAGAATGCGAAGCCCCCCTTTAAATTCTTGAAGAACTTTTATAGTTCACCTACTGCTCAATGCAAGCGCCAATCACCCCTATTCCCCCATTGAAACGGTGTGACGAACAGATCCCCCGCAAAATTCAGTTGGCATTTCTCTTCAGACAGATAGATTGGGATCAACGTTCCATTTTTCAATCAGGCTGACATGAGTACTAAAAAAGAAATTTTAAAACAGCTCACCCGTATCGCAGACATGCTAGAGCGGACATCGCCCCCGCCAGCGGCTGAAATGGATTTGAACAGCGGTAACGCCTTTGTTTGGGAAGCAGAAGAAAACACCCTGCGACCGGTTCCCGCAGTTAATCATGTGGCCATGGGAATGCTGAAAGGCATTGATCAGGTAAAAGATATTCTGATTGATAACACGCAGCGTTTTGCCTGCGGTTTTCCCGCCAACAACGCGCTTTTGTGGGGCGCCCGCGGCATGGGGAAAAGCTCTTTGGTGAAGGCGGCTCATGCACTCGTCAATCAGGATGCTGAAAACCCATTGGTTCTGGTTGAGATCCACCGGGAAGACATCCCCTCCCTCCCCAATCTCCTTCGGGTGCTGCAGGGCAGCGAGCGCCGCTTTGTTCTTTACTGTGATGATCTGTCTTTTGATGGCGATGACGATACTTACAAGTCGCTGAAAACCGTTCTGGATGGGGGCTTAGAAGGGCGTCCCGATAATGTGATTTTCTACGCCACATCAAACCGCCGCCATTTGATGCGAAGGGACATGATAGAAAATGAGCGCGCCACCGCTGTTATGCCATCAGAAGCAATTGAAGAAAAAGTTTCTCTTTCTGATCGTTTTGGCCTTTGGCTTGGCTTCCATAGCTGCTCACAGGATCAGTATCTGGATATGATTCGAGGGTATATCGCCCATTACAATATCCCGATCGAAGAAGAAGAGTTGAAACGCGAAGCAATTGAATGGACCCGCACACGTGGGTCACGTTCTGGACGTGTCGCGTGGCAGTTCGTGCAAGAGATCGCGGGACGCACCCAAACGCGGCTCGGCTAAACTCGTTTTTTAGGGAAAACACCCCAAGGCGATCCACTTACCGACTGGCGAGTAGAGTTTTGGGGTTTTTAGCTTTTCCGTTTTTACGGATTTCAAAATGAAGCTGAGTGCTATCCACATCACCGGTGGCACCCGCAACGCCAATAACATCGCCTTTTAGCACGGGATCACCCTTTTTCACCCACGTCTCTCCCAGATGGCCATATGTAGTGACATATCCGTCTGAGTGAGACACCAGGATCAGGTTTCCAAAAGACCGCATTTCATTTCCAACATAGGAAACGACGCCATTTTCCGCTGCGCGAATAGGTGTCCCGGGTTTCAGCGAGATATTAATCCCGTCATTCTGAAAACCACTTTGCTTCTTACCGAAATTCGACAGAATTTTGCCAATTGCGGGCCATGCGAATTCACGTCCTGCCCGTGTCGGTGGGTGCTTGATGCTATAGCGCTTCTTCGGCAGTGGAGGCAGTTCCGCCTTTGGAATAATCTCGCCGCCGATATCCTGCATGACTTGTTTTTTAGGCAAGGATGCTAACTGAACCGGTTTTTCAGCAGCCGTTTCAGGGACTGATACTGGAACGGCCACTTTGGCGGCACGCGGCGCAGGCGGTGCTAATTGCTCGTTAGCCACAGAACGGCTCACAGATGCCTTTTCAGCGATAGAACGCGCGCGAGGTGTTTGCACCACTTCCCGCTCAGGCACGATCCAGCCGCTATTGCCAATCGCAGCCACCTGCGTTCCTTGGCCCGTCGTTTTTGGGATTTGCAACGCAGCCCCCGGGCGCAACACGTATGGCGACTGCATGTCGTTAAAATGGACGACTTCTGCAACATCCACATTATAAAGGCGAGAAATCGCATATAATGTTTCACCGGATTTCACCTGATGCTGGTGAAACGCGGGAATACGAATATCCTGGCCCGGATAGATATTATAAGGCGGCTTGATTTTATTCAGCGCGATCAGTGAGCCAAGCGGCACCCGATAGTGATCTGCGATCCGCGAAAGTGTATCACCGCGCTGTACAGTCACCGACTGATAGGCGAGCTTGTCGTAATACCGACTGCTTTCACCTGTGTTTAACGTTGGGACTTGCGCAGTTTTAAGGACAGGCTGAGATACAGTTGCAGACGCCGTACGGGTCGGTTGCCGCTCCGTCAAATAGCGGTCATACATGCAGCCCGACAGGCCCAGCGAGAGCAAGCTGGCCAGCACGAAGGGGCGTCCAAATTGTATCGCACGTGTTATCATAATCGGAATCTTAACCAGAAACCGAGTCTTTGCCAAGAAAAAAAGGTTTACCAAATTATTAAGACTCGACTGCAAGCCCTTGAACTAGTGGCACGAATCTAACGGGGATCAGCTCTTCTTCAGCCACAAGGCCGTGATGGTCCTTGGTAATTTTCAGGATTGTCTGGTCGCCTTCATCGGGCCCAACCGGGATAATCATAATCCCATGATCATCCAACTGATCCACAAGGGCGCCCGGCACATCTTCTGCCGCCGCGGTCACAATAATATGCTTGAAAGGCGCTTGTTCCAGCCAACCTTTATGCCCGTCGCCTAACTTCGTTGTCAGGTTCATTATCTTAAGCTTTTCAAAGAGTTGCATAGCCTCAGTATGGAGAGAACGATAGCGCTCAATGGAATAAACCCGGCGAAATAGCTTGGCGAGAATGGCCGCCTGATATCCGGATCCTGTTCCCACTTCCAATACTTTATTGCGGGGATTTGGCTCCAGCATTTGGGTCATGTAGGCGACGATATAGGGCTGGCTAATCGTCTGCCCACTTTTAATTGGAAGGGCTGAGTTTTCATAGGAATGCCCCCGCAAAGGAGCCGGCACAAAAGCCTCTCTTGGGACCCTTTCAATCGCGTTCAGGACATCCGTATCCATGATCCCCTGACGCCTCAGGTCCATAATCAGCTTAATTTTTTGTGCCGCAAATTCGTTCACAGCCCTACCCGTTTACTTGATAACGTCTTCCAGACCCGACAGAAGTTTAGTATCTGTCAGGTTCAGATTGAGTGGTGTAATGGACACGCGCTTGTTATTCACCGCATGCAGATCACTTCCCGCGCCTGGCTCGCCCATAGACGGACGGTAGCCCAGCCAGTAATATTCACGGCCGCGCGCATCAACCCGATCATCAATAATCAGGTTGGACAGATCACGCTGCCCCTGATGGCAGATTTCCAGACCTTCAACTTCACTTTCCTCAATCGGTGGGAAGTTGATGTTGATCAATGTGCCTGCGCCCCAGTCTTTTTCCAGCAGCTTTTTAATGATCGCCGGTGCCATGCTTTCGGCTGTATTCCAATGGATTTGATCGGCGTCCAGAATGCACTGGCTAAGCGCAACGGAGCGGACCCCCAGCAGGGTTCCCTCACTGGCCGCCGCGACAGTACCGGAATAAAGCACATCTTCACCAAGGTTTGCACCGCGGTTCACACCGGACAGGATCAGGTCAGGCGGATTGTCTTTGAACAGATAGTTAAGCGCCATCATAACGCAGTCTGTTGGGGTGCCTTCAACGGCATATTCAGTATCAGAGAATTTCTGAAGCCGGATTGGGTCATGCAAGGTCAAGGAGCGAGAAGCACCGCTTTGTTCCTTTGCAGGAGCCACAACAATCACATCATCGGAAAGCTGTGCCGCGATCCGCCGCAACACCTGCATACCCGGTGCATCATACCCATCATCATTACTAAGCAGAATTCTCAATTTACTACCCCTAAATCATTGTTATTTTTCGATTTTTTCCATACCGCCCATGTAAGGCCGCAACACCTCAGGAATGACAATAGAGCCATCTTCCTGCTGATAATTTTCCAGCACCGCAATCAGGGTACGCCCAACAGCCAGACCGGATCCGTTCAGTGTGTGAACGAAGCGCGTTCCCTTACCCTCTTCCGGGCGGTAACGAGCCTTCATCCGACGTGCCTGAAAATCACCACAAGTGGAGCAGCTGGAAATTTCGCGATATCTGTCCTGACCCGGCAACCAGACCTCAATGTCATAGGTTTTACAAGCACTAAAACCTGTATCACCGCTGCAAAGTGTCACAACACGATACGGTAGTTTCAGACGTTTCAGGACTTCCTCGGCGCAGCCGACCATCCGCTCCAACTCATCATCAGATTGATCCGGTGCGGTTACACAAACCATCTCAACTTTTGCAAATTGGTGCTGGCGCAGCATGCCGGCAGTATCTTTACCTGCAGAACCCGCTTCAGAACGGAAGCAAAGGGTATGCGCAGTAAATCGAAGTGGCAGCTCAGCCTCGTTCAGGATGCTGTCTGCGACCAAGTTTGTCAGCGGAACTTCCGCTGTTGGGATCAGATAGCTACCTGTATCAAGCTGATAAAGGTCTTCCGAAAATTTCGGAAGCTGGCTGGTGCCAAACAATGCCGTATCACGAACGATTACGGGCGGGGAAACTTCGGTAAAACCGTTTTCAAGTGTATGCAGATCAACCATAAATGCGGCAAGGGCGCGCTCCAGGCGGGCCATTGCACCGCGGTTGACCACAAAACGGCTACCAGACAACTTGGCGGCACGCTCGAAATCCATTAATTCGAGATCAGCACCAAGTTCATAATGTTCTTTTGGTTTGAAAGAAAACTCCGGAATATCTCCAACGCGACGAACTTCAACGTTATCGTCTTCGTCATTCCCTTCCGGCACCTCGTCTTTGAGGACATTTGGAAGGGCGGCCAGTTCATTATCCAGCTTCTCACCAATTTCTCGGTCAAGGGCTTCCATCTCGTGGACAGCACCTTTCAAATCGGCCACTTCCTTGATAATGGCATCGGCATCTTCGCCGGCAGATTTAGCCTTACCAATGGCTTTCGCCGCTTCATTCCGGCGCGCCTGTGCGGTCTGCAGCTCGGTCTGGTTTTCCCGGCGTCTTTCATCCAGTTTCAAAATGGCCGAGGATTGAGGCGCAACACCACGGCGGGCAAGCGCCTTGTCAAAATCTTCGGGGTTTTCGCGGATCCATCTTAAATCAAGCATAACTAAGCCATCTATCGTGAATTTTAGGTTGGTGACTGATGTATAAGCGCCCCGGACGCGAACGTCCAGAGGCAGCAAAGATTGTTTGAGAGGAATTCATTTAAGGCCCGGGATATGTTGCTGAAATATCCCGGCATACCCTTATTCCATATCGTCCAGTTCAGCTTGGCGTTCCGCCCGTTTCTTCTCAACCACCTTCACGCTGTATATGGAGATGCCATAGAGAATGATGATCGGGATCGCCAAAGTGATCTGAGAAAGCGGATCTGGTGGTGTCAAAACCGCCGCGGCGATAAAGGCAAACACCACTGCATATTTGAATTTTGCTTTCAAACCTGCGGAAGTAACGATCCCTACCCGCCCAAGAAGGGTCAGAAGAACCGGCAGCTGGAAACAAAGGCCAAAGGCGAAGATCAGCTTCATAGAGAGGCTGAGATATTCACTGACGCGGGTCTCCGCCTGAATTGGCAACGCCATCGGCTCAGATGGTGTGGGCAGATACCCCTCCAGCACTGGCCAATGAGCGACAAGGGCGCTGTAACCCTGCGC
>JAEPMY010000082.1 GCA_017643685.1 Sneathiella sp.
AGCCAGAGCCAGATCCAGAGCCAGAGCCAGAGCCAGAGCCAGAGCCAGAGCCAGAGCCAGAGCCAGAGCCAGAGCCAGAGCCAGAGCCAGAGCCAGAGCCAGAGCCAGAGCCAGAGCCAGAGCCAGAACCTTTCCCTCTTAAGCAGGACTTGAACGACGCGCCGCCGAAGTTAAGGGGGGAGCGTAAAAAACTATATGAGGAGGCGATCTTACTCTCCCGGTTTTTTCTCCATCATCCATCATCTCAAGCGGATGAAAAGGTTGATGCGCTAGAGATTGCAATCGGGGCGGTGGATAGCGCCGCCGATCTGAACGCGCAAGACAGCGCGTATGACGTCATGCGTCTGGCCTATCGGGCGCTGCTCCGCGAAACCTATCCTGCATATCAGGTCAGTGGTCGCTCCATTCGGGATAGTAATGGCACCATCCTCTCGCTTGTCGCATTACCAATAACACTATTTGTCTTGCTGTTGTTTATTCAGCCGGTGCTATTTTTATTGCGATATTTAGCACCGGATTTCGTCGCCGCAGAAATGGCCGCAGATGTGACCTTTTATCTGGGGTTCATAATCGCTTTCATCTGGGGGGCGGCAGGGGGGCTTTTCCATCGTTCCTTGCGGATTATTTCGGCGGTTCATCGCAAGAGATATAATCGCTGTCATCATCGGGGCGCGGGGGTAATCGCCAGTATCTCCGGGCTGCTGGGGCTGGTGATGTGGTGGGCCGCTGATTTTACAAAGTTACCTGCGGGCATGATAACGGATATAGCGGTTGGCAGTGGGGCTTTTATAGCCGGTTTTTGCTGGTCACTGATCTTTAGTTGGATTTCAAATGCCCCGGTGAGCAACCCGAAGTCACAACCACTCAGCTGAGTCTTGTTTGCAGTCCTCAGGCGGGGTATAACCTTGCCAGATCATATCCGTAGCAAAAGAGGGCCGTGTGACAGTACAAAGCATGACGGGATTTGCTCGCCACTCCGGCGGGTGGGAGAGTTATTCCTGGCTCTGGGAGCTGAAAAGTGTCAATGGCCGCGGCCTTGAAATTCGATGCCGCATGCCGGGCGGGTTTGACAAATTGGAAGAGGTGGCCCGCAAAAAGCTGAAATCCACCTTCCGCCGGGGGTCCGTTAATGTGCATTTGCAATTGCATCGGACCGGCGGTCGCAGTGATCATAAAATCAACGAAGAATTCTTGAAGCAGCTCATTGAAAGCGCGCAAAGTCATATGGGCGATGGGTATCTGCAGCCTGCCTCTATTGATGGATTGATGGCCGTTCGCGGTGTCGTGGAGCAAACCGAGCAGCCTCCTCTCAGCGAAGAGGAACAAGCCGCGCTGGAGGCTGAATTGGAAGCCTCATTAATTCATGCGATTGAGGCCCTTCATGCCGCGCGGGAAGAGGAGGGCGCACAGCTTTCCCCAATATTGAGCGGCCAGATCGAAGAGATTAGCGCCCTTGTTGAAGAGGCTCAGAAATCAGCAGCTCTTCGCCCTGAAAATATGCGAAAACGTATCCAGGGGCAGTTGGAATTATTGTTGGAAAATCGTGGTGATTTTGACGAAGGACGGCTTGAGCAGGAATTGGCACTGTTGGTGACCAAAGCCGATGTATCGGAAGAGCTGGACCGGCTTAAAGGTCACGTCAGCGCTACTCAGGAAATTTTGAAAAATGGCCATAAAGACGGGGTTGGGCGCCGCCTTGATTTCGTCTGCCAGGAATTTAATCGCGAGGCCAATACGCTTTGCTCCAAGTCCAATGATAAAGGGCTGACGCAGGTGGGGTTGGATTTGAAAGTGATCATTGATCGCTTCCGCGAACAAGTACAGAATATCGAATAGGAAGTTTTTAAGTGTCTCAGTCTCCTGAACAAATTGATATCAAGCGCCGTGGTTTGATGTTGGTGCTTTCATCGCCATCCGGTGCCGGGAAAAGTACGATTTCCCGCGCATTGCTGGAAGATGATGATCGTCTGTCCATGTCTGTTTCTGCCACCACACGGAAAGCGCGTCCCGGCGAAGTGGAAGGGGTGCATTACTTTTTCATGGAGCCAGTGGATTTCAATCTGATGATTAATCAGGGGGAGCTTCTGGAACATGCAAAAGTGTTTGATAATTATTATGGCACTCCATCGAAGCCTGTCGAAGCAGCGCTGAGTGATGGCAAAGATATCCTCTTTGATATCGATTGGCAGGGCACGCAGCAGCTTAAACAGAAAGCCGGGGACGATCTGGTCAGTATTTTCATTTTGCCGCCATCCACTAAGTCGCTGGAAAATCGCCTGAAAAGCCGCGCGCAGGATAGTGACGAGGTTGTGGCCAAACGGATGTCCAAAGCGTCAGAAGAAATCAGCCATTGGCCTGAATATGACTATGTGGTTGTAAATGATAATCTGGATCGGTGCATCAGCGAGGTTAAAGCCATCCTGAAAGCGGAGCGGGTTCGCCGTCATCGCCGCACAGGGTTACTTCAATTTGTGAACGCTCTTCGCGAAGGCTATTAAACCGCGCGATTATTTTGCCGCTTTGTAAATTTCTGCAAGGCGGCAGAACTCCTCGACAGATAACTCCTCAGCCCGCTGAGTAGGTTTGATACCTGCCTCGACCAGGTGGCTTTCCGCATCGCCGCCGAGTGGTTTCAAACTGGCCCGCAGCATTTTGCGGCGCTGACCAAAAGCGGCCGCCACGACTTTTTCAAGTGTTTCCAGATCAGCCGGATATTTTGGCGTGTCATATGGCACCAGCTTCACAACCGAACTGGTCACCTTCGGCGGCGGGGTAAATGCCTTGGGGGAGATGTCCATCTGCTTTGAGGTCTGGCAGAGCCACTGGCTCAAAATCGATAGACGTCCATACGCTTTTGTTCTGGGCGTTGCAACAATGCGGTCGGCCACTTCCTTTTGGAACATTAGCGTCATGGATTTAAAAAGGTGACGTTTTTTCAGCCACTTAATCAATAATGGCGTCGCGACATTATAGGGTAGGTTGGCAATAATATGCGCCTTCTCTCCCTCCAGAAGCGCCTCTTCGTCAATCTCAAGCGCATCTTCGTTATGGACTGTAAGTCGGTTGTCATAATCTGCGGAAACCTCCCCCAGAAGATCAAGGCAGCGGGTGTCTTTTTCAATAGCGATTAATTTACCGGCACCTTCGGTCAGGATGGCACGGGTCAGGCCACCGGGCCCCGGACCGATCTCAAGAACCGTTTCCCCTTCAAGCTTTCCGGCGCAGCGGGCGATCCGTCCGGTCAGGTTGAGATCCAACAGAAAGTTCTGGCCCAGGGATTTCTCTGCACGCAGTCCATATTTGTTGATCACGTCCCGAAGCGGGGGGAGGTTCTCACCATTACTCATTAGATTTACTTTCACTTTGCCGCGCCATTTCATGTGCCATTTTAATGGCGGCAATCATACTTGTCGCGTTTGCAATACCTTGCCCCGCGATATCATCAGCGGTGCCATGATCGGGGGAGGTGCGGATAATTGGAAGCCCCAATGTCACATTAACGCCGCCATCAAAATCGATCGTTTTGATCGGGATCAGGGCCTGATCGTGATACATGCAAATCGCCGCATCATAGCCTTCGCGGGCTTTGGCGTGGAACATGGTGTCTGCAGACATTGGACCTTTCAGCACAAACCCCTTGCGGACCAATTTATCTATAACCGGTTGGATGATAGCGGTCTCTTCTTGTCCAATACTGCCGCCTTCACCCGCATGCGGGTTCAGGCCAGCAATTGCAATCCGCGGAGAGGTGATTCCAAACCGGCTTTTCAAATCCTGATCAGTGGTTCTGATAATCTGCTCAAGCAGTTTTGGCGTTAGAAGGTTTGGCACCTCTTTCAGAGGGATATGAATGGTCGCCGGAATGACTTTCAGCTCTGGACAGGCGAGCATCATAACCTCGCGTCCTTCTGCGTTTGTGAGGGCTGCGAGAAACTCTGTGTGTCCCGGATGGCGAAAGCCCGCATCGTAAAGGCGTTTTTTCTGAATAGGGGCCGTCACCATTCCGCTGGCGTCACCGGATTGGCAAAGCTTCACGGCGGTCTCAATCGCCGCAATTGTTTGCGCCGCTTCATTATCCCCCAGACCCGGATCGTAAACGGGCAGGGCGCCTTCAAATACGGTAAGTGCCGTTTCCAGATTGGTGATTTTCTGCAACGGAATTTCCCAGCCAAGCTTATTGAGAGTGGCCTCAATTTGCGACATATCACCGATCAGAACGAAAGGGCAAAGGTCTTTTTCCTGCTTTTCCTGCCAGGCTTTTAGGGCGATTTCGATCCCAATTCCTCTTGGGTCGCCCATGGTAAGGACAAGCGGGGCAGTCATGTAGCGTTCCTTAATCTCTCACCCTAGCGGGATTCAATGACGGCTTCACGACGAAGGTCATTTAGATACCGCTCAACACGGGCCTCGATACGTTGACGGCCAAGTTTTTGGCGGATGACTTCTTCATCATCACTCTGCTGGTTCGCGTCACGGCGGTCGCAAACAATGAAGACACGATAGATATCCTTATCTAGATAAGGTCGGCTTGCCTGACCGGGTTTCAGGTCTTTGACTAGCTCCTGAACGTGATCCGGTAATTTGCTTAGCTGCGCCTGCCCCATTGGTCCCGTCTGCGGGTTGGAGACCTGCTGAAACAGTTGCGGCAGATAATCGCAGCTATCCACGAAGTTGCTAAGACTTGCGGCAAGTGCTTTTTGGCTATCCTGACGGCCGGTTTTTTCAGCCAGAGACATAGGCACAGCAATCTGCGCGATATTGAGCATGGCGTCGCCGGATTGGTTACTTAAGATTTGCCGCACGTTTTCGACTTCAACGATGTAGTACCCATCTTGCCCGCGAACTGGTTGAAGTAAGGTACCACCTTTTTTACCAGCTACAACTTGTGCGATCGCAGGCTCCAGTTCCTCGGCCATGAACCAGCCAACCTCGCCACCGGTAGCGGCTGTTGGCCCCTCACTAAACTGAGTTGCGACCTTTTCAAAGTCTGCCCCTTGTTTCAATTGGCCATAAAGGTTGTTGATCCGCTGGCTTACATTGCTTTCCTCGGTGGGGGTATCAACGGCCATAAAGATTTCACGAATTTGGTATTCGTTTTTGCCTTTATTGGAGCGGAGACGTTCCTGTTCTGCGGCGATCTCTTCGTCGGTCACATTGACGCGAGGAATAATGCGACGGCGGATCAATTTATCCCAAGCAATAGCGACGCGGATTTCATCGATAAGTGCTTCAAGAGAGATATTACGAGAGGCCAATGCTTGCTCCGCCATGCCGCGGCGGATACGATAACGTCCCTCAAATCCTTCAATAGCAGCGTTGATCTCCTGATCAGTCGCAGAGATATTATACCGTGCGGCTTCCTGAGCCTTTAGGCGATCATCGATCAGTGCATTGATTGTTGAGGGGACAAGCTGTTCACGGGTTTGCCGCGTATCCCGCAATCCCCCCATAAAAATACGGAGCGAAATTCGCTGGATCACATCAAACCCTGAGATGACCTCTTCATTTACAATAGCGACAATTTTCTGAACTTCCTGTGCCTTGGCCGCACCGGCTGTAAAAGTCAGGAAGACACCCAGCAGCATTAAATTCAAAAATTTTCGCATCATAATTCTGTCGTCTCAAAGAGTAATCGATATGTGTAACGTAAGGATGGTAATCCTTAAAAACTATATTGCATGCCCTTAGTTGAAGGGCAATAGCCGGATTCTAAACCCAACTGAGGTTGACGGCTCTAGGTCTCGGTCGCGTGTGTAATCGCGGCGAGCCTCAATGGCAAAACCGAAACACTCATCCAGATATTCAATACCAAATCGTGCCTGAATGGAGGAGCCGTTATCTTCTAGGTCCCGAATATATCCACCATATGCACTCCAAAAATCGGCAAATTTCAGGCGGCCTTCCAGATCAATTTGGTGATCGCTTTGAATACCTGTCTGGGCTTGGTCTTCATCCAAATAAAGATATCCAACACTTAACCAACTTGTGTCAGATCCCATAAAGAGATCAATTTCGTTACGGGATACGGTGAAGTTGTCTTGGTCAACTCGAACCCGATGGGTGTATTTGAGGTAATCTGCGGGCTGAACTTCAAGGCGTGCCACATAATCAGAAACCTGACGTTCAAGCCCTGTCCCCTCTTGGAAACCTGTATCGTTGCTTTCATAGATACTTTGGCCAACCATCAATGAGGTATAACCGCCGCTTTCCCCGTAGAAGCCAAAGTTAAAGCCATAGTTAAACCGCAGGCCTTCTTCTACTTCATCCAAACCGACATAGCGGTTGGTACCGAAGAGATTTGTGTCATCAAATTCAAAGCTGAGACTATCTTCATTGGGTGTATCGTCACTGCCATAGGCTTCTGACCATACAACTTCGGCAATCGGTTCAATAGTTTGGCGAATTTTGCCTGCTTGCCGAACAAATGGATAACTCCATTTAAGTGCGATAGACGGAATTACCCGACCTGTAAACTCATCTGAGGTGTTACTATCTGGATCAAATGGATCGGCCAGTTGATCTCTTGCATAATATACGTCACCGCGAAGCTTGGTATCTAATGTAATCACCTGACCCGAGGGTGTGGTGTGAGGAAGGTGCCAGCCGGCAGTTGCTGAAATTCTGTTCGTATCCTGCCCGCTTGAACGGAAGAGGGCTAGACTATCCAGATCAAAGCTGTAGCGAGAGCCATATCTGTCTGGCTCACTGATATAGGAATATTCTAGCCAAGCCGGAACAAAGGGGGTTGTCCCAGAATCGTCATCGGCCTCCAACCCTTGGAAGGCGTAAGCGCTAAACTTGCCGTAATTTCGACCTCGAAGCGCTTGGACATACGCCGTTGAAATCAGTGTGTCCTCTTCGCTGATATCATATTTATCCAGATAGGTATCTGTTGTGGTGGCGAAGAAATCGTACCCCCAGCTCCAGCCGCGTTTCAGATCAAACTCTCCAATGCCTCGGATATGCCCCTGAAATTCCTGATCCCCGGTTTTGGCATTCGTATTGGTCCGCTCGTCCACATAGGTGAGGGATGCGTCCAGAACCATATCACCAGTTTCAAAGGCTTGGCGGTATTCTGTTGCCAATTGCACGCCTTCTTTTGTGGTGATCATCGGCGTGATGGTCATATCCTTATCGTCGCTGATCGCGTAAAAATACGGAAGCGTTATGCCATACCCCAAAATGGAGCTATCAAATACATTAGGGGCAAGAAAGCCGCTTTGCCGGTCTACTGTTGGGTCCGGATGACTGAAGTAAGGTGTATAGGCGACCGGAACCCCGTAAAATTCCAGTACCGCATGCTTATAGGTAATGGTTTTTGCCGCCTTATCGTGTTCCACACTGTCGGATTTGACCTGCCAAAGTGGATCAGCATTCCGATCTTCCTTACAAAGATCGCAAGTGCTGTAGACGGCCTGGTTAAGGCGGGTACGGTTTTCATCCAGTTTCTGGGCGCTGTTGGCGGCAAGGCGGGAATTATCGGTAAAAAGGATACGGATGCCGTTGACCACACCGACTTTTAACTCGTTCTGAAGTTCCATTGCTTCAGCAAAAAGCACTTCGCCTGTGGGCTCCAGCAAGGCAATATTTCCACGTGCTACCACGCGCCCTGCACGGGTATCATATGTGATCTGGTCCGCTTTCAGGATGCGGTCACCTTGCGCGATCTCAACGTTACCTGTCGCAATCACTTTACCGGTGTTTTGATCATACTGAATTTCATCCGCAGTAAAGATCGAGTCTTTCTCAAGCGAAAGATCTGATCCTAATTCCTGTGCAGTTGCAGATGGAATGACGGAGAAAGCAAGACATGTGCTGGTCAGCAGAGAGCAGAGAAAGCGCTTCATAATCCTTAACCGTCCTCCAGATGGAACATCATGGAGACGCCAAGCAGGATAATTGCAAGGGCTGGGGTCCAGGCAGCTAGCAGCACAGGAAGATTACCAGACATCCCAAGTGCCCGGATAATATCCGTGAAGAAATAGAACACAAAGCCGGTTGTGATCCCCGCCATTACCAGAATACTCCCCCCACCGCGGCGTGTCGCCCGAAGGCTGAAAGTTGCCGCGACCAAAACCATGGCCACCAGCAATACCGGTGACGCGATTAGACTGTGCCAGTATATACGATGATTAAGCGCAGAAAAGCCTGCATCTTCCAAAGTCTTGATAAATTTTGGTAATTCCCAAAAGGAGAGTGTGCGAGGAGGGGAGAAGCTCTCCTGAATTTGGGCAACAGTCAGGTCTGTCTGAATAGCCATTTTATTTCGGCGGACGGCCGCTTGCTCAGGGCTTGTCATCAGGACATCAAACAGTTCCCAGTAACCCGGTCTTAGATAAGCGCGATCGGCTTCAATCCGGCGCATAAACTGTTCATTAAGGTCATACTGGAAGATAATCACTTCGTTCAAATCGACACCTTGGTTGGTGGCGCCGCGGGCGTGGATTACAGAAAGGCCGTCATGATCAATTTGGCGAAGCCAGAGATTATTAGATGTCAGATATAAAAAGCTGGAGCGGTTTTTTAGATGGGTTGCCTCAAGCTGCGTTGCTTTTGCTTCCATTGTGGAGGCGACGGGGTTGATAACCGTCAGAATAAATCCCCCAATGGCAAAGGCGAGGAACAGGGACGGCATCAGAAATTTCCATGCGGACACACCTGAGGCGCGGATAACGGTGAGCTCATTGGTGCGGGACATCCTGAAGAAAGTGAGCATGCCGCCAAACAACGCGACAAAGGGCAGCAATGTCATCATCAGGTTCGGGAGCCGTAGCAGAGCCAAATTCAGCAGCATCCAGATGGTAACATCATCCTTGCCCGTCGCCCGCCGAAGAAGCTCGATCAGGTCCACAAGGAAGATAATAGCCATCAGCCCAGCCAGAATGATCCCGGCATTTTTCAGGAACTGTTTGCCTAAATAGATGGAAAGTGTGCCCCAAATCTTCATTCAGCGGCTCCCTTTGCATCTATCGGCACCGCGCCTGACTGAGGGGTTGCCCGCCCGATTAAACGGCCATTCCGAATGAAGTTTAACGCAGCAAGCCCTGTCGCCAATGGCCAAATATAAATCAGTGAAATGAGCAGAGGACCAGACGAGGCCAGATTGAATGACGCCATGGCGACAACCATGGTGACAACACCCGCAGCGCCAGCCACCAGCATGCGGCGTGGCCGACCCCTTCGGGTAAACTCACCACCGAGGACACCTGCAATGGCGATCAATGTCAGTGTCATACTGTAAAGCGGCAAGCCGAAGCGTTGATGCAGCTCTTGCTTGATCTCATCCATATTTCGGAGGGTCGCCGCAGAATCCTCCGGCCACATCAATTCACTAAAATATCGGGTGGAGGGTTTTAACCAAAGCTCCCCTGTTTGTTGCTCATACTGACTGAGATCCAGCGTGTAATCATCAAAGTAGAGGATACTGAGCTTGGCTTCCTCTTTCTGAACTTCCTGAATATTACCTTTGCGCATAAAGAAGCGCGGGCCTTGTTCTGTTGTGATAAAGGCGCCTTCTTCGGCCATATAGGTCACAGGTTTTTCCGGGATTGTCTCATCATGAACAAGAATACCCAATAAACTACCATCGGACGTCTTCTCACGAATATAGACGGTTACGTTGCTGGAGAGGCTGTTAAAAACACCTTCTTTCAGAACAACAGACGCCAAACTTTCCCGCCATTCAACCCGAAGCTCCCTAACGGTGCGAAGACCATATGGCGTCAGCAGGAAGTTAAACAGATACAGAAGCAGCATTACCGCAGTCGCCAGATACACGGCGGCGCGGGTGAGGGAGCCATTACTAAGCCCTGCAGACCACATCACTACCAATTCAGACTCTGAATATAGCTTGTTAAACGCAAATAACGTTCCAAAAAACAGACCGAGCAGCAGTGTGTATTTCAAAATTCCGGGGAGCAAAAGAACCGTTAGTGTCAGAAAAGTGCTGATCGGCAAACCCTCGATCAGTTTTTCCACAAATTGCAGGGTCTGCGACAGCCAGATCACCCCGGTGAGGGCAAAAGTCACGAATAAAGTCGGGACTAGAAGCTGACGCATAATGTAACGGTTCATATTCAACATGTCGGCAGTATACTCAAACAAAGAAGCGGTGCCATACAGAAGGTTGAATTTGGCTAAAAAAAGGCCTGAAAATACAAAATAAATCTGTGGCGAGAGCTTGAACCGCTGCGATTGCTGCATTAATGATAAAGGACGATATAAAAAAACCTTATTTCATTCTATTCGGGTGTCTCATATGAAATTCGCATTTACCGAACTTTCCCTGCCAAAGCGGAGCTCGCTGGCTGTCCCTGTTTTTGCTGACAATGAACTGTCACCAACAGCAAAAGAGGTCAACGACCTGACCGGCGGTGCGCTGACACGGGCGCTGGAAACGAGCCGTTTCAAAGGTAAAAAAGGCGATTATCTGGAAGTTTTGGCGCCAACAGGTGTAGAGGTTTCCCGCGTGATCCTTGTCGGTCTTGGTAAAATAGCTGATTTGACACTCACAGATTTTGAAAATCTGGGCGGCACATTGGTGAAGCGTCTGAACGCGGCTGGTGCCCGTGCAGTCACATTGATGCTCGACGGTCTTGAGCTGGATGATACCAAAGACAATGAAGCCGCTGCGCATGTGGCTTACGGTGCGAAGCTGGCATCTTACCGCTTTGAAAAATACAAATCCGACAGCGAAGATGATGATAATCAGCCTTCTTTGCAGCGTATGACGTTGGCCTGTCAGGCGTCTGCAGGCGCTCGCAAAGCTTTTGCTGATCTGGAAGCCATCGCCGATGGCGTGTTCCTCACGCGCGATCTGGTGAGCGAGCCTGCAAATAAGCTCTTCCCTGAGGCTTTTGCCGATCGTTGTAAAGAACTGACAGATCTGGGCGTTGAGGTTGAAATCCTTGATGAAGAGAAAATGCGCCGCCTTGGCATGGGCGCGCTGCTCGGTGTTGGACAAGGCTCCGTGCGGGAAAGCCGTATGGTTGTCATGAAATGGAACGGCGCCAAGAAAGAAGATCAGAAGCCGATTGCTTTCGTTGGTAAAGGCGTTTGCTTCGATACTGGCGGTATTTCCTTGAAGCCGGCCCCCGGCATGGAAGAAATGAAATGGGATATGGGCGGTGCTGGTACGGTAACCGGTTTGATGAAGGCGCTTGCCGGCCGTAAGGCCAAAGTCAATGTCATCGGTGTGATTGGTCTGGTTGAAAATATGCCAGATGGTAACGCGCAGCGTCCGGGCGATATCGTGACCGCCATGAACGGAACAACCATTGAGGTTCTGAACACTGACGCGGAAGGCCGTCTGGTGCTCGCCGATGCTCTTTGGTACACACAAGATCGCTTTAAACCAGAAGTGATGATTGATCTGGCCACGTTGACAGGCGCGATTATCATCTCCTTGGGGCATGAAAATGCAGGTCTGTTCGCCAATGATGACAAACTGGCTGATGATATTTTCGCTGCTGGTAAAGAGGTTGGCGAAGGCGTGTGGCGTCTGCCAATGCAGAAAGAATATGCAGATATGATTAAATCCCCGATTGCGGATTTGCAGAATATCGGTAGTGGCGGCCGTGGTGCCGGTTCCATCGTTGCGGCGGAATTCCTCAAGAAATTTGTGGGTGAGACTGCTTGGGCACATATCGATATTGCGGGTATGGCCTGGTCCAAGAAAGACAGCCCAACCGTACCAAAAGGCGGTACAGGCTATGGCGTTCGTATGCTGGATCAATATGTCCGTAGCGCCCACGAAGGAAAATAACCCCCTTCATGGTTGAGGTCAGTTTTTATCATTTACAGGCACAACCGCTTGAAATGGCCCTGCCCAAACTCTTGGAAAAGGTGTTTGAGCGGGGCCTTCGCGCGTTAATTCGGACGCGCGAACCTGAACTGGCCGAATTTCTAAATTCTGTCCTTTGGACATATAAGCCCGATAGTTTCCTGCCGCATGGACTGGCGGGCGATAAATGGGCCGCAGATCATCCAATCCTGATCACCACAGAGACCGAGACAGCGGTGAACGAGCCGTCTGTTCTGGTCTTGCTTCAGGATGCCGATGCGGATGATTTGGAAAATTATGATCGTTGCCTCTATATGTTTGATGGCAACGATCAAAGTTCGCTCAGCCTTGCCCGCGCCCGGTGGAAGGCATTTAAGGGGCAGGGAGTGGATGTCACTTACTGGCAGCAAACAGAAACAGGCTGGCAGAAAAAAGCCTGAAGCTTTATTCCGCCGCCATTTCAGTTTCCATCTGTTCTAATTCTTCCAGTGCCATAAGCCACGTCTCTTCGGTCTCTTCCTGTGCGGCCTTGATCTGACCTAGTTCAGATGACAATTTGGCCTGATAGGCGGCATCTTTGTTATAGGTCTCTGGATCTGCAATGAGGGCTTCCAGTTTGTCCCGATCGGCTTGCAGGCTGGCGACTTTCTTTTCCAGTTTCTGTATTTCTTTGCGCTTTGGCGCAAGTTGTGCCCGTTTCTCAGCGCGGGCTTTCCGGGCCTCTTTACTGTTGCCTCGTGGTTTTTGAGGCGCGGCCCCGCTTGCGGCACCAACCGCATTCGGCGTGTTGCCGCTGCCGCCAGATTTCGCCTGTTCCAGCACCTGTTTTTTATAATCCTCAATATCCCCTTCATAGGGGGTAACCGTGCCATTGGAGACAAGCCATAGGCTATCTGCGACAAGGCTGACCAGATGCGGATCGTGACTGATCAGGATAACAGCCCCTTCAAACTCGTTAAGTCCCTGAACCAATGCTTCGCGGGCATCGACATCAAGGTGGTTGGTCGGCTCATCAAGGATCAGCAGATGCGGCGCTTCAATGGACAGCAGGCAGAAAGTCAGACGGGCTTTCTCGCCGCCTGAGAGCTGTGCCACATTCACATCTGATTTATCTTTATTGAAACCAAATTGCCCAAGTTTGGAGCGCACAACAGACTCGCTCGCAGGGGCCATTTTCTCTGCCAGATGCTGATAAGCAGACTCGCCAACGCGCAAATCATCAAGCTGGTGTTGACCAAAAAAACCGATTTTCAGCTTTCCTGATTTCGCCAATTGTCCCGCCTGCGTTTTAAGGCGTCCGGCAAGCAATTTGGCAAATGTGGATTTACCATTTCCGTTTGGACCAAGAAGGGCGATACGATCTTCCATATCAAGGCGCAGGTTAAGTTGCTTCAGGATTGGCAGATCAGCCTGATACCCGACCTCACACGCCTCCATCGTCACAATGGGCGAGGAGAGAGGCTCCGGTGAGGGGAAGGTGAAATTGACCGTGTATTCCTCCATCACAGAGGTGATCGGCTTCATCTTCTCCAGCATTTTGACGCGGCTTTGGGCCTGACGGGCCTTGGACGCTTTGGCGCGGAAACGATCCACAAAAGACTGCAGGTGTTTGCGCTGGGCTTCCTGCTTCTTCGCCATGGCGGCATCCAATGCCAGTCGCTCTGCGCGGGTTTTCTCGAAGAAGTCGTAGTTACCGGTATATTTGACCAGCTTTAACTGCTCCAGATGGACAATGGTCCCCACCACATTATTCAGCAGATCCCGGTCATGGCTGACAATGATCAGCGTCCGGGGATAATTTCGCAGAAAACTCTCAAGCCACAGGGTCGCTTCCAGATCCAGATAGTTGGATGGCTCATCAAGGAGGAGCAGATCAGGCTCAGCAAACAAAGTGGCCGCAAGGGCCACACGGGTCCGCCACCCACCAGAGTAGGAGGAGCAAGGGCGCGCCTGCGCCTCATGATCGAAACCAAGACCCATCAGAATTTTAGCGGCCCTGCTTTCCGCCGTGTGGGCATTGATATCCGCCAGACGAATATGGATCTCCGCGATCCGGTTGGGATCTTCGGCTGTCTCTGCCTCAATCAGCAGATCTCTTCGTTCAATATCTGCATCCAACACCGTTTGCAGCAGGCTTTCAGGCCCGCCCGGTGCTTCCTGCGGCAGAACGCCCAGCTTTGCGCCATTCTGAAGCCGGATACTGCCCCCTTCGGGATGGATATCCCCGGTGATCAGTTTCAGTAGGGTGGATTTGCCTGTCCCATTGCGCCCGATCAGGCCAACTTTGTGACCCCCAGGTACATCGATACTGGCATCTTCCAGCAGGGTGCGTCCGGCGACGCGGTATGTAACGTCCTTAATCTGTAGCATGCGCCCCCTTTAGCAGCTTTTTAAGTGACAGTCTCAAGAAATTTGGGCTGTAAATCAGAAAAATGCGGCAAATCGGTTGCAGCTAGCCCCAAGGATAGGTATAAGGCGCGCAATATTCTTTGTTTCCCAACATTAAGCGAGCGAAAACAATGGCACTTGAACGTACATTTTCTATCATCAAACCAGATGCAACACGCCGTAACCTGACAGGTTCCATCAACGCAAAGCTGGAAGAAGCTGGTCTGCGCATCGTTGCACAGAAGCGTATCCAGATGACTCGTGAAAACGCAGAAACATTCTACGCGGTTCACAAAGAGCGTCCTTTCTTCGGTGAGCTGGTTGACTTCATGATCTCCGGTCCTGTTGTTGTACAGGTTCTGGAAGGCGAAAATGCCATTGCCAAAAACCGCGAAGTTATGGGTGCAACTAACCCAGAAGACGCAGCTGAAGGCACAATCCGTAAAACATTTGCGGAAAGCATCGAAGCTAACTCCGTACACGGTTCCGACAGTGCAGAGAACGCAGCGATCGAAATCGCTTACTTCTTCGCTGGCGCAGAAATCGTTGGCTAATTCGTCACACGACGACACGAAAAAGGGCCCGGTTCATCCGGGCCCTTTTTTTGTATCTTGAACGGCGGGGAAGGTTGAAGCGCTACTCCGCTGCGGCTTCGGTCCCGTCAGTGAAGTTGATCACCAGATTAGAGCTATCGCGCGGACTGTCGCTATGGCGGCAGTGACCGTCGATTTTGGCACCCGGTTCAATGTTGAGAGAGCGATTGGTCACATCGCCGCGGACACTCGCCGTCTCCCCCATAACCACATCGCCGCCGCGGATATTGCCATCCACCTTGCCGCGAATGGTAATGGTCTCGGCATCAATATCGCCGGTAACATGGGATGTTTCACCAATGGTCAGGGTTTCGGCCTGGATATTGCCGGTAACAAGCCCGTCGATCTGCACCTCGCCATCAGAGATCAGGTCACCCGTGATCACAAGACCTTTGGCGATGATCGACGGCATGCCGCCTGCTGCATCGCCTCGCTTTTTATCGCTACCGCTTGAGAACATTAAACCATCCCCCCTTGGTCAAATCAGAATATTATTGATCTGAGGATACACTATGTGTCTTGAAAGCGTAATTCCCTGCTTTAAAAAATTTAGCTGGGTTCTGCGTCTTGTCGTTATACCAGATCTCGTAATGCACGTGGCGGCCGGTGCTGCGGCCACTTGATCCCATGACACCGACTTTGGTGCGGAAGCTGACCTTGTCGCCTTTTTTTACGGTGATCTTTTTCATATGGCCATATTTCGTCCGGAAACCCTGACCGTGGTCGATTTCCACCAT
>JAEPMY010000170.1 GCA_017643685.1 Sneathiella sp.
GATTACCCCTCCTACCGACGCAAAGGTGACCCACACGTCCGATTTCTGTGTGAATGCGGGCTTGCAATATTCAAACAACTGCATCTCTCTTCAACCACATCCTGAGCATAACCATGCCTTCTCCGAAGACCTTATCGAAGAACGGCGCGGACCAATTGTGCCAGATGAAATTGCGGATGCAGCTATCGCACGGATGAAAGATCCACATAATCACAAAGATTATGCAAATCGACTTAAATCCTTTTTCCTCTCTCGCCGGGGATAACGATCCCCCTGCTCGCGGCAGAGCGCGCAGCATTTTTCTGGCTGCGCGCAACCTGTTGTTCACGATAGAAAGTGTAGACGCCTGTTGCCACAATGATCGTGCTGCCAACAATGGTCCACATATCTGGAATATTGTCGAACATGAAAATTCCCAAAATAATGGACCACAGCAAAATCATATACCGAAAGGGAGATACAAATCCGATATCCCCAACCCGCATAGAAGAGACGCTAAGCACATATCCCACGATCAGAAACATTGCCGCCGCCACCAATGGCGCACCATTTGACAAGGTCACTGGCGTCCATTCAATAAAGGGGAGCGTGACGGCAGAAGCCAATGTGATTCCAACAGATGTATAGAAAGAAATCATCGAGGAGGGAACGGTTCGGCTGATTTTGCGGGTCGAGAGATCCCTTAGAACGATAAGAACGATAGAGCCTAGTGCAAACAGAGAGTATTCGTTAAACCCTTCTGATCCTGGTCGCACAATAATCATTACCCCAGCAAAACCGATAGATACAGCAAGATAGCGGCGCCAGCCCACTGGCTCTTTCAAGAAGATCGCCGCGCCAAGTGTAATCGCAAGTGGCATAGATTGCATAATTGCCGACGCGTTCGCTATCGGCATATGGAAAATGGCATTAAGGAACATGAAAGCCCCACCGATTTCCCCAACAGTCCGCATAATCACAAATTTGCGCTCACTTTTTGGAACCCCGATCATAAACGCCCGCTGTTTCCAAGCATAAATTCCAAGGAACGCAGTTGATATGAGAGAGCGTAGGAAAATCGCCTGAAAGAGGTGAAAATCCTGTGAGGACAGCTTCATCAGGGCATCGTTGATCCCAAAGGCCGCCATACAGATCGACATAAAAATGGCGCCCTGCATATTCTCAGACAAATTTGTTTTCATTGGTTATTCTTGAATTGGCTTTTGTTGAAAGGCAAACGAATTTTGATAGTTTGACAGAAGCTTTTAAGACTTCTAGACGTTCCTTTATGACGAGACAACAATGCCGATCTCAACAATTGCTTTTGATGCTGACGATACCCTTTGGGTAAATGAAGAATTCTTTCGCCTAACTGAAGAGCGCTTCCATGCTTTGCTCGCAGATCATGTTGATATTAAGGATATCAGTCCAAACCTTTTGGAAACGGAAAAAAGAAACCTTCGTTACTATGGATACGGTATAAAGGGGTTCACCCTCTCGATGATTGAAACTGCGATTGAGGTTACAGGCGGTAAAGTGACTGCAACTACCCTTCAAGAAATTCTGCATGCAGGCCGAGATATGTTTGAACATCCCGCAACACCATACGAGAGTGTAAAGGAAACTTTGTCAGACCTCTCAAGGGACTATCGCCTCCTCCTCGTGACAAAAGGTGACCTGTTTGATCAAGAGCGAAAACTGGCACAATCGGGACTTGGGGACTTTTTTGACGGCATCGAGATTGTGTCCGAAAAAGATACTGCAGCCTATCTACGTATTTTCGATCAATATGGAGATGGTCCCGCCCGAAGCCTGATGGTTGGAAATTCTATGAAGTCGGATATTCTGCCTGCGATTGCGGCTGGCGCATACGGCGTTTTTATCCCTTCTAAAATAACGTGGGCAATGGAAGAAGCGGCACCACCGGAAGGGCATGACCGCTTTCATCAGTTATCGAACATCGATCAACTACCCGAATTGATCAGACAAATCACCTGTCCTTAACGAAGCGCGGTAACCTCAATTTCAATTTTCATCTCTGGTGTCATCAAAGGCACCTGAAGCATGGTAGCAGCAGGCTTCGCAACACTGAACGCATCCCGCAGATAAGGCCAGCATTTTTCGAAATCATTGCCATCAGGTAGATAATAATGGACCCGCACCACTTTATCGAGGGAAGAGCCAGCTTCCTCCAACGCCTGCCGTATATTGGCAAGACATTGCTGCACTTGTAGCTCGATTGTAGTTGGCATTACCATGACGCTGTAATCCATACCGGTAGTGCCTGAAACATGTACATAATGATCATCCACGACCGCGCGCGAGTACCCGATCATTTCCTCAAAAGTAGATCCCGATGAAATATGCCGAACCATAAAAAAAGCCTCCCCATAATGAGGAGGCCATAGCGACATATATTACTCGGAAGGTCAATATATGTGTGTTCAGGATCGTTTAGCTGCTTATTTTGTCTCGCGGATCATATTAATGATACCTGAGAAATCAGCGGCTTCACCATCACCTGAGACATATTTCTCATAAAGCTCCGTTGCGGCTTTACCAAGCGCAGTACTTGCCTCAAAGCCATCCGCTGCGGATTGAGACAGATGTAAATCTTTGAGCATATTCTGCGCGGAGAAACCTGGCTTGTAGTCATTGTTCGCAGGAGATGCCGGAACAGGGCCCGGAACCGGACAGTAACTTGTTAGGGACCAGCACTGACCAGAAGCGGTGGATGCAATATCAAACAATGTTTGATGATCCAGCCCCAGCTTTTCGCCAAGAACAAATGCCTCAGACACGGCAACCATGGAGATACCGAGGATCATATTGTTGCAGATCTTCGCTGCCTGACCATTACCGGAAGCACCAGTGTGAACAATATTCTTGCCCATCGCTTCAAGGATCGGTTTTGCTGCTTCAAATGCGCCTGCGGGACCACCGACCATAAATGTCAATGTACCGGCGGATGCGCCGCCGACACCGCCGCTGACCGGTGCATCAACCATCATCATGCCTTGTGCATGAGCAGCATCAGCAACCTCGCGGGCTGTTGCAACATCAATGGTTGAACAATCGATAAAGAGGGTGCCTTCAGCCGCAGCGGC
>JAEPMY010000074.1 GCA_017643685.1 Sneathiella sp.
ACCTGTATCAACAACAATTTATGAAAGAAGCTTCCGAAAAAGCGAAAATCGAGCTGTCTTCTTCTCAAGCAACAGAAATCAACCTGCCGTTTATCACTGCGGATGCTTCTGGTCCAAAACACATGCAGCTCAAGCTGACCCGCTCCCAGTTTGAAAACCTGGTAAGCGATCTGGTAAAGCGTACACTGCCACCATGTGAAAAAGCCCTGAAAGACGCTGGTCTTCAGAAAGGCGAAATCGACGAGGTTATCCTCGTTGGTGGTATGAGCCGTATGCCAAAGGTTCAGGAAATTGTTAAAGACTTCTTCGGTTGTGAGCCGCATAAAGGCGTAAACCCGGACGAAGTTGTTGCCATGGGTGCTGCAATTCAGGCTGGTGTTTTGCAAGGTGACGTTAAAGACGTTCTTCTTCTGGACGTGACACCACTGTCTCTGGGGATTGAAACTCTCGGCGGTGTGTTTACACGTTTGATCGATCGCAACACGACAATTCCAACGAAGAAAAGCCAGACTTTCTCCACTGCAGAGGACAATCAATCCGCAGTTACCATCCGGGTTTTCCAGGGTGAACGTGAGATGGCCGCTGACAATAAACTGCTCGGCAACTTCGACCTGACAGACATTCCATCCGCACCGCGTGGTGTCCCTCAGATTGAGGTGACATTTGACATTGACGCCAACGGTATTGTGAATGTGTCTGCTAAGGACAAAGGAACTGGTAAAGAACAGAAAATCCAGATCCAGGCATCTAGCGGCCTGAGCGATGACGATATTGATCGCATGGTTAAAGATGCTGAAGAGCACGCTGCAGAAGATAAAGCGCGCAAAGAAAAGGTTGAAGTTCAAAACCAAGCTGATGGACTTGTCCACACCACTGAGAAAACCCTCGAAGAGATGGGTGATAAAATCGGTGATGATGTAAAAGGTCCTGTAACCGCTGCTCTTGACGAGTTGAAAGAAGTTAAAGACGGCGACGACTTGGATGCGATTAAAGCCAAAATGGAAGCCCTTCAACAGGCATCCATGAAGCTGGGTGAAGCTGTCTACGCGCAGTCTCAGGCAGAAGGTGGTGAAGCCTCAACAGAGGAAACCGCTTCCGACAACAACGCAGATGACGATGTTGTTGATGCCGACTTTGAAGAAGTCAAAGACGACAAGAAAGACAGCTAAGAACGGTCCGTTATGATGGCGGTCCTATACCAAAGTTAAACTCCCGCCCCGGTTTGAGAGATCAGGCCGGGGCGGCATTGGTTAGGCGATAAGAAACATGTCAAAGCGTGACTACTATGAAATTTTAGGCGCGTCCAAAGGTGACGATGCTGCGGCTTTGAAAAAAGCCTATCGCAAAATGGCGATGAAATATCATCCGGACCGCAATCCGGATGATGCAGAGGCTGAGGCTAACTTCAAAGAAGTCAATGAGGCCTACGAAGTTCTGAAAGATGACCAGAAACGCGCGGCTTATGATCAGTATGGCCACGCTGCCTTTGAACAAGGTGGTATGGGCGGCGGTGCTGGCGGCTTTGGCGGCATGGGCGGCGGTGGCTTCTCTGATATCTTCGAAGACCTGTTTGGTGATTTCATGGGCCGCGGACAACGCGGCGGCGGTGGTGGTGTCGGACGTGGCTCTGACCTGCGCTACAATATGGAAATCACACTGGAAGAAGCTTATCACGGTGTTGATAAAGAGATCACGATCCCATCTTCCGAGGAATGTGATGCCTGTCATGGCAGCGGAGCCGCAGACGGCTCTTCTCCGGTGAACTGCGGCACCTGTAATGGGCATGGCAAGGTTCGTGCGCAGCAGGGCTTCTTTACTATTGAGCGCACCTGCCCAACCTGTCACGGGCAGGGCCGGGTCATTGATAAGCCATGTAAGAAATGCCACGGCGAAGGTCGTGTCGAAAAAGAAAAAACACTCAACATCAGCATTCCTGCAGGTGTTGATGACGGCAATCGCATCCGTCTTTCCGGCGAAGGAGAGATGGGACAGCGGGGCGGACCTCCAGGAGATCTCTATATCTTCCTGACCGTTGATGATCATCGGATTTTCCAGCGGGATGGGCAGAACATCCATTGCCGTGTACCAATTCCGATGACAACAGCTGCTCTCGGTGGTGAGATTGAAGTTCCAACACTGGATGGCAAACGCGCTAAAGTGAACATTACGGCTGGCACGCAATCAGGGCGGAAATTCCGTCTGCGTGAAAAAGGCATGCCGATCATGAACACCGGCGCTCATGGAGACATGTATATCCACACGATTGTGGAAACACCTGTAAATCTCAGCAAACGCCAAAAAGAGCTTCTGAAAGAGTTTGAAAAAGAAGGTGAAGGAAAACACAACCCTGAATCCGAAGGTTTCTTCTCTCGGGTGAAGGATTTCCTCGCTGATTTGAAGGAATAACCCCTCTTACCAAGCTTTTTGAACTATGCTACATCCTTCAGACAGACCGCTGTTTGAAGGATGTTTTTTTATGTCAGAACTTAAAATTGGTATCGTTGGATGTGGTGGCCGTATGGGCCGTATGCTGGTCACCGAAATAACAAAGACAAACGGTGCAGCCATCTGCGGCGGAACAGAACCTGAAGGCTCCCCTCTCGTGGGCAAGGATGTAGGCGCACTTGCAGGTGTTGAGACATTAAACATCAATGTGACGACAGACCCACGTGAGCTATTTGAAAAATGTCACGCAGTTATCGACTTTACATCTCCGGCGGCAACCGTTGAACATGCCGCGCTCGCCGCAGAATATGGCAAAATTCATGTGATCGGCACGACCGGCCTTAGCAACGAAGAGCAGGCTGAAATCACCAAATACGGCAAAGAAGCAACCATTGTTCAGGGTGCGAATATGAGCCTTGGCGTAAATCTGCTGGCGCAGCTAACCAAAAAGGTCGCGGCAATCCTCAATGATGATTTTGATATTGAGGTTCTGGAAATGCACCATCGCCATAAGGTTGATGCTCCATCTGGTACGGCACTGCTACTTGGTAAAGCGGCTGCAGAAGGGCGCGGCGTTGATCACGATACGGTCGCCGATCGGGGCCGTGATGGCATCACCGGTGAACGTAAAAAAGGTGACATCGGGTATGCGGTGCTTCGCGGTGGCAATGTGGTTGGTGATCATACCGTTATGTTTGCTGCTGAAAACGAGATCGTTGAAATCACCCATAAAGCCGGGGACCGCGCCATTTTTGCCCGTGGGGCTGTTCGCGCAGCTATTTGGGCAAGCGACAAGCCGCATGGCAATTATGATATGATGGATGTGCTCGGCCTCGGCGACTAATCTCTCAGCGCATGTCCATGGCGATATCGGTATAAGGCATTGGTGATCATTTCTTTCACCTCTGCCTTTTCGTCATCAATGAGAAAATGACCGATTTCTGTGCTTTCCCCGCGACAGCGAATAAAAAGCTTATCCTTCTCAAAAACCGTTCGGCTCCAATAGGCCTGAAAACTCCGATGTTTTTCGGAACCATTTGGATAGTGAGCCGTAATATTAAGCTCCCCATCAATAATTTCAATAACTTCGAAATGGCGGCCGGACCGGAAATTAAGTTTAAACGCAATATAGATTGCCAGAACATCCAGACCGAAAAAACCGAGGACTGGCCAAGCGCCTTGTAGGGCGAAAATCATCCCTGCCACAAAACTGACCCCGCCAATAAATAGCATCAGGCTGGTAAATGCCTTTGGGCTCAGGCTGCGATGGGGATGCAAGGTTATGGAATATTCGGCTTTCACTTTGGTGCCGTCTGAGTCACTTTCGCGCATCAGCTTCGCTCCATCCACTTTTACTCATTCAACAAGATGATTGCACGATGGCCACAGCTATGCCAATAACATCTTCATGAAAAAGGCTGATATTTACGAATTTTTCCGCCGGATGGAGGAACATAATCCTGAACCTAAAGGGGAATTGGACTATGTGAACCCGTTCACACTCCTTGTTGCAGTGGTGCTATCTGCGCAGGCGACGGATGTTGGGGTTAACAAAGCCACAGGCCCGCTTTTTGCCATTGCGGATACCCCGGAGAAAATGCTGGCGCTTGGGGAAGATACGGTGCGGGATTATGTCAAAAGCATCGGCCTATATAAAACCAAAGCTAAAAATGTGATCAAGCTTTGTGAAGCTCTGATCCGGGATCATAACAGTGAGGTCCCCCAAACCCGTGAAGAACTTGAAAAGCTCGCTGGCGTTGGGCGCAAAACTGCAAATGTAGTGCTTAATATTGCATTTGGTCAGCCAACAGTTGCAGTGGATACCCACCTTTTCCGCGTGGGGAACCGAACCGGTATTGCCCCCGGGAAAACTCCGCTAGAAGTCGAAAAGAAGATGGAAAAAAGGATCCCGAAAGAGTTCCTTCGTCATTCTCATCACTGGCTGATTCTGCACGGCCGCTACATTTGCAAAGCACGTAAGCCAGACTGTGCAAACTGCATTGTTGAAGATCTCTGCAAGTTCAAGGGTAAGACCACGGTTGCCTGAACCAGATTAGCGCGCCTTAACCTGCTAGCTCTTTAACCTTCTCGGCACCCAGCCGCCGCAATTGGCTTTCAAAGCACTTTTCAGGGGCAACAGACTTCACCGCTTCCCGGCTATTCATTGAAATATATTGAACGCTAAGCGGGCCTTTATCCCCTTCAGGATAGAAGATCAAATGAAGCGCGCAGGAGTTGGTTAGATACTGCCACATCTCTGTTGGCTTATCCTGGCGTTTCAAAACCGGGGAGCCGAAAATCGCCTCGATCTCACCTGGGGCTTTCCCTTTTAAGATACTAACCTCAGGCACCTCAAAGGCAGGTTCTGAAGGCTCCTCAACCACTGGTTCCGGAATGGAGGCAACGGTAGCTGCCTCTTGGATAGACGTGCGTTCTTCGGACTTCGCCTGTTTTTGACTGACCGAAGATTGCGGATTACCAGCACAAGCGGTAACCGCCAATAAAGCTGCACCGACGCCGATATATCTCAGCGACTTCATACAGGTTTCACCGCTCTGTCACTGCTGGCAAAACCAGCGCGTTTTTTGTACAGGTGAACCATTGTTGCGGTACCAATAATTGGAACAAACAGGTTCAAAATCGGAATAGTCATCCCAAATGCCATCACAGCGCCGGTCAGGAACAGCTCCATCCCACCGATTTTCCGAAGTGTGTTGACCACTTTCATCTCGTGATGGCGAACCGCCACTTGTTGGAAAAATTCCCGGCTGAGCAGGTACCCGTTCAGAATATAATAAACAAAGAGGTTAATCCCCGGAATCAGGTAGAGCGGCAGAGCCAACAGATTACATAGCAGGATGACCCCAAAGAATTTAAGGGAGTCCCAGACACTGCTCCATAGCGGCACATCCTGAGATTCCGGATCATTTGGATAGTGCTTTGCCTCAACCGCATCCGCAATATCATCAAGAAAAATCCCGATCACAGCACTCATGCTCAGCGGAAAAATAAACATCGCTACAAAGAAAGCGCCGACCCCACTTAAAAAGCCAACGGCAGTGTTCACCCACTCCCATTCAGAGGGCGGGATCAAACCAGCCAATTGCAGCACCACAATAAATGTCAAAACCAAGACACCCACAGAATACATCAGAGATTTTATGATCACAGACCGAAAGGCCGGATCTGAAAACTGCGATATGGCTTTACTAATGGCTGAGATCACGATTTGCCCCCAAATTCCGTTTGAATTTTGCTGCCCTTGATTTAGGTGTTTTACCGCTTCGTTGCAATCATTTCCTCTGTTTAGCCTATTGGATCCACAGGAACCATACCAGCATACTCATGATCTGCCTCAAACATGGCTGCAGCTCTCAGCACCAGATCTTCGCGGTGAGCCGGTGCCATAATCTGCAAACCAACAGGTAGGCCAGATTTTGTCATTCCGCAAGGAACGGATATCGCCGGGCAACTGGTGATCGTTAGCAAATAAGTTTGTGCAAGCCACGCCACATAATTATCAAATTTAACTCCGTTCACCTCGGACAGGGACCGAATGGTATGATCGAAAGGCGGTACCATTACCGTCGGGGTCAGCAACAACTCATAACTTTCAAAGAATGTTGAAACGCGATGATACAGCGCGCCTTGCGCCCGCTGCGCCCAACCGATTTCCTTTGCCGTCAGTTTCAAGCCGGCTTCAATATTCCAGATCACATCGGATTTCAGGTTGTCCCGGTCTGTCTCCAGCTTCGGCCCGTGTCCTGCCGCAAACTGCGCTGCCCGCTGAATTTGGAAAATGTCATGACCATCTGTTAGATCGAAACAGTCTTCAGCCACCAGCTCCGCATAATTAACAAACGCTTCCGCGGCTTTGGCACAAATTTCCGCGACCTCAGCATCAATCGGGTTGAGACCAAGATCAGGGCTATAAGCCACTTTTCCAAACTTTTGCGGTTTTTGAATTTCTTCAAGATAGGAATATTTTGGCGCAGGCAAGCTGATCGGATCTACAGGATGCTCCCCAACCATCATGTCCAACATAAGCGCCACATCTGCAACGGTTCGCCCCATTGGCCCCTCAACTGAATTGAGACCAAACGGCATTGCCGCCGGACCATGCGCGACACGCCCCGGTGACGGACGCAGGCCGACAACACCGGTAAAGCTTGCAGGAATTCGAAGGCTCCCCCCAAGATCACTCCCTTGGGCGAGCCATACTTGTCCCGCTGCCAATGCGGCACCAGACCCACCAGAAGATCCCCCTGGGGTCTTGCTGATATCGAATGGGTTTGTTGTTGTACCAAGCACTTCATTAAAAGTCTGCGCGCCTGCACCAAATTCCGGCGTGTTGGCCTTGCCCACAACGATTGCGCCCCGGTCCTCTAGGCGTTTCACCATAATATCCGAATGCGCAGCGATCTGATCCGCATAAATCGGAGAGCCCATCGTGAAGCGTACCCCCTCCACCGCAGTAAGATCTTTAATTGCTATCGGCAAACCAAAGAGATATTTGCCATCAGAAGGTACCTCTCCTTGCATGATTTTTTCCGCATGAGCGCGCGCCCGATCAAAGCACCTGATCGGCGTTGCATTTACGGCACCATCAGTTTCTTCGATGCGCTTTTCAGCAACCTCTACAAGCTCCAGCGGGGACACCTCTCCCGCCTTCAGCAACGCAACCGTTTCAACAGCTGACTTCTTATATAATTCTTCCATTTCCTATTGTTGGCAAAATATCAGCGGATTGTACAGTACATGCTTGCACAACAAGGGTAGCGGGCTATACTCCGCGCGACCTGAATTTAGGAGGCATCATGAGTGATCTTCGGTTTGACACTACCTGTATTGGTAACGCCATTGTAGATGTGATCAGCAAAGTGGAAGACAAATTTCTGGAAGAGGAAAACCTTGTCAAAAACTCCATGAACCTGATCGACGAAGATCGGGCCGAGCAGCTTTACAGCCGTATGGGCGCTGCTGTTGAAATTTCCGGCGGCTCTGCTGGTAATACTGCGGCCGGTGTTGCCTCTCTTGGGGGGCGCAGCAATTATATCGGGAAGGTCAAAAACGATCAGCTCGGCGCTATTTTTGCCCATGACATTCGGGCAATGGGCGTCAATTTTGACACTCAAATGGCCGAAGGCGGCCCCGCCACAGCCCGCAGCTTTATTCTGGTAACACCAGACGCCCACCGCACCATGAATACTTATCTCGGAGCCTGCGTAGAACTGGGACCAGATGATATTGACCCTGCAGTCATCGCGGCCTCTCAAGTAACCTACATGGAAGGCTATCTTTGGGACCCAGAGGGCGGCAAAGCAGCTTTCCGTAAAGCTGCCGAAATCTCTCATGAAGCAGATCAACGTGTCTCCCTGACACTTTCTGATAGCTTCTGCGTTGATCGGTTCCGTGATGAATTCAAAGACTTCATCTCTGGTGGGGTAGACATCCTCTTTGCCAACGAAGACGAGATTAAATCCCTTTATCAAACAGATGATATCTCCACCGCAATTGAAGCGGTTCGTTCACAGGTTGAAATTGCCTGCATCACACGTAGCGCAGACGGCTCCCTCATCGTTGAAGGAGATAACACGGTTGAAGTTGCGGCGGACACCACAGTGGATGTTATTGACACAACAGGCGCCGGCGATCTTTATGCCGCTGGTTTCCTCTATGGCTTTACAAATGGTCGTAGCCTCGCTGAAAGCGGCGCTATTGCCTCCCTTGCGGCAGCCGAAGTTATCAGCCACGTTGGTGCGCGCCCTGAGAAAGATCTCAAAGAATTGATCGAGAGTCGGATCTAATCCGGCCGGTTTGCTTGACAGCGCTGAGATCAGACCCCACTCTTCCTTTATAATTTCTGAGTGGGGTTAGATGAGCGTAACAACTTCGACCAAACAATCGATCCTGCGTCGGATCTCGTGGCCACGCGCAGAAAGACTACGTTTATATAGCGGCATCATTCTGATGCTGTTTCTAACACTTCATCTTATTAATCATAGTCTTGGCCTCATCTCTCTGCAGGCAATGGAAGCCGGAAGAGAGATATTTACGGCTATCTGGCGCAATCCGGTCGGAACAACCCTTCTTGCGCTTGCCATCATCGTTCACATAGTGCTGGTTTTTGTAAAACTACTTACCCATAGAAAATACCGCAGTATCCCTGTGCGCGAGGGCCTCCAGATCATTTTGGGTCTTGCAATCCCCCCTTTGCTGATTGTGCATGTTGTTGGGACAGGCGTTGCTCACCAAGTTCTAGATCTCGAAGATAGCTATGCTTATGTTCTCTATTCCTTATGGGTAGCAAACCCCTCTCAATCGCTCATTCAAACGGCTGGCGCCGTGGTCGCTTGGGGGCATGGGTGTCTCGGCATCCACTTCTGGCTGCGCCTTAAATCAGGGTATGAGAAATTTTCGATCTATCTATTCAGCATAGCTCTCATTCTTCCCATTTTGGGACTATGCGGCTTTTTGACAGCCGCAAAAGAGGTCGAAGTCCTGGCCCAGAATGAAGGTTGGATGCAGATGCTGATAAGCTCTCTCAACCTGACGCAGGCAGACCTACTATGGGCTGCTCAGGTAAATGAAGTTGGCTATCAAGTCATGATCGGTCTTGCCATCATGATCCTGATCAGCCGTTTTTTCTGGCTCATTCACTTCCGCTCAGAAAAAATGGTAACGATTACCTATCCGAACGACATGCAGGTAAAGGTCAACCAAGGCGCAACCGTTTTGGAAGCCAGTCAGACCGGTGATATTCCTCATGCGTCTGTTTGCGGGGGAAGGGGGCGCTGTTCCACGTGTCGAATTCGTATCGTCAGTGGCGGGGATCAATTAGCCCCCCCTAGTGACCAAGAGCTCAGCGTTCTTAAACGCGTGGGCGCAACAGAAAATACCCGACTTGCTTGTCAGGTTCCCGTTATTGGTGACTTGTCCGTCATACCGCTCCTGCCGCAAAAAGTAAGTGCCAAGGCCTCTCACGCCCGCCCGGATTATCTACAAGGGCGTGAAAAAACCATTGCTATTCTGTTTGCTGACTTGCGCGCATTTACCCGTTTTTCCGAGACAAAACTCCCTTACGACGTGGTTTTTGTGATCAATCAGTATTTCCGGCACATGGGAGAGGCCATCGAGAAATCAGGTGGCCATCTGGATAAATTCATTGGAGACGGTGTAATGGCACTATTTGGCTTGGAAGACGGCCCAGATGTGGCCGCGACCAAAGCCTTAACCGCTGCCAAATATATGTCAGAAGCATTGGATGAACTGAACGAGACGTTGCAATCTGATTTGGAAGAGCCGTTACGGTTGGGTATTGGTCTGCATTTAGGGCAGGTCATTATTGGGGAAATGGGATATGGCAGAGCCACTTCCATCACCGCCATCGGCGACGCAGTTAACACTGCAAGTCGGCTTGAGGCAATGAATAAGGAATTTGGCAGCCAGCTTATCTTCTCAGATCGGCTTGCCCGTATGGCTGGCTTTGACGGACCCAGCAAAATTCAAGAGGTAGAAGTGCGTGGCCGGGCGGAGCCGTTGAAAATTCATATTCTCGGCAGCGCCCAAACTCTTCCCTGAAGCTTTATTCGCTTGTCATCCCGCGGGCCATTGACCCCTCTGGAATGACCCGACCCCCCATAATATGCACATGGAAATGCGGGACGATCTGTCCTGCATTTTCACCATTATTTGTCACAACCCGATAACCATCTTCGTGAACACCAAGATCGCGTGCGATTTCACCCACTTTGGCAAAGAAATAGCCTATTTCGGCAGTATCCGCGTTTGCCGCAAAATCATCCATGTCCACATAGGCCCCTTTTGGAATGACCAGCACATGGACAGGTGTTTTAGGCGCAATATCGTGAAATGCCAGAATCTGATCATCTTCGAAGACGGTTTTATTTGGAATTTCGCCCCGCAGGATTTTCGCAAAAATATTTTCGTTATCGTAAGCCATAGCCGCGATCCTTGTTATCGGAATTGTTTTCTACGAATTGTCACTTCTGGAGGCTTTTTCCACCAATCCGGACAAACCTTGACGTTCTGCCAGTTTGGCATAGATTTCAGCGGGATCAACCCCAGCATCTGCCCAAAGCACAAACATATGATAGATCAGGTCAGCACTTTCGCTGATCACCTCATCCCGATCTTTCAGCGCCGCTGCAAGGGCTAGCTCCACGCCTTCTTCGCCAACTTTCTGCGCGATCTTTTTTGACCCTTTGGCGTAAAGTTTTGCTGTATAGGAACTCTCAGGATCGGCGTTTTTACGCTCCCGAATGGTTTCAAACAAACGGTCCAGAATTTCGCTTGTTTCGCTCATTCACTCTCTCCTAAAGACGGACAGGGATACCTGCATCCCGCATGGCTTCTTTCGCTTCGCGAATGGTATATTCACCAAAGTGGAAAATGGATGCGGCCAAGACCGCAGTCGCATGCCCTTCCCGCACTCCTTCAGCCAGATGATCGAGATTCCCAACACCGCCTGAGGCAATCACTGGAATTTTAATGGCATCGGCAATGGCACTGGTCAGCGGAATGTTGAACCCTTCGCGTGTCCCGTCCCGATCCATGGAGGTCAGCAGAATTTCCCCTGCCCCATATTCTTCCATCTTCTTGGCCCATTCCACGGCATCAATACCCGTTGGATTACGACCACCATGAGTAAAAATCTCGAACTTACCCGGTGCAACCTGCTTGGCATCCACAGCCACAACGATGCACTGACTGCCAAATTTATTGGCTGCTTCGCGTACGAATTCAGGATTGTGAACCGCTGCAGTGTTAATTGACACCTTATCCGCGCCAGCCAGCAGTAGTTTTCGCACATCTTCAACGGTGCGAACGCCCCCGCCCACGGTGAGCGGCATAAAGCATTGCTCGGCTGTCCTGCGCACCACATCGTATATTGTCTCGCGGTTGTCTGAACTGGCCGTGATATCAAGGAAACAAAGCTCATCCGCGCCTTGTTCGTCATAAACGCGGGCCTGCTCCACCGGATCACCAGCATCAATCAGGTCAACAAAATTCACACCCTTGACCACGCGACCGTCTTTCACATCGAGGCAAGGAATAACGCGGGCTTTCAGCATTTATGCCTCCACCAGTTTTAAGGCTTCTGTGGGGTCAATACGCCCGTCATAGAGTGCCCGGCCAATGATAACACCTTCGATGCCACTGCTTTTCACTTTCAGCAGCTCTTCAATATCCTTGATTGAGGCAACACCACCGGAGGCAATCACCGGGATAGAGATCTTTTCAGCAAGGGCGGCCGTAGCTTCTACATTAACGCCCTGAAGGGCACCATCCCGATCGATATCGGTGTAAATGATCGCTTCAACCCCGGCATCTTCAAACTTCTGTGCCAAATCAAGGGCCGATGTCTCGCTTGTCTCTGCCCAGCCTTCTACGGCGACCATGCTATCGCGCGCATCAATACCCACCGCTATATGTCCCGGAAAAGCCTTACAGGCATCTTTAACGATCTGCGGGTCACGAAGGGCGATGGTGCCCAGAATGACCCGGCTGATCCCTTTATCAAGCCACATTTCAATGGTTTTCAAATCCCGAATACCGCCGCCGAGCTGTGCGGGTACATCTGTATTTGCAAGAATGCTTTCAACCGCAGCCGCATTAACAGGCTTACCTTCGAAAGCCCCGTTCAGATCAACCAGATGGATCTTCTTGAACCCTGCCGTTTTAAACGCGCGAGCCTGATCACCCGGGTCGTTATTAAACACGGTTGCCGCATCCATTTCCCCGCGCAGCAGGCGTACACAGTTTCCATCTTTCAAATCAATCGCAGGATAGAGGTTCATTGATCTTCCGCCACTTCCAAATCTTTTACGTAATAAAATCCGCGTACATAACGCTCGCCATCAAAGGCGTATTTTTCTTTAACTGCCCACCGACTGAAATCACTATTTTCAATGAGTGAAATCGCGGCTTTCTGAGTTTCCCGCACGTCAACTTCCAAGCTTTTGAAACCCTGCTTGCGGGCTGACTGCTCAATCACAGCCAGCAATCCAATGGCCAAACCATGCCCGCGGGCATAAGGTGCAATAAAAAAGGTCGAAATCTGCGCAATATGGCCACTGGCTTCATTATTGGCAAAAGGCTTTACCAATTGGCCGGTACCCACAATCGAGCCGTCGAGCCGGGCGCAATAAAGTTCCCGAACCGGCATGGTCATCACGCCTTTCCAGAAAGCCTGTTGCTTTGGCCGGGCAGGTGGTTTCAGCCATCCAAACCCATTCCCATCCAAAATAGCCTTATCTGTCGCATCGCAGAGATCTTCCATGTCACCAGCGCCAAGCTCAGTAACAAGTTCGATCACAGGCTGCTGGATTATCTCTTTCCCCTTCGACATGTTCGTATCGCCTGTTTTATGGTTTCCAGCTTAGGAAGTTCCCAATAATACGCAGCCCCGCTTCCTGACTTTTTTCAGGGTGGAATTGTGTTCCCACCATGTTATCCCGCCCGACCATCGCGATGACGTCACCGGCATAATCAACCGTTGCCATCACATGATCCGCAGATGTCGGCACCAAGTGATAACTATGTACGAAATAGACATGCGCGCCTGGCTTAACCCCCTCCAAGAGGACATGTCCCGGCTCAAATTCCAGCTCGTTCCAACCCATATGCGGAATTTTGAGACTTTCATCTTTTGGCTCTAGTTTCACCACATCGCCTGGGATCCAGCCGAAACCTTCTGTTTCCCCATGCTCCAGTCCCCGGCTTGCCATCAACTGCATGCCGACACAAATACCAAAGAAAGGGACAGCCCGGTCCATAACCGCCTCGCGAATGGCGTCATACATACCATCCACAGCTGCCAGTCCTTCGCGGCAATCGCGAAAAGCGCCAACACCCGGTAGAACAATCCGGTCTGCTTTCGCTGCGACATCCGGATCGCTGGTCACAACCACCTCACCTTGATAGTCTGTCGCTACCGCTGCCCGCTCAAATGCTTTGGCCGCAGAGCGAAGATTGCCCGAGCCATAGTCAATTACAGTAATCATTCTAATATCCAACTGCTGCGGCAAGATCCACGCCGCAGCCTATCGCTGTAAGTTGGGAAAAGATTACAGGCTACCGCCCAGAACCCCTTTTGTTGAAGGCACGCTATCGGCGCGGCGCGGATCGATTTCAGTTGCGATCCGCATGGCGCGGGCTAGGCCCTTGTAACAGCTTTCAATGATATGGTGGTTATTCTCGCCATAAAGATTTTCCACATGCAGGGTAATCCCCGCCGCCATGGCAAAGGCCTGGAACCATTCTTTAAACAGCTCTGTATCCATTTCACCCAATTTATCGCGTGTAAAATTCACCTTCCAGATCAGATAGGGACGGTTGGAAATATCCAATGATACACGGGACAGGGTTTCATCCATTGGGATATAGGCGGATGCATAACGGGTAATCCCTTTCAGGTCACCCAGCGCTTCCGCTACCGCCATACCAATGGCAATACCAGAATCTTCGGTCGTATGGTGGAAATCGATGTGCAGATCACCTTTGGCCCGTACTTTCAGATCAATAAGGCTATGCTTGGAGAAGTTTTCAAGCATATGATCCAAAAAGCCGATACCTGTATCGACATCATATTGACCAGTTCCATCCAGATTAACACTTACTTCAATCTGGGTTTCTTTGGTATTCCGAGTTACACGACCTTCACGCATGAACCATCCTTCCGGGCTCAGTTATCTGTAATATCCAGCGTGGATATAACAGTTAACGCCCTTGAATCCAAGTTAAACAAGCGTTTGGCGCGTATTATCTCCGCAGAAAACGGGCCTTTAGGCCCCATTTTTTATTTCCTTCAACTTGCCCTCAACATAGTTCATGGCGAAATCTAGTCGATCTGCCAGCTCTGGATGACCATCGCGGCGGGCATCCACATGCAGATATGCCAGAATATCAAAGATAGCCTGAAGATTTGTCTGCCGATCTGAAGGCTGCGTTACCGGGGACTGCCCGGTTGGCCCTTGGGTCAAATTCATGCGTCTTGCCTTGTATTTGAGTTAAGATCTATTCCATTTGTGACCCTGACAAGACGCCTCATATTCACGCTTGTGAATATCTTTGAGACATAACCACGGCTTCGGGCTCACGTCCGTCCCCTTGACCCGCCGCAGAAAATGGTTACATCTCGGCTAACGCAATTTTCAAATCAGTTCAGGAAAATAGAAGAATATGTCCGAACAACCAAAAAGCTGGCGCGGCACCACCATCCTGTCCATTCGCAAAGATGGGAAAGTTGTCATCGCCGGTGATGGGCAGGTGTCACTGGGCCAGACTGTCATTAAAGGCAACGCCCGCAAAGTCCGCCGCATTGGCGCTCGCGGTGATGTGATTGTTGGTTTCGCCGGTGCAACGGCTGATGCCTTCACTTTGTTTGAACGGCTGGAAGCCAAACTGGAACAGCATCCCGGCAACCTGACTCGCGCCTGTGTTGAGCTTGCCAAAGACTGGCGTACTGATAAATATCTCCGCCGTCTGGAAGCAATGATGGCCGTCGTCAATAAAGACGTATCCCTGATCCTGACCGGTAACGGCGACGTGCTGGAGCCGGAAGACGGCATTATTGCTATTGGATCGGGCGGTAATTTCGCCCTTTCAGCGGCTCGCGCCCTAGTTGACGTTGATGGTTATGACGCCGAGCAGGTTGCCCGCAAAGCCATGAAAATCGCCGCAGATATCTGCGTTTACACCAATGAAAACCTTACCGTCGAGAGTATCTAAAGAATGGCAAATTTAAGTCCCCGCGAAATCGTGTATGAACTGGACCGTCACATTGTCGGTCAAAGCGATGCGAAACGCTCTGTTGCCATTGCGCTGCGCAACCGGTGGCGCCGGCAACAACTCTCCGATGATCTCCGTGATGAAGTGCTGCCAAAAAACATTCTGATGATCGGCCCAACTGGTGTCGGTAAAACAGAAATCTCCCGCCGCCTTGCAAAGCTGGCACATGCCCCGTTCGTGAAAGTCGAAGCCACTAAATTCACAGAGGTGGGTTATGTTGGCCGCGACGTGGAACAGATTGTACGTGATCTTGTCGAAGTGGCGATTAACATGATCCGCGAACAGAAACGGAAATCCGTTACAGCAAAAGCAGAGCTTGCCGCGGAAGAGCGCGTTCTCGATGCGCTGGTCGGGGAGAGCGCAACTGCCGAAACCCGCCAGAAATTCCGTAAAATGCTGCGCGAAGGTGATCTCAACGACAAGGAAATAGAATTAAATCTTGTCGATAACAGCGCTGGCGGCATGCCAACCTTTGAAATTCCTGGAATGCCAGGTGCCCAAATGGGCATGCTGAACCTGAATGACATTTTCGGGAAAATGGGCGGGAAGCCAACCAAACCTCGGAAACTGAAAGTTAAAGACAGCTATAAAATTCTTCTGGATGAAGAAGGTGACAAGCTTCTGGATGAAGATGAAGTGGTCCGGGAAGCCCTGCAGTTGGTCGAAAATAACGCCATTGTCTTCCTTGATGAGATTGACAAAATCTGTGCCCGTAGTGATCGTCAGGGTGCTGATGTCAGCCGTGAAGGCGTGCAGCGTGACCTCCTCCCACTGATTGAAGGCACGTTGGTCAGCACCAAATACGGTTCTGTCAAAACCGACCATATCCTGTTTATCGCCTCCGGCGCGTTTCATGTGGCAAAGCCATCTGACCTACTGCCGGAACTGCAGGGTCGCCTGCCAATTCGGGTGGAATTGACAGCGCTCACCGAAGATGATTTCAAACGCATTTTAACTGAACCTGAAGCCAGTCTGCTGAAACAGTATGTTGCGCTGATGGAGACAGAAGAAGTGAAACTCACTTTTACAGATGATGCCATTGATGAAATCGCCCGTATCTCGGCAGAGGTGAACGCAACCGTTGAAAATATTGGCGCACGCCGACTGCACACAATTTTGGAAAAAGTTCTGGAAGAGATTAGCTTCTCCGCCACTGATTCCGGAGGGGAAGAAGTGACGGTGGATGCCGCTTATGTGAATGAACATTTAGGAGAGCTCACCGGAAACACTGATCTTTCCAAATTTATCCTGTAAAAGAAAAAGCCCGGATGAAAGTCCGGGCTCAGACTGCTGACAAAGTCCTCGCTATTTGCGGGGACTTTTGATTCAATGGGGAATGCTTAAAAAACCCACTCCTTTACAAACCGAACTTGAGATGGTGACGCTTGACAGTTTGGTTCCCGCGGATCATCTGTTG
>JAEPMY010000018.1 GCA_017643685.1 Sneathiella sp.
CAGCGCGGAGAGAAGGATAATTCCAACTATCTACTCTCTCAGGATTTTCCTCAATTTTATGACGTGATCAGTGACGATGCCGTTTTTCTACACACCCAATACTCGACACAGTGGGATGGGCTTTCCCACGTGGGGCAGGAGTTTGATGCTGATGATGATGGCATTGCTGAAGTCGTTTATTACAACGGGTATCGTGGTGATCAACATGTGGGCAAATTTGGTCCCGAGGGAACGATGTATTCCAAAGCGCTGGGGATCGATAGTATGGCGGCAAAGGGGGTGCAAGGGCGCGGCGTAATGATTGACCTTGAAGGACATTTTGGCCGAGATGCTGTCTCTGTTGGATATGATGATTTAATGCAAATCATGGAAGAAGACGAGGTGGTTGTCGAAAGCGGGGATATGGTTTGCCTTCACACTGGGTTCGCGACCATGATTGTTGAGATGGCTGGTCAGCCAGACAAAGAGAAACTGCACAACTCATGTGCGACATTGAATGGCCGGGATCAAAAACTTCTCAATTGGATTACAGATAGCGGGCTGTCTGTCTTAATTGCTGATAACTATGCTGTTGAGACCTATCCGGCGAAGCCGGGGCATGGGGATTGTTGTGCGGCCTTACCAATTCACGAGCATTGCTTGTTTAAGCTGGGCATTCATTTAGGCGAGTTATGGTATTTGGCGGATCTGAATGCCTGGCTGAAAAAGCAAAGGCGATCCCGCTTTTTCCTCACGGCGCCGCCGCTCAGGTTGCCCGGAGCTGTGGGCTCTCCGGCTAATCCGGTTGCGACTGTATAAGGCTTGTTTTGTGCCACCTATTGCTTATCTGACACATAGCACTTGTGGTGTCAGGGGCAATCTGATAGCTGACACTATGTGATGGATTTGCGAAGCTGGAGTGAGTTACATGTTTATTCAAACCCTGCCTTTAAAAGATGAAGACAGGATGCAGTTCCTGCCGGGCCGGCAGGTGATGCAAAGTGGATCGATTTCTTTCGAGAATGAAGAGGCGGCCAAAGGAAGATCTCCCTTGGCGGAGCGCTTGTTTGCTATTCCGGGGGTTGCGGGCGTAGAGCTTGGCGAGGATCAGATCACCATTACAAAGGTCGCTGCATCTGAAAAAGGGGCCATGTGGATACAGCTGAAGCCTATGGTGCTCGCTGCGATCATGGACCACTACATGACGGGTATGCCCGTTATGAACGGCCCTGTGGAGGTGCCAGCAAGCGAAGCCAATTACACCGAGGCAGAGCGGAAGATTGTTGATTCTGTTAAAGAACTCGTTGAAGAGCGTATTCGCGCGCAAATTCAGGAAGATGGCGGTGACGTTGCGTTTAAAGCCTATGATCCTGAAGATGGTACTATTATTCTAGAAATGGATAGCAGTGGCCTTAGCACGCCCGCGTTTGGAACCCAGATTAAAATCGAAAACACGCTTAAGCATTTTGTGCCAGAGGTGAGCCGTGTCCGGTTCGAGCGGATGGTTGATGAAAGCGCCGATGATGGTGAAGACCGCCCCGGCCTTAAAACACCGGAAGCAGAAACCATTAAAATTCTGCTTGAGACACGTATCAATCCAGCAATTGCCGCACATGGTGGTTACATCAATCTTATCGATATCCAAAAAGATATCGCTTATGTGGAAATGGCGGGCGGGTGTCAGGGCTGCGGAATGGCCGATGCGACGCTTAAGCAAGGGGTTGAAGTCGAAATAAAGCGTGCAGTTCCGGCTATTTCACAGGTTCTGGACGTTACAGACCATGCCGGTGGCACAAATCCTTATTATACTGGATATTGATCCTCAGTCCTCTGGATCGAGACATTCAATCGCCTTGATGACGAAGCCATGTTCGGAGCGATATTTTCGCTGCATGATATTCCATGCTTCGTCCAAGGAGTTTGCTTTTAATTCGAAATAGTGGGTGTCAGCCCAATCGTCATTAAGGTCTTTATGGTGCAGACCTTCTTTGAGCGCGCTCAAGACGTCTTCGTTGTAGATGGCTGCTTCAAACCGTTTCATTACTCGCCCGTTTATTAGTACTGAATGTAGGCAGAATGTAAGACGATAACGGTTAACAGTTCATTATTGAACAACTCTTCTTCAAAGTATTTTGCTCAAATTTTTGCGATCAGGTTGCTTTTCAGTTTACAAATGACAGCCTTCTTTTATGTACAATAGTCTTTAACATTTTGAAGAAGCTTGTATTTCCATGTTTGATGCGGCGTTAAGGCAATATATTGATCCTCCTCTAAATTCTTTAGGGGCGAAAGTTGTTGCGACCGGGATCTCAGCTAACGTGGTTACTGTCATCGGCTTTTTAGTCGGAATGACAGCCATTCCATTTATCGTTCATGAGCAGTATTTGATTGCTTTGGGGCTGATACTGATTAACCGGATCTTCGATGGGTTGGACGGGGCCGTAGCGCGCCATTCCATTATATCAGACTTTGGTGGTTATCTGGATATTGTTAGTGATTTTGTTTTCTATTCAGGAATTGTGTTTGCGTTCGCTTGGGCACGACCAGAAAACACACTTGTCGCAGCTTTCCTGATTTTCAGTTTTATGGGAACGGCATCTACATTTCTGGCTTATGCTGCTATGGCTGCGAAACATAATATTTCCACAGATATTCGCGGGATTAAGTCCCTATATTATTTAGGTGGCCTTGCAGAAGGGGCGGAGACAATTTTTGTTTTTATTCTGTTCTGCCTGTTGCCTGACTATTTTCTATGGATCGCATTTATCTTTGGCGTGATGTGCTGGATTACAACGGCGACACGGGTTTATGCCGCCTATGTAACCTTTAAAGATTAGCTGTTATTTTGCCCGGCTTGCCCAGCTTTCCAGATCTTTCTTGAGGATTTTGAGAGCAGGTTTATCCAAGTTTTCCAGCCATAGACGGAAACCGCGTTTCAAATCATCTGCTTTTAGGTCTTCGTCATATGCATTGAAAAGCAGAAATTTAAACTCATCCAGCGTATCGCACTCAAAATCATTGTCTTTCGGATCGAAATCACGGATTTTCTGCTCCGCTTCAGGCAAGCTTGTTGCCGCATAAAACGGAATTTCTTCTTCCAGATTGAAGCCACCCCATTCAAGCCACCACGCTTCGCTTTGACTATCGCCAAGATCCCACGCATAGGATACTTCAGCTTCGATTTCTTTTGCGGTTTCGCGTGTGGCTTGTTCCAGATCTGTTGCGTTGGTGGTCACGCTTAACTTGACCGGGGCGATCTTGAAATACCCAACATCGCCCTCATTCCAACTCTGGAAATATTTGGAAAGTTCTTTATATGCGCTCATGTTCAGTCTCACTCAGCCTCATGCAGATCACATAGGATCATCTGATTTATGACGTAATTTTTCAAGGGCTCGGCGGTCCGCTTTTGTCGGTCGTCCCGCTCCCTTTTCCCGCTCGAAGCCGGGTTTGTTCAAAATTGCAGTTTCTTTATCTGCTGCAGGTTTATCTTCCTTGGGGGCCAGATCTTCATAAAGACCTTGTGCCTCAGGGGCTGGGCCCCGTCTGCTACCGATGTTGATGATTTTGATGACCCGTATGTCTTTCCCTTGTGGAAAAGTGAGGACATCACCAGCTTTCACGCTTACGCTAGGCTTGGCAATTACAACACTGTTAAGACGAACTTTCCGTCCTTGAACAAGCTTTGCCGCCAAACTACGACTTTTGAAAAAACGGGCAAACCAAAGCCAGCGATCCACGCGGATGGATGTTTCTACTCCGGACTGCCCGTTTTCCATTGCTTACTTGTTTTTCAAAGACTGTAGAACCGCGAATGGCGAATCTGGATCAATCTCTTTTCTGCCTTGGTTCGGCTTTGAACTCATTGGACCACGTGGTTTGCCGCCCTTACCTTTTGCAGGGCCTTTCTTGCCAGCTGGCTTCCCACCTTTGCGCGGTGCATGCGGTTTGGCGGATTTGCGCTTTTTGAACGGTGCTCTTTGATAAGTAAGCTCCTCACCTTCTCCTTTGGCTTCGTAGCCGAGGTATTTAAGGATCAGAGTGAACTGTTCACGCGTTGTGCCAACCAAAGACAGCATCTCGTGGGTTGGTTTGAAAGCCAAATTACGAGGTTTGTCTTTACCCTCTGAAGACGGTTTTTCAACCTCTTCAGGCACAGGGGTTTCTTCCGCCGCTGTCTCAACCTGAGCTTCAGGGGTCTCAGTCTGCGTGCCTGGAGCCACAGCTTCTGCTGTGGCTTCTGACTCAGTTTCAGTTGCTGTTTCAGCAGGCGCTTCCGTCACAGGTGCCTCTGCGTCTGGTTGCTCAGACGCCGTGCCCTCTGCAGGTTTTTCGCCCGCTTTGGTTGCTTCCGCAGGCTTTTGCGGCTCTTCTAAAAGGCCACGGGAGGCGCGGCGCAGCATGCCTGCCAAACGGTCCAGCATGTCAAGGCGTACGGCTAGATTGTCATAAAGCGCGTAACCAGCAGTTAACCAGTAGGAACGTGGTAGTTTTTCGGTAACTTCAAAAGAAACACGTCCCGCAGGAGGTGCCGCAGGAATTTCTTTGCGCTCTTCATTGATGGCCCAAAGTAGGCATCGCAGCGATGTTGGATCCGGTTTCAGGAGAAGAGGCATGAAGACATGTTCATAGCCAACGCGAAGTCCCCCAAATTTAAGACGGCCAAAGTCCTTCTTATCCAGCAGGCGTATTTGATCGTTCACCACATAGCGTGGCAGAACTCCCATATTTTCACTAACCTGGAAAGCAATTCCTCGTGCAGCGCCTGTCAGAGGAAGATCGGACAATTTTGCCAATTGACCCAGACGTGTCTGAATTTGGCTCAAGATCCAATCATTCAGACGCTTTGTCGCCGCATCAAGAGGCGCACCGTTCAATTGCTCGCTGGCCAACAGAATGACTTTTGGGCGAAGGGCTGAATCGCCTTTGGTCAGGCGTCCTACAACCATCTCGCGCCAAATGACCTCTGCTTTTTCATTCAGGCTGATATCTTCATCTGCGGCCGCGGCAAGTTCTTGCGCTCGGGTCGTAATCGCTTGGACTACCGCTTTGTTCCCAACGTTTCGCAGGGTCCGTGCCTCTGCGCTATTGGCGGACATATCCGCGGCGAAACGCAATCCTTCAAGTGTTCCAATGAAGTGACCTTCAACGTGCACGTCACCGGCTTCGTTAATTTCTGCTTCCAATTGACTACTGTCTTTCAATTTACGCACCAATGCAGAGGTGCGGCGATCTACAAATCTTTGCGTCAAACGCTCATGCAGAGCATCTGATAGCGTATCTTCTATTCTACGGGCAACTTCTTGCCAATGCTTATAATCATCTACCCAGTCCTGAACATGGGAAATATAGGTCCAAGTGCGCGTATGAGCAATGCGTGTTGCCAAAGTATCAATATCACCATCGGTTTTTTTAAGCCGTTTCAAGTGAGAATTGATCCAATCCGGCGAGAGTTTACCCGACGGATTTTGAAGTTTTATGAAAACATCTTTAATCAGTCGGATATGCACATCATGCATTGTTTTCCTAAAATCCGGGATCTGGCAAACCTGCCATAGCTGACGGACTGTCGCTGCATTTTGTGAGTATTGCTGAATGTCCGCGTCTTTTGAAAGAGACTTCAGGCTTCGATAGTCGTCGGGCTCTCTTGGGGAGATCATACCTTTGTATTTCGGCGGCTTTTCAAGCGCCCGTAATAAATCGCGGACGGTATTGAAGTCCAGATTTCGGTTGCGCCACGTGATGTGTTTGATCGGCTCAAAGCGGTGATCTTCAATCTGTTCAATGAGTTCAGGGTCTAGTGGTTGTACATTTGCTGTCACACCAAAGCTGCCGTCATTCATATGGCGGCCCGCACGTCCTGCGATTTGTGCCATTTCATTCACAGAGAGGCTTCGGCCCATAACACCATCGAATTTATAGGTACTGGCGAACGCAACGTGATCGATATCCATGTTGAGCCCCATACCGATAGCGTCGGTCGCAACAAGGTAATCCACTTCACCTGACTGATAGAGCTCGACTTGCGCGTTCCTTGTCCGGGGTGAGAGGCTTCCCATGACAACTGCGGCGCCGCCGCGCTGACGCCTGACCAGTTCCGCAATGGCGTACACATCGTTCGAAGAAAATGTCACGATTGCCGAGCGTGATGGCAACCGAGAGATTTTTTTAGGTCCTTTGTAGGTGAGCCGGGAGAATCGCTCTCGGGTAATGAATTGTGCAGTCGGGATCAGTTTCTGGATCCAGCCCCTCACGGTGTCAGCACCAAGGAACATGGTTTCCTGTTTACCGCGGGCGTGTAATAGACGATCCGTAAAAGTGTGCCCCCGTTCTGGATCCGCGACCAGTTGGATTTCGTCCACTGCGACGAATTGAAACCCTCTATCCAGAGGCATGGCCTCAACAGTGCAGACAAAATAAGAGGCTTGGGGGGGGATGATTTTTTCTTCCCCTGTCACAAGTGCGACATTCGCAGCCCCTTTAACGCTGACAATTCGGTCATAAATTTCGCGGGCAAGTAAGCGCAAAGGCAGGCCGATGACACCATCGCTATGTGCCATCATCCGTTCAACGGCGAGATGGGTTTTTCCCGTATTTGTGGGCCCCAGAACGGCCGTTACCCGGCTGTTATGAAGACTTAAATCCAGAGACATAAGTCTGCCTTACCTTAAAACGCGTCTTAAATCACGGGCATCCCCGTTGCCCCATAGATAGCAACTTGCCTCTTAATCGCAAGGAATTTGATTTTTGAGGCTTTTAACATTTAAAAATTGCACTTTTGCCAAACGACCGTTAGCTTAAGCGCGAAAATTGGCGTATTATGTGCGTCTCTGGTATAAGCCAAAAGAAACAAAACCGCCGAAAAACGGGGTCCGGGAAATTGACATTCTGCAGTGGTGCGGTGCACAATCGCGCCAAAAAAGAGGAATTAGGGATATGAGCGAATTTCCAAAACCCACTCTTAATGAATGGGAAGAGCAAGCAGAGAAAGAGCTGCGGGGACGGAAACTGGAAGATTTGACTTGGGATACACCCGAGGGAATCGCCGTTAAGCCGCTATACACTGCTGAGGATGTAAAAGAATTACCATTGGAAGATGAACTTCCAGGCTTTGCACCATATAAACGCGGTGTTCGCTCCACCATGTATGCGAACCGTCCTTGGACTGTTCGTCAGTATGCCGGTTTCTCAACAGCAGAAGAATCAAACGCTTTTTATCGCCGCAACTTGGCCGCGGGTCAAAAGGGCCTTTCGGTTGCATTCGATCTGGCAACTCACCGTGGTTATGACAGTGATCACCCGCGCGTAGTTGGTGATGTTGGTAAAGCAGGTGTTGCGATTGATTCGGTCGAGGACATGAAAATCCTGTTTGACGGTATTCCGCTCGATGAAATGTCTGTCTCAATGACAATGAACGGTGCTGTTCTTCCAATTTTGGCAAACTATATTGTCGCAGCAGAAGAGCAAGGGGTCATTCCAGACAAATTAGCTGGCACCATTCAGAATGATATTCTGAAAGAGTTCATGGTACGGAATACTTATATCTATCCGCCTGAGCCCAGCATGCGCATTATCGGTGACATTATTGGGTACACGTCCAAGAATATGCCGCGCTTTAACTCCATTTCCATTTCCGGCTATCACATGCAGGAAGCGGGAGCTACTCAGGTTCAAGAGCTTGCATTTACGATTGCGGATGGGTTGGAATATGCCCGCGCTGCGATGGCTTCTGGCCTGAAAATCGATGATTTTGCACCGCGCCTCAGTTTCTTCTTTGCGATCGGAATGAATTTCTTCATGGAAATCGCGAAATTGCGGGCGGCGCGTGTTCTTTGGGCACGTGTCATGAAGCAGTTTGATCCTCAAAAGCCTCAGTCATTGATGTTGCGGACGCACTGCCAGACATCTGGAGTTAGTCTGACTGAGCAAGATCCTTACAATAATGTTATCCGCACAGCATATGAGGCTATGGCAGCCGCACTTGGTGGCACTCAGAGCCTTCACACGAATGCGCTGGACGAAGCGATCGCGTTGCCCACGGATTTCTCCGCTCGTATTGCGCGGAACACGCAGTTGATCCTTCAGGAAGAAACTGGTGTGCCGGCGGTCGTCGATCCGCTGGGGGGAAGTTATTATATCGAAAGCCTGACGAATTCTTTGATCGAAGATGCTTGGAAGCTAATCGAAGAGGTTGAAGAGCTGGGCGGTATGACAAAAGCCGTTGAAAGCGGAATGCCGAAGCTTCAAATCGAAGAATCAGCAGCGCGACGTCAGGCTCGTATCGACCGCGGTGAAGAAGTGATCGTTGGTGTGAATAAATACAAGATCACAGAAGACGATAGTAATATCGAAATCCTTGATGTGGATAATACGGAGGTTCTTCGTCAGCAGGTTGCTCGTCTTGAGAAAATCCGGGCAACACGTGATGAAGCCGCGTGTCAGGCGGCGTTGGATGCGCTGACGGAAGGTGCACGTGGTGGTGAGAACTTGCTGGAGCTATGTGTGAATGCGGCACGTGTTCGGGCAACGGTTGGGGAGATTTCTGACGCCATGGAAAAAGTGTTTGATCGTCATCGTGCGGAAATCCGCTCTATCAGCGGTGTGTATGGTGCTGCCTATGAAGGCGATGCAGGTTTTGAACAGATCCAGAAAGATATCGAAGGGTTTGCCGCCGAGACAGGGCGCCGTCCGCGTATGCTGGTTGTGAAACTGGGGCAGGATGGCCATGATCGCGGTGCGAAGGTTATTGCGACCGCCTTTGCCGATATTGGATTTGATGTGGATGTTGGGCCATTGTTCCAGACGCCTGCTGAAGCGGCGAAAGATGCAGTGGAAAGCGACGTTCATGTGATTGGTATCTCTTCGCAAGCCGCAGGGCATAAAACTTTGGTGCCTCAGATCATTGAAGAGCTGAAAAAACAGGATGCTGGTGACATTCTCGTCGTATGCGGCGGTGTTATTCCGGCTCAGGATTATGACGCTCTCTATGATGCTGGTGTGTCTGCTATTTATGGGCCAGGTACAAACATCCCGGCCGCAGCAGCAGAGGTTCTTGAGTTGATCCGTAAACAACAGGCGGCTTGACGCCTAAGGAATTTCCTGCCTTTCTTAACCCAATAAGAAGTCAAGGAAGGCAGGAAATGAAGTTTGTTTACAGCCCGGAACATGACCGGCACCACCCTAAGACCTATATTAAGGCGGGTTCGTTCCATGAGCCCCAAGAAGTCCCCGGCCGTGCAGAGGCATTGCATGCAGGGTTGACGGAAACCGGCCACGAAGTGGTTGAGGCAAAAGATTTTGGTCCGGGCCCTAGAGCCGCGATCCACACCCCCGAATATCTGTATTTTCTGGAAACGATCGCCGCCCGCTGGAAAGCGGCGGGCATGGATAACGAAGAAGTTCTGCCGAATATTCACCCGGGACGTCACATGACTTCCTACCCAAGCGGTATCATCGGTGAAGTTGGATACTACACTACGGATTTGTCCGCGCCGATCGGACCTGATACTTGGGCTGCTTGTGTGGCGTCTTCAAACGTCGCGCTGACGGCTGCTGACATCGTGTTGGATGATATGTCTGCAAAAGCTGTGGCTTATGGCCTCTGCCGTCCTCCTGGGCATCATGCCTATCAGGATCAGGCGGGCGGCTTCTGCTTTTTGAATAACGTTGCAATTGCGGCGCAGCACGCGCTGGAGAAAGTACAGCGGGTTGCTATTCTGGATGTAGATGTCCATCACGGAAATGGCACGCAGGGCATTTTCTATAATAGAAGCGATGTGTTTACTATTTCGCTTCACTGTGATCCAACGGATTATTATCCATTCTTCTCTGGTTACGCACATGAACGCGGAGAGGGGCAGGGTGAGGGGTATAACCTCAATGTACCGGTTCCGCCGGGAACAGGCGATGATGATTATCTACCCTATCTTGAGAAAGCCAAGATCGCACTGACGTCATATGCGCCAGATGTGCTGTTTGTCGCGCTGGGACTTGATGCTTTTGAGGGGGATCCGTTGGATGGTCTTAAAATTACAACGCCAGGCTTTGGCCGTATTGCAGCGAGCATTGCAGCGCTAAACATCCCGACCGTGTTAATTCAGGAAGGTGGGTATAACCGAGATTATCTCGGCGCCAATATCTCAAGCTTCTTGAAAGGTTTCACAGATTGACGTTGCGCCGGATGGATTAAAAGGTAAATCCGTCCGGCAGCAACTGGCCCATATTGGTTTCTATGTCATTTTCTGCGCCCCGGTACGTTACTTTCGTATCTGGGCTTGAAAATTCTGCAAGTACCTGGCGACAGGCTCCGCAAGGTGAGCAATGAACTGTGGCTCCCTCCGCATTGAAGTTAGTTACGAAAACTTCCTCAACTTTCATGGATTTCCCCTCCGCTGCAATGGCGGCACCGACTGCATTTCTCTCCGCACAGACAGTTAGGCCAGACGACACATTTTCCACATTACAGCCTGAATAGACATTCCCCGCAGCGGTTCTAATGGCTGCGCCAACGGAAAAGGTGGAATAGGGGGAATATGCATTTTTTGCGACCTGCTCGGCCAATTGCTCAAGTGAGGATGTAGAGTTTGTCATTTTCAAATCCTTAGAAAAATACACTCGGTTGATAGCATCTTTTGCAAAAAATGGCATTCTTCTTGACGGATGCTCGCTAATTTCCCATACCGGATAATCATGACAGAAAACGACAAAAATAAGTCTGCTGAGATGGTCGCGATGGCGGAAAAAGTTCGCCGGGGGGACCGTCGTGCTTTGGCCCGGGCTATTACCCAGGCAGAATCCCTTCGAAAAGATCATCAGGAACAGGCACAGCATCTGCTGACTGAATTGTTGCCTGACACTGGCAAATCGATCCGTATCGGGATCTCGGGTACTCCTGGGGTCGGTAAATCCACATTTATTGAAGCCTTTGGTCGTCATCTAACCGGGATGGGGCATAAGGTGGCAGTCCTTACCATCGATCCGTCTTCAAAAAGAACGGGAGGCTCAATCCTTGGTGATAAAACACGGATGGAGGAGCTGTCGCGCGACCCGAACGCGTTTATTCGCCCGTCTCCATCTGGTGGATCGCTTGGGGGGGTGGCCCGCCGAACCAGAGAGGTAATGCTGCTTTGCGAGGCTGCAGGTTATGACGTGATCCTGATTGAAACAGTAGGTGTCGGGCAATCCGAGACTACCGTTGCTGACATGGTAGATATCTTCATGTTGTTGCTGGCTCCTGCGGGTGGGGATGAACTTCAGGGGATTAAGCGCGGAGTGATGGAGCTCGCGGACCTGATTGTTATTAATAAAGCCGACGGAGATCTAATTCCGGTCGCAAAGCGCGCTGCTAATGAATATCGCGGTGCTGTGGGCCTGATGCGTCCAAAAAGCAAGCTTTGGACGCCCAAGGTGTTGATGACATCAGCCCTTAAGAAAATCGGTATTGCGGAGCTATGGGATACCATTAATGAATATCGAGAGGCCCGTGACGCAGAAGGGGAGCTTCAAGCGCAGAGGGCGGATCAGGCCGCAGCTTGGATGTGGTCTGAAATTGATGACAGTTTAATGAATCACTTACGGGATCATCCAGTTGTCGCTACCATGTTGCCGGAAAAAGAAGTTGCGGTGAAAGCAGGAAATACGAGCCCAACGGCAGCGGCACGTGAATTATTAGCTGTTTTTTTGGGTAAATAGCCGGAAAAAATCCGCGAAATTCACGAATTGTGTCTTAATAGCGTAAATAGGGTTGACGAGGGGGCTGCCATTCCTTAAAAGCCTTCCACACGTAACCGGCTGCAAGGCCGGTATTTCTATGTTTTCAAATGAGGTGCGCTATGGCCCGTCGTTGTGAATTGACAGGTAAAGGTGTTCAGGCCGGCAACAATGTCAGCCATGCCCACAACAAAACTCGTCGTCGTTTTCTGCCTAACGTGCAGGACGTTCGTCTGATGTCTGAAACACTTGGTCGCTCTTTCGGATTGAAAGTTTCTGCTGCTGCTCTGCGTTCTGTTGAGCATAACGGTGGTCTGGATAACTTCCTGCTGAAAGCCAAAGATGACAAGCTGTCTCTGCAGGCACGTCGCGTTAAACGCGAAATCAAGAAAGCACAGGCTGTCGCCTAACTTCTGCTTTCCATACCGAATTTAAAAACGAGCGAGCAATTAGCCGCTCGTTTTTTTGTGTCTGCTTGCTTTTTTCGTCTTCACTTCCCATCTGAATCTTGGGGCGATAACAGGGAGATGCAAATATGAAAGCACGCAGAGATATTTTGAAAGGGGCAAGCCTCCTTCCCTTGGGCGCGATTCTGGCCAACCCAGCGCTTGCCAAAATGGTGGCGGATGGGGTGCAAATGGAAACCCTAACCCTGCCATCGGGAAAGTCCGTTAAGGCGGCTGTGGCCCGGCCAGAGCAGAAAATGGCACCCAGTGTGATTCTAATTCATGAATGGTGGGGCCTTAACGACCAGATTAAATCTGTTGCAGCTGATTTTGCCAAACAGGGTTATCTGGCTGTTGCCGTTGACCTCTATAGTGGCAATGTGGGTACAACCCCGGAAGAAGCAAAGAAATACATGCAGTCAGTTGACGCCAAAGAGGCGACGGATACGCTTGTTACTTGGTCAAATTGGGCGAAATCAGATGCTCAGACCACTGATAAGATTGGCGTTATCGGATGGTGTTTTGGTGGCGGTTGGTCACTAAATACTTCTATCGCCGCGCCAATGGACGCGACGATTGTATATTATGGCAATGTAACGCGGGAAGCTGACGCCTTGAAATCCTTAAAAGGTCCTCTTCAAGGCCATTTCGCAACTAAGGACAAGTGGATTAATAAAGAGATGGTCGCGGGCTTTGAGGCGGAGATGGAGGAGGCAGGCCAGCCAGCGCCGGAGAATTACTGGTATGAAGCAGATCATGCCTTTGCCAACCCATCCGGCGGACGATTTGATGCCGAAGACGCCCAGTTGGCATGGAAGCGTAGCATGGAATTCTTCGGCAAACATTTATCGTAATTTACCAGCGATCAGCAGCTTTCTTGGCCGGTTTGTTCTCATCGAATAGATCGGCCAGTTGCTCCATCATAACGCCGCCCAATTGCTCCGCGTCGATAATGGTCACCGCTTGCTGGTAATAACGTGTGACATCATGGCCAATGCCGATGGCTATAAGCTCAACTGGGGATTTTGTCTCGATCCAGTTGATGACTTCCCGCAAGTGCCGGTCCAGATAATTCCCCGGATTGACGGACAAGGTGCTGTCATCCACCGGAGCCCCATCAGAGATAACCATTAGAATACGGCGTTGCTCTGGGCGGCCAATGATGCGGCTATGCGCCCACATGAGACCTTCACCATCAATATTCTCTTTCAGCAAACCTTCCTTCAGCATAAGGCCAAGGGATTGTTTCGCCCGGCGATAAGGGTGATCCGCAGGTTTATAGACAATGTGGCGCAAATCGTTCAAGCGGCCGGGATTAGGATTTTTACCCTCTTCTAACCATTTTTCTCGGGATTGACCGCCTTTCCACGCACGCGTTGTGAAGCCAAGGATCTCGACCTTTACCGAGCACCGCTCCAATGTTCGCGCCAGAATATCTGCACAAACCGCCGCGATAGAAATGGGACGACCCCGCATGGAACCAGAATTATCGATCAGAAGAGTAACCACTGTATCCCTGAACTCTGTGTCCTGCTCTTGCTTAAAGGAGAGAGGGAGAAGTGGGTCCACAACCACGCGTGAGAGACGCGCTGCATCCAGCATGCCCTCCTCAAGATCAAAGGACCATGAGCGGTTTTGCTGCGCTTGTAGCTTGCGCTGTAAGCGGTTGGCAAGGCGGCTGACCAAGGTATGCATGGTGGAAAGCTGCTGATCCAGCTGATGCCGTAATCTGCCAAGCTCTTCCGGTTCGCATAAATCCAGTGCTTGAACTACTTCATCAAACTCAGTTGTGAATGCTTTGTAAGCTTCTTCCTCTATGGAGTTGCGGAAATCATCTGGGTAGGCGGCTTTACGATCTTGGCCCGCTTCTTCGCCATCACTTTGCGATTCCTGCTCTAGAGTTTCACCTGCCTCAGTATCGGTGCTGTCATCACCAGAGCCTTCTTGCGCGCTTGCATCTTCTGCGGCGCTGGCGTCTTGTGCTTCGTCATCACCCTCAGCTCCGCTGCTTTCTGCTTCGCTGTCCTGTTCGCCATCGTCACTTTCCCCCTGATCATCCTCGGTACTTTCCATACCATCTTGTTCATCATAGAGGTCTAGATCACGTAGGAGCTGTTTGGCTGCTGCCGCGAACGCAGTTTGATCGTCAGCTGTTTCAATCAGTTGCTGAAAATCTTCATCGCCCTTACGTTCAATCTCTGCGCGCCAGAGATCAACCATGTTGCTAGCGGAAGAGGGAACAGGGGTTCCTGTCAGCTTTTCCCGAACAAGAAGGCCCAATACCTCCGATAAAGGCGCATCGGTCTTATCGTAAACCCTGTCATATCCAGATTCTTTGCAACGGGTATCCAGCTGCCGGTAGAGATTGTCTGAAACGCCCTGCATTCGATTGGAGCCAAGGGCTTCCACACGTGCCTGTTCAATCGCGTCAAACATGGCACGGGCATCTGATCCGGTTGGAACAAGCTGGGAATGCAGGCTGTCATCGTGATAGCGCTTGCGGAGTGCCAGGCTATCAGATTGCCCCCGGATTTTGTGGATGTCGCCTTCCGGTAAGTCGCGGCCTGGATTTGTCACTCTGGCCCGATGGGAAATCAGGCCAGGTTGATCTGTTCCAAACAGGACCTCCAACTCCTTATCATGGGACATTGCCCGCATCGTGGAGGTAGTTGCCCGCTTAAAAGCTTCTACTGGCGTTTCTTTATCTTTGGAAAAAGCCACCGGACCCTAGCTCACAATATTCGCAGCTGATTCCGGCAGTTCCTCACCAAATGCACGCTGGTAATACTCAGCAACAATAGGGCGTTCAATTTCATCACATTTATTAAGGAACGTAACGCGGAAAGCAAAGGCAACATCGCCAAAAATTTCAGCGTTTTCAGCCCATGTGATAACCGAGCGAGGGCTCATAACCGTGGAGATGTCGCCGCTAATAAAGCCAGAACGTGTCAGGTCAGCACAAGCAATCATCGCCTGAATTGTTTTCCGACCTTCTGCGGTGTCATAGCTTTGTAGTTTGGACAGGACGATATCTGTCTCGGCTTCCTCAGGTAGATAGTTCAGCGTTGTGACAATGTTCCAACGGTCCATTTGCCCTTGGTTGAGCTGTTGTGTGCCATGGTAAAGGCCGGTTGTGTCGCCAAGACCAATGGTATTCGTCGTCGCAAACATGCGGAAAGCCGGGTGAGGACGGATCACACGGTTCTGGTCAAGAAGTGTTAGTTTACCTTCCACCTCAAGAACACGCTGAATAACAAACATAACGTCGGGGCGACCAGCGTCATATTCGTCAAAGACAATCGCCGTTGGGGACTGCAATGCCCAAGGCAGAATCCCTTCACGGAATTCAGTAACCTGTTTACCTTCACGCAGAACAATCGCGTCTTTACCAACCAAATCAATACGGGAGACATGGCTGTCCAGATTGACCCGGACGCAAGGCCAGTTGAGCCGGGCTGCGACTTGCTCGATATGCGTGGATTTACCTGTGCCGTGGTACCCCTGAACCATCACACGTCGGTTAAATGCAAAACCTGCTAGAATGGCCATGGTTGTATCGTGATCAAACACATAGGTTGGATCCAGATCAGGCACTAGCTCTGTCCGTTGGCTAAAGGCAGGAACCTTCAGATCACTGTCGAGGTTAAACACTTCGCGCACGGACAGTTCGATGTCGGGCATGTTGATTTCCGGAGCATCTCCGGCGAGTTCTAATGGGGTCATAACGCTTCCGTATACTTTATTCAGTGTGATTTGGTTCAGAATTGTCCGCTGGATAAAAGGTGAGAATAAGCCTGATTGATCGTTTTTAACGTTTCTTCGGCTTTTTTGTCACCCCCGTGAACATCCGGATGGTACTTTTTTGCCAGTTCTTTACGGCGCTTTTTAATATCATTTAAGCTACACCCGGGTTGCAAATTTAAGGTAGCAAGTGCCGCCCTATGCTCCGGATCCATTTCCGGTGCTGTTGGGCCTCTCTCGCCAGATGGGCGACGTGCTTGCGCATAATCGCCAAATTCACCATCTTTTTGAAACTCAAACGGATCGTCATAACGTGGCGAGCTTTTGGGTGTCGCCAGTCTGCTTCCCAGTTTCCAAGTTGGACGGTGACCTGTGATGTCTTCGTCTTTGTACCTTAATACCTCGTCATCACTCATTCCGTCAAAGAAGTTCCAGTTTTTGTTATATTCACGAACATGCTGGAGGCAGAACCAGTGATAATCATCTGGCGTCCCGCGGTCCGTCATTCGCGACTTCGGCGCACGGTGTAACCCTTCCTCATGGCAATCGGGATGATCGCATATGCGGGTTGTTTTCGTGTCGTCACTAAAACGGTATTTAGATGATGATCTGCTCATGGCCTCATATTACGGTCTTTCAGGTGAAAGAGGCAAGCAAGAGAGGCATTTGAAAAGTAAATTTATCGCTATTTTTGAGGGTCTTGCTGGAATTTCAAAGACGTAACCCTTCAAGCGTGAAGATTAAGTGTCAGCCTCCGACAAAGCGCGGGCAAGATGGCTTAAGGCATCTTGAAATTTCTCATTTTCAATGGAAGAAAAATTACGCGCCATTTCGAGGCACATCCGTTGTCTGTTAGAGGTCACGGGCGAGTCGGTTGGGGATAACCCTTCAAAAAAATAGCTGATCGGGACATTCAGAGCGACGGCGATACTATAAAGCCGTCCCGCGGAAATACGATTGATGCCCTTCTCATATTTATGGGCCTGCTGATATGTAACACCAATTAGATTCGCCATTTGTTGTTGTGTGTAGCCCATCAGAATGCGCCGCTCTCGAATGCGTGCGCCGACATGTTGATCGATATGCCGAACGTCTATCATACCTGAATTGGAGTGTTCTTGTGCCGTGTCTTCGATCTCTTGGCCGCGCGTCTGTAGAACGGTTGTCATTGAATTCTCCAGTTTTTAGTTTTTGGCGTACTTTCAAAGCAACTCTGGACAAATTTTCTTCTACTTAATCGCTAATCTGTTTTTACATGGTTAAATTCTAATATAAAGTAGTTAGGATTATGGGGTTAGGCAAGGTGTAAATTCATAAATTGTAGTTGCCTAAATAATAAGCACGTAAAAATTGGGCGGAAACATAGTTGTCTTGATGTTATCTTGGCGCAATTATTTAAGGAGCCGTTTATGTCTGTTGCTGAAACCATTGAAAAGAAACTGCAAGAAGCTTTCTCTCCACTTGAGTTGGAGGTGAAGGACGAATCTGCAATGCATGCGGGGCATGCAGGCGCACCTGAGGGAGGCGAAAGTCATTTTGCAGTCCGAATAGTTGCTGAAACTTTTGTGGGCATGAACAGAGTAGCCCGTCAGCGGTCAATTTATCAGGTTTTAGATGTAGAGATGAAAAACAAGGTTCACGCACTTGCTTTAGAAGTAAAGGCGCCATCTGAGATTTGAATTCACTAAGTAGCTCCAAGTAACGTTAAAAAAAACACCTTAAGATTGTTTTTTTTAAATGTTAAATTCGGAGATATTGTAGTGTCGTCTTCAGATCAGTCGCTTATGAACGGAAATGTGAGTATTACTGACCCGGCAACGGGAAAGAAACATCGAACAAGTATCAGATTGGAAAAGCTTGAATGGGATACCATGCGTCGCATTTGCGCGATTAACAAGCTCACTATCCATCAGTTCTGTACTTATGCAAATCTGCACCCAAGTCGTAAAGAACGCTCCCGCACATCCCGGATCAGATGTGCGATTTTGGCTTACTGCATTGATAATGGTCAGGTTTTTAAATCAACTGAGAAGGTAGGCCAGCAGTATTGGGAGTGTTAGGAAAGATAACGTTGTTGAGATCAGTACTGATCCAGCCACTTCTCCTGCCGCACGCCCATAGCGCAGCGCAAAAAGGTAGTTAAATACGGCTACTGGCATGGTGCATTCTAAAACAAGTACACCGCGGGCTACCCCTTCCAGCCCAAAAATCTCCGCAAGTCCCATACCGACAGCAAACCCCAGTACCAACCGCAGTAATGATAGCGCTGTCGCCTTACCAAGGTGGTGAACAGAGAGGTTGGCAAGGCTTACCCCGAGGGCCATCAACATTAATGGAATTGTAATGCCACCAAGAAGTTTGGCTGTATCCACAATCCATTCTGGTGTGGGGATACCGGATATTTTCAGTGCGAGTGCGATGATAACCGCATAGATGAGTGGTGTTTTTGCAAGCTGCGCTGGCGAGGTGGAGCCAGAGGCGATATAAACACCAAGCGTAAACTGCATGACAGCATGAACAGTGAAAAAGGCTAGGGCAAAGGCAAGCCCCTCTTCACCAAAGGCAAATAAACAAAGCGGAACCCCCATATTCCCTGTGTTGGGGAATATCAAGGATGACAGATAGTCTCTCACCGGCCACCGCAATAACTTAAGGGCGATAATCCCGAAGACAATGAAGGCCAATAAAGCATAGAAGGCCAACAGGCCAAACTCTAGAAAAGTGGAAAGCTCCATTTCCAGATTAATCAGTGTGGAGAAAACGAGCATTGGTGCGCCAACGTTAGTCACAAGGCCAGTGACGCTTTCCATGTGAAAAGTCCGCCCACTTTTTGCCCAGTAGAAGCCCAGCCCTGCACAAATCAGGACTGGCGCAATAACGTTAAACAGTATTTCCAGCATAGGTTATGTCGCTTATTTATCTGGAGAAGAGAAGGCTTTTATTCGTTAAGCTCTGTTACACGCAACTCAGTGATTTGGTTGCGCTCTTTCTTGGTGATTTCGAAACGAAAACCGAAGAAGGTGAAAACCTGACCAATCTCAGGAATTACTTTTGCTTCGTTGATCACAAGTCCGGCAATTGTCGCCGCTTCTTCATCAGGTAGGGACCAGTTACATTTGCGATTAAGGTCGCGAATGGTCACGGTGCCTTCCGTCCGTACTGTAAACTCATCCACAATATGGACACCAGAGAGCTCTTCATCATGCTCATCGGCGATGTCGCCAACGATTTCTTCCAGAATGTCTTCAAGAGTTACCAACCCCATCAGCGCACCATATTCATCAACCACAAGTGCAAAATGCGCATGGCGCTCCAGAAACGAGTTTAACTGGTTGCGAAGCGTTGTTGTCTCTGGCACAAAATATGGCTCGGCGGCGACATCTTCGATATTCAGGCCAGAATAATTGCCTTGCAAAGGAATGAGAGAGCGTAGAACGTCTTTCGCATGAATGACGCCAATGATGTTCTCTGGATCATCACGCCATAGTGGCAAGCGCGTATAAGGACTTGAGAGAACCTTCTCCAGAATCTCTTCAATCGGTTTACTTGCGTCGACGGTCTCAACGTTTTTGCGGTGGATCATAATTTCTGACAGATCCACTTCGTCCATATCCAGAATGGTCCCCAGCATATGGCGTTCATGCATGATGATGCCAGCATCCTCTGAATGCAGATCAATTGCACCGCGGAGTTCATCTTGCGCCGCGTCCGACAAGGTATCTGGATCGGAACTTTTATCGCTAACACCAAACAGCCGTAGGGTAACGTCAACAATGGCGTTCACGCCCATTACGAAGGGCGCTAGAACAAAAATGATTGGCCGCATGAGGGGGGCAACGAACCGAGCAACACGGATCGGACGGCGAAGCGCATAGGTTTTTGGCAGAACTTCTGCAAAGATTAGCACTAACGCGGTCATTACAAGGGTTGCATATGCAACCCCGATTTCACCAAATAATGAAATCATCAGGCTTGTCGCCAGCGCTGAAGCCAAAATGTTGACCAGGTTATTACCCAGCAAAATCGCACTAATTAGCTGTGTATGACGATCCCGGAGGCGATTGACGATGGTCGCTTTTTCATCACCGGATTGTTCCATTTGATGCAAGCGAGCGCGAGATGCGCCAGTAAGAGCGGTTTCGGATCCTGAGAAAAAGCCGGAGCAGGCCAAAAGAAGAATGATTGCTCCAATCGAAATCAAAAGTTCCGTATCTAAATTTACTTCCATCGGTGTCGTTTATGCCTCCTGGCTTGTTGACGAGATAAATTGTTCGAGTGTCTGGAGGACCAGATCGTTTGAGGCTTCCTGCGTAATGAAAGCATCGCCAATTGCACGCATCAGAATAAAGGTCAGGCGTCCTTGATCCACTTTTTTATCTTGATACATATGTTGCAACAAAGCGTTACTTTCCCATAAAATACCGTCAATTTTCGGCAATTTCGCAAGAAGGCCTGTGCTCATATAGTGTTGCTGAACGCGGCTTACATCCTGAATTTGCAGATGCCCTAATCGGACAGACAAATCCATCGCCATCAGCATCCCAATGGCAACACCTTCTCCGTGGACAAGGTGTGGGCCATATTGAGTTTCTGCTTCCAAGGCGTGGCCAAAAGTATGGCCAAGATTAAGGAGGGCGCGAACTCCCCCTTCTTTTTCATCTTTGGAGACGATATCGGCCTTTGCCTGAACACTCCGTTTGACAGCTTCAATACGGGCGAAGATATCGCCGTCCACCACTGCCTCGCCGTTTTTCTCAAGCCATTCATAGAATTCGAAATCGCCAAGAAGGCCATATTTTACGACCTCTGCATAGCCTGCAAGCAACTCTCTTTTCGGAAGGGTTGAGAGGGCACCGACATCCGCAAGAACAAGCTTGGGTTGGTAAAATGCACCGATTAGGTTTTTGCCATGGGGGCTATTGATACCGGTTTTACCGCCAACGGAGCTATCAACCTGGGATAAAAGAGTGGTTGGGATTTGGATGAAATCGACACCGCGGCGCAGTGTTGCAGCCGCAAAGCCTGTAATGTCACCAATGACACCACCCCCAAGCGCAACTAGAGCCTCGTCGCGATTGATTTGGTGACTGAGTAATATCTCAAGAAGTTTGCCAAACTGATCAAATGACTTGGTTTTCTCTCCGGCAGGGAGAATAACGCTCACAGATTCTATCTGCGCATCTGCTAGGCTCTGGATTAGTTTTTCTAGATGAATTTTTGCAACGGTTTCATCTGTGATAATAGCAACTCGTTTTTTTCGAAGGAGCGGAGCAATTTTCTCTCCAGCCCGTTCGATAAGTTGGTCACCAACAAGAATATCATAAGAACGATCCCCAAGCGGGACGCGGACAACCTGATCGTCAGGACGCATTTTCTTCTTTCACTTTTTGGTTTTTGAGCGCGGAAACGATTTTGTTCACAACCACTTCATGAGGGCCGTGGCTGCTCTCGACGGTGATGTCGGCTTCGCCATACACGGGATATCGTTGTTGCATCAAATTGCCGAGAATTTCTTTTGGATCACCGGTCCGAAGCAAAGGGCGTGTGTTGCGTTTCATGCAGCGGGTAACAAGTGTATCCAGATCTGCTTTGAGCCAAACACTGACGGCATTTTCCTTAATCAGTGCACGGGTTTCGTCATTCATGTAAGCCCCTCCGCCTGTCGCCAGAACATGGCGGGGACCATCTAGAAGGCGCGCAATGACTTTTCGTTCGCCATCTCGGAACTTATCTTCGCCGTGTTTTTCGAAAAACTCGGCCACGGTCAGATTAGAGGCCTCTTCAATTTCTGTATCGGCATCTTTGAAAGGAAGGTTCAAGGCTGACGCAAGCCGCCGCCCGACAGAGCTTTTACCTGCCCCCATCAAGCCTACGAGTACAATTGTCTTTCGTTCTGCGCCGGAGCCGGATCTGCCCGACTGAGGCTTGTTCTTCTTCATTAAAGCGTTACCAAACTTCTATTGAACCACTGATGCATGTTTTTTATATGCTGACAGTTGATGTGTTTTGCAAAGGCGTGTTACTTCTAAAAGCCAAATTTATGCCATATTCACAGCATAGCAACACTAATAGCAAGGATATAGAGATCTGTATCCATAAAATGTGTTTTCGCTCGAGGGGTGCCGCAGGGAAATGTCCAAATTCTCATTATTCCTATTGTTCTTGATCACGGCCGCTGTCGTCGGTGGTGGTGTGTTCTTGGCGGCTTGGGATATTCCAGCCCCGACTGTCCCTGTTGAACGGGTGATCCCAAATGATCAATTCCCGAAATAGATACCATCGGACCTCGGCCATAGCTCTTTTGCTAGCGGGGGGGATCGCGTTCACCTCTGCACCGGTGGCATCGCAGGAACAACCGAAAAGTCTGGTGCCATCTTTCGTGGATGGTCAGCTTGAAAAACCTTTGGTGACATCTCCAACGCCATCTGTTCCGCAAGTAACGGAAGAACAGCCGGCATCTGACCTCAAGGAAAACCTGCCAACCATAGTGACAGGTGATCTGGGGGCGGTACATCCTGTCTCTATAAATCTGGCAGGGGATGCCTCGTTGGGCAGTGATATGTGGCAGGGGACTGGCCCTGCTTTTGTCATTCGCTTGCTTGAAAAGCTGGCGCCGCCGAGTGAGGGCGGGGTAAGTGCTGATTTATACCAACTGCTTTTAAAAAGCGGTGGTGCGGTTGCGGGCAGCGAAGATATCGCGAATGAAGTATTAGATCTCCGGTTCGAAAAGCTCCTTACCGGAGGGCTGTCTGAAGAAGTTCAAGCGCTGATTGCTCGGTTGCCGGCAAATGCTAAAACACCTGAACGTCGACGTTATGAGCTGGAAGCGCTAATGCTGGCCGGGAAAGGTACTGCGGCTTGTGAAGCTGGTGAAACTCTTGAAGCGACCTCAACTATTGCTGCTTTCCTCTCTAAATTTGCAATCTATTGTCATTTAGCTGCTGGTGAATTTGATCGGGCGGATGTGAAATATGCCCTAATGGAAGAGCTAGGAGATGTAACACCTTTCTTTGCTTCTTTGTATGCCCGCGCAGCAGGTGGAAATCAGCCCCTAGCGATAGAGAACGCTGATTGGAACATCATCAACACAGGGCTATACACGCTTATTCCAGCAGATAAGAAATCCGATGATGATGTGAAGGAACTGCGTCAACCTTCTGCGATCCAGCAGATTTATGCATCACACAAGGATCGGAACTCCGTAAGTTTTGAGACCCTAGCCAAGCTTTATAAAGCTGGGATGAGCTCCGTATCTGATGTGGCAGCTTTACTTCCTAAAGAAATTGCAGGCGAGGATGCAGTTGGAAAGTACGATCGCTATTTGGCCAGCTTACAAGCAGTTTCGGCCGCGACAACGGATGAAGATCGTGCCGCAGCGCTGATTAACGTATGGGCGTTGTCTGATAATATGTCTGACTATAAGCTTATGTCGGCTCTCTCGATGCCGGAGCTTGAAAAAATGACGGGCAAAGTGTTGCCACCGGAGTTTGCGTTGGAGGCTGTCAAAGCCTCACTAGTTGCTGAACGGGGTGACCTGGCCAAAGCTTGGGAGAGAACAGCGCGACGTGCTGTCTTTCAGGGAGAGGCCGCGCAACGTCTTCAGGCTCGTAAAATTGTCTCCAGAATTGACATGTATATGATGACGGCTAAGGAAAAAGCGATCGCTCGCTGGACTGAAAGCAGTCTGGATGACTGGATTGAGGCATCCGAGGGTGACGCCAATCAAGCTGCGTCTGCTTCTTTGCTCGTATCGCAGATGGAGGTTCTGGGGCAGCCTGTAATCGAGGCAGATTGGCAAGGGCTTTTACAACTGCCGCAACCACTGTGGCAGGTTAAAAGTAATCACAGTCTCGAAAATGCATTGGTGTTGGCAGCGACAAATGGCCAAAAAGGGGCGACCGTCGCTCTTGCGCTGATGATGATTGGGGATACTCCGCTTAAAGATATTTCTCTGACATCTCTGCGTGCGGTAACAGCCGCATTGAAAGCCATAGGGCAGGAACAAATATCCAAGCGGATTGCGTTGGAAGCTTTTATTGCGCGGGGAGTTTAAGTGTCAGCGTTGCTTGAGAATTTTCTCGAGATGTTGGCATTGGAGCGAGGGGCTGCGCAAAATACCATCGAAGCCTATCGTCGTGACTTGGAAGCCGTAGAGTCTTATTTGGGAGCCCGAGCCGATTTAAGGAATGCGACAGAAAAACAGCTAACAGCCTTTATTCACAGTCTCGCAAAAGAGGGAATGAGCAGTGCAACGCAGGCTCGTCGCCTGAGTGCGGTGAAGCAGTTTTATGCTTTTCTTTTACAAGAAGAAATCCGCAGTGATAATCCCGCTATGAATATTGAGGCACCGAAAGCAGGTCGCCGGTTGCCGAAATATCTGAGTGAGGAAGAAGTTAGCCAGCTTTTGGAATGCGCAGCAGGGGATAGCCCCGAAGATGCGCGATTATATGCATTGCTGCAGATTTTGTATGCAACGGGCCTTAGGGTAAGTGAACTGGTGACGCTGCCATTTCCGACCTTTGGTGAAGAAGATGACTTCATTATTGTTGAAGGGAAGGGGAGTAAAGAGCGGCTTGTGCCCGTAAATGAGGAAGCCAAAGGAGCCTTGAAAGCCTATCTCGCCTATCGGGCTGACTTCATTGATGGTGATTATTCACCATGGCTGTTTCCATCACGGGGAAAAAGCGGTCATCTGACACGGCAGCGATTTGGGCAGATGTTGAAAGACCTGGCGATTAAAGCTGGATTGGCACCGGGCAAGGTATCTCCTCATGTGTTGCGTCACGCATTCGCAAGCCATTTATTGGCTCACGGAGCTGACCTGCGGTCGTTACAAAAAATGCTGGGCCATTCAGATATTTCGACAACGCAGATTTATACTCATGTGTTGCAAGAGCGCCTTGTCCGTCTGGTGAATGAGCATCACCCTCTCGCAGGTGCGAAATAATTTCGGCATTTTGATCCTGAATTCTTGACTCTTTCACGCGCTTGCAGCAATTTCCATACACAAAGCAAGAATAATAGGTCATAATATTACACAGCGAGGCTTCCAAGATGAGCTTTACAACCCCAGAACTCTGCCCCACACGTTTGAACCGGTGTGAGCTGGCAGTCCCCGGCTCAAGTCCAAAATTCTTTGAAAAAGCAGCCAAATCCGATGCGGATGCTATCTTCCTTGACTTGGAAGACGCCGTTGCGCCTAGCGACAAGGAGCAGGCGCGCAAAAATATCATTGAAGCACTGAATGATGTGGATTGGGGCGATAAGGTGATGTCCGTTCGGATCAATGGTCTGGATACACATTACATGTACCGCGATGTGATTGATATTGTGGAAAAGGCGGGGGAACGTCTGGACCTGATCATGATCCCAAAGGTTGGAACTGCAGCGGATATCTACGCGCTGGATATGCTGGTTACCCAGGTTGAAAACGCGATTGGCCGAAAAAAGAAAATCGGTTTTGAACTGATCATTGAAACCGCACTTGGCATGCAAAACGTTCATGAGATTGCGGCTGCAAGCAAGAGGAACGAAAGCCTGCATTTCGGTGTAGCTGACTATGCGGCTTCCACAAAAGCGCGGACAACTTCTATCGGTGGTCCTAATCCGCTCTACGGTGTGCTGACCGACCCAGCTGAAGATGGCAGCCGTGATTATCATTGGGGCGACATGTGGCATTATGCGATTGCGCGCATGGTGGTTGCCGCGCGTGCCAATGGACTTCGGGCGATTGATGGTCCTTTCGGTGACTTCTCTGATCCGGATGGTTTTATGGCGCATGGTAACCGTGCGGCGATCCTGGGTTGTGAGGGGAAATGGGCGATCCATCCAAGTCAAATCGAATTGGCAAACAAAATTTTCACACCTGATGAAAAAGAAGTTGAGAAAGGGCGCCGTATCCTTGAAGCCATGGAAAAAGCACAGGCTGAAGGCGCTGGTGCTGTGGCTCTTGATGGGAAGCTGATCGACATCGCATCTATCAAGCAGGCAGAAGCTCTTGTTAATCAGGCAGATATCATCGCAGCCCGTCAAAAAGGCTGATACCCTGACTTTGACATAATTCAAGAATAATTTATTTAGGCGGAGAGGCTTGTTGACGCGGCCGCTCCGCCTATTTATTACTCAGTTTCCAAACCTTTGAAGCTGGAGAAAGTTTGAATTATGGATAATTTCCTCGATTTTGAGAAACCGATTGCTGATCTGGAAGGCAAAATTCGGGACCTTGAAAGCCTCGATAGCGGCAGTGATCTTGAAATCAACGAGGATGTGGCTAAGCTTCGGCAGAAAGCCACCCAACTTCTCAGAAGCACATATACAAAACTTACGCCTTGGCAGAAAACGCAGGTTGCACGGCATGTGGACCGCCCAAAGCTGAGCCAGATTATTGAGCAGGTTGTTGATAACTTTACACCGCTTTCTGGCGATCGTGGCTTTGCTGAGGATGAGGCGATTATTGGAGGACTAGGGCGGTTCCGTGGCCGTTCTGTCATGGTGATCGGTACAGAAAAAGGTTACGATCTTGAAACGCGTCTGAAACATAATTTTGGCATGGCCCGTCCTGAGGGCTACCGTAAGGCGCAGCGTCTGATGAAAATGGCGGATCAGTTTGGTCTTCCAATTATCACCTTTGTGGATACTTCAGGCGCCTATCCGGGTATTGGCGCGGAAGAGCGAGGTCAGGCTGAGGCGATTGCGCGCTCCATTCAGGTCAGTATGGATGTTCGCGTGCCTGTTATTGCTTGTATCGTAGGTGAGGGCGGCTCTGGTGGTGCTGTCGCACTTGCGACTGCGAACCGGGTTCTGATGTTTGAAAACGCTATTTATTCTGTGATTTCTCCAGAGGGCTGCGCTGCAATTTTGTGGAAAACACGTGATAAGGCGCAAGACGCGGCAACGGCTATGAAGCTGACTGCGCAGGATTTGAAATCTCTCGGTATTATTGATGTGATTGTCGAAGAGCCGCTTGGCGGTGCCCAGCGTGACGTGCCCGGAGCCATTGAGATGTTGGCTGATGCCGTAGAGAAAGAGTTGAACACACTGGCAAATAAAGAGCCAGGAGAGCTTCGAGAAGAGCGCCGCCGGAAATTCTTGGCGATGGGCCGACTTGAAGAGCTAAGTTAATTAAAAAAAGCGGGCTGCAAAGCCCGCTTTTTTGTTTTTCTATTCAAGGCCTGCTTTAAATGCAGTACCAAGCGCTTGAACAGATTGTTGATGAGGCGTCCAGTGGCGCCCGCCGATCATTCCACCATCGACAACCAAGTCTGCCGCATTGACAAAGCTGGAATGGTCTGACGCGAAATAAACGGCAGCCCGTGCGATATCTTCTGGAAGACCTGCTCGCGGAATTGGTTGCGCACCGCCCAGAACCTTTGCTGCAACATCCGCCGTTTTGTCCGCTTCTTCGCCCTGAAGGCCAAGCGCCTTGCCAAAAATGCCAGTGGCCGTTGCGCCAGGAGAGATGGAGTTGACGCGAACATTGCTCTCCCCAAGTTCCATGGCGGCGCTTCGGGTCAGTTGAAGTACTGCGGCTTTGGCAGAGCTGTAAATCATGGAGGTTGAATATCCGGCCAGATGTCCGGCGATGCTGGCATTGTTAATGATGCTGCCAAAGCCCTGTTTTTTCATGATCGGGGCTACATGCTTGATGCCAAGAACCACTCCGCCAAAGAGAACTTCCATGGCTTTCATTGTGCCTGCGTAATCAACACTTTCAATACTGCCAACCGGTGCCGGACCACCTGCGTTGTTGAAAAGGGCATCTATCCGGCCGAATTTTTCATAAGTGCGATTAATCAGGTTTTGAACATCGGCCTCAACTGAGACATCGGTCTGAATGAAGTGAGCCTTGTCGCCCAGACGCTGTGCGATCTGCTTACCTTCTTCGGCGCGGCGGCCTGCAAACACAACCTCTGCGCCTTCTTCAATAAAGATTTCTACTGACCGCAAACCAATTCCACTGGTGCCGCCTGTGATAATGGCAATTTTGCCATCCAGCTGACCCATGGTTACCTCCTGAAAATTTTTATAAAGTTTTATGTCAAACGGAACCCTAGCCCGTCTTGATTGGGCAGAAAAGGAAAAACAAATAAAGGTGTGGGATCAAGACCATGAAGCAGATAACATAAAACGAAATCCGATGGTTTTTCTTGATTGTCAGGGAAGCTTCTTGTCATAGTCACAAAAAGACGTAGGGCATCAGGGAAATCATTGATGCCGATTTTGGGGGTGATCTGCCGTTTAGAGATACTCATGGCAGATTTCGCGAAGGGGAGTAATCGAGTGCTTTATCATTTGGTGATTATTGCAGCCTATGCCATGTCTGCCATCGTGGTAGGTCGTCAACTTCCCGCTTATATTCCCGAGATAGATCCAATGACTGGTTACTGGGTGGCCGGTTGTCTGTTTCTACTGTGTACGCTGGTCCATGAATTTGTCATGCGTCGGGTTGAACGGTTACAGATTGATAAAGAGCTTCGCAATATCCGACGAGATCTTTCAAGTGCTGAAATGGGGCTTGAGAAACTTGATGTTGCGATGACACATCTCACAGGTGAAGACGAGAATATGGATGGCTTCGCCGAAGAGATGAAGATGTTGCGGAAATTGATGCGGCAGCTCTCTAAGGAGATGAAAACGGGCAAAATCGGCAACAGTCCCATGTCCCACGAGCCTGAGGTTAAACGCCCTACTTTGGTGGCTACTCCGCCGCCATCCATCGAAGAAATGGATGAGCATCGCCGCGCCGAAATACTGGAAATAGTAAGGTCTGGACTGCAGGAGAACCGTGTGGATCTCTATTTGCAGCCAATTGTCCGTTTGCCACAAAGACGGACCCGTTTTTATGAAGCTTTCTCTCGTATCCGCGGGCCAGAAGGGGAGCTGATTACTCCGAAACAGTATCTTGCGATTGCAGAGGATGCTGGTCTTGTCGGCACAATTGACAATCTGCTCTTGATCCGCTGTGTTCAGTTAATCCGCCGGGTACGTCAAAAGACGCATGATATGGGCTTTTTTGTGAACGTATCTGCGCGCACGTTACGCGACGCTGCTTTCTTTAACCAGTTTGTAGAGTTTTTGGATCGTAATAGTGATCTGAAGCAGAATTTGATCCTGGAATTCGCACAGGAAGATATCGATAACGCCTCTGAGCAGTTGAAAGAGGGGCTTGGTATGTTGTCGGAGATGGGCTTTGTGTTCTCTATGGATCAGGTTATCCGTCTCGATATGAATTTCCAGGAACTTGCGAAGAGCAATTTCAAGTATTTAAAAGTTTCTGCGTCGGACCTGATGCCGGGCGCTCACACACTGCCAATGGATATCCATCCCGACGATCTACACGAGGCCCTTGCCCGTGCAGAGATAGAACTGATTGCCAGCCAAGTGGAGGATGAGGATACTGTTATCAGTCTTCTTGATGCCGACATTGGATTTGGTCAAGGTTATCTGTTTGGCGCACCAAAACCACCTCAGGCGGGCTAATCGGCCCTCTCGTGTTTATAAAACCATTATTCCCTATTTGACGGCAGTGGCTATTTGTCGCTATCAACGCCCGTGTCGTGATTAAAAGAGGTTTGGCGTATGTCATTTCAGATTGTTCCAGGGCTTTCATCCTTTGCCGATAAATATGATGGGTATATCCTTGATCTTTGGGGAGTGGTCCATGATGGCACTAAGCCATATGAGGGCGTTCTGGAATGTATGGCTAAGCTACGTGAGGGAGGCAAGCCGCTTTTGCTGCTCTCCAATGCGCCGCGGGTTAATAAATATGTGAAAGAGTTCTTGTTGGGGCTTGGTATCCCTGAGGATGCTTACGATCACATCCTGACTTCTGGGGATATTACCCGTTTGGTGCTTGAGCAGAAGCGCTTTCCGTATCTTGGGGGTGAAGGGCAGAAATTCTATCAGTTTGGCGCGGAAAAAGATCGCGGCCTCGATGATGATCTGGATTATGTGAAAACAGAAAATCTGGATGAAGCAGACTTTCTAATTTGTACCGGGCTTGCCAATGACATGGTTGAAACACCAGAAGACTACAGGGAGCTTCTGACTAAAGCCGCTTCCCGAAAGTTGCCGATGTTATGCGCTAACCCTGACCTGACAGTAATGCGCGGCGATAGGACACTGTATTGCGCCGGTTCGCTTGCCAAAATGTATGAAGAAGAGCTGGGTGGTCAGGTTGAGTTGTTTGGTAAGCCATATGAATGGTCTTATAAAATGTCCATGGAGAAGCTGGGAATCTCAGATCCATCCAAGTTGTTGGCCGTTGGCGATAGCATGCGGACGGATATTAAAGGGGCAACAGGCATGGGCATCGACAATGTACTGGTCAGTGGTGGAATCCACGCCGAAGAGTGGGCATTGAACCCTGGCGAACATCCAAGTCAGCAGCAAATGCAGGAACTGTCAGATGAGTTTGGTTTTGCGCCAACTTATGTCGTTGGCCATATGGTTTGGTAAATCCAAGAAATGACGCGCTTTAGTTAAAGAGCGCGTCAATATCATCCTGATTAATGGATTCGCCGCTTGGCAAATCTTCAGAGGCTGATTTCTCAGCCTTTTTTTCTTTCTTTTTATCATCTGAAGAGGCTTCTTCTGCGGGTGCCTCATCAAACATACTATCCACATAATCCTGATCGACACCTTCGCCCGCAAGGGCCGGGCCGTTCAGCAGGGCAGTTTCACCCTCTGGCTCAGGAGTAGGTGCTCCTTCGGCGTTTTCTTCATGTCCCCAGGCAGATGAAAGCTTATCCAGATGATCTTCGATATATTCCAACGTTGAGACCACTTTACTGATCCGCTGGCCTGTAATGTCCTGAAACGAACAGGCTTCAAAAATCTCCATGCAGGCGTCATTGACCACATCTGGCTCAGTGACTTTCGCCTCCATTATCCGTTCTGTTGCTTCCATAATGGAATTTGTTGCTAGCTCCGTAGCCTGGACAATAGCGTCCAACTCCTTGCCTGCACGCGGCAGTTTGTCTTTCTTCAAATCAGTTGGTTTGATTTGGGAAATTTCTGAACGCGCATTGACAATGAACTGAACGAGATCACGACAATCTTTGTGAAGACTGGCGATCTCGTTCCGAAGAGATACAACTTCTGTGTCGGAAGACATTAGAAGTCGCCTAGAACCGCTGCCATTTTCGTTTTTAGTGTTGCTGCGTTAAATGGCTTAACGATGTAGTTATTCACACCCGCCTTTTTCGCTGCAATCACGTTATCCGTTTTTGATTCGGCAGTGATCATAATGAACGGTGTTGCTTTGAGGGCCTCGTCGGCGCGAACTTCCTGAAGAAGCTGGTAGCCTGTCATCGGCTCCATATTCCAGTCAGAAATAACCAAGCCGTACTGACGAGTACGCATTTTGGCAAGGGCCGCAGAACCGTCCGTCGCTTCGTCTACATTGTCAAAACCCAGTTGCTTCAACAGGTTACGAATAATGCGAAGCATGGTTTTGTAGTCATCGATGATCAGGATCGGCATGTTCATATCGACAGCCATAGAAATACCCTCTTGCTATAGTAACGTTATTTGATAATTGCTCAGTTCAATTCCACCCTTCGGATGGGTAATTGTTGGATAAACCCTACGGTTGGAAACTAAAAAAATGGTTAATGAGTTGCGCGTGATTTCTTAATTTTAAAATTTGTGAATTTTTTAAATAAAAAGAGGTAGGAATTGCACTAATCATAGGGTTTAGCTTGCAGAGGGTACTTGCAACCCTCTATATTGCGACGCAAAAATAGGTCAAAAAGGGCTGGGCATGACAAAGACAAACTCACAACATGGCTATTATATAGAAGAGCTTGAGGTCGGAATGGCAGCTAGTTTTTCTAAAACCGTAACTGAAGCAGACATCGCTATGTTTGCTGGGGTGTCTGGTGACACAAACCCTGTCCACTTGGATAAAGAGTTTGCTGAGCAGACCATGTTTAAGGAGCGGATTGCTCATGGCATGTTGTCGGCCAGTTTCTTGTCCACTGTATTTGGAACTAAATTGCCGGGCCCTGGGGCAATTTACATGAACCAATCTCTTAACTTTAAGGCGCCTGTATGTATTGGGGATACTGTCCGTGCAACAGCCACGCTGCGAGAGATGAACGGTCGCCGTGTCACATTCGATTGTGTCTGCGAAGTGGGTGATACTGTGGTTCTGGACGGTGAAGCGACATTAATGGTTGCCCGTAAACCGGCCTAATAAAAGAGCGGATTTAATCTATGCAGTTGCTCAGAAGTTGTGAGAATGTCCCTGAGGAATTAAAGGGGTTGGTTCTGGCGATCGGTAATTTTGATGGTGTTCACCGAGGGCATCAGGCCGTTATTGGCGCCGCCCAAAAAGAAGCAGGCGAAAGATCCGTGCCTTCAGGGGTTTTGACCTTTGAACCGCATTCGCGTGAATTTTTTGCCCCAGATGCCCCGCCTATTCGCCTCTCTACTTTGGATACTCGTGCGGCGCATTTGAACTGGCTCGGGGTTGATGTCATGGCAGCCCTCACGTTCGATAAAGAGTTTTCGCAAAAAACGGCAGAGCAATTTGTCAAAGACGTGTTGGTGGACGGGTTTAACGTCAGCCATGTTGTGGTTGGTTATGACTTCATTTTTGGTCACAAGCGGCAGGGTACAACCGTCATCTTATCCGAACTTGGCAAGAAATACGGTTTTGGCGTTACCGTCGTGGAGCCCGTGGGGGAAGAGACAACAATTTTCTCCTCAACAGCTATCCGTAAATGTCTGGAGGCGGGAGATCCCGCGACAGCTGCAAGCTTGCTTGGGCATTGGTGGGAAGTCGATGGCGTTGTTGTGAAAGGGGATCAGCGAGGTCGGACAATTGGTTTTCCAACAGCTAATGTGCCAATCACAAAATATCAGCAACCAAAACTTGGTGTCTACGCTGTGCGGGTTGGCTTGAGCGAGGATGATGGGACCACTTCATGGGTGGATGGAGTAGCTAACTATGGCCGCCGCCCAACTTTTGATAAGGCTGACACCTTGCTTGAGGTTCACCTTCTCGATTTTGAGGGGGATCTGTATGGCCGTTACCTTCATGTCGCTTTTGTTGATTTTATCCGTGACGAAAAGAAATTCTCGGGTCTGGAAGCGCTGCAGGAACAGATTAAACGGGATGAGCAGTTGGCCCGCGAAATTCTAGCGCGTGATGATCGGCGTCAGGATAAATATGCGGATAAAAAACGGGGGCGGAAAGCGTCCTGATCACTTAGGCATTCCGCGCTCGACAGATATTGTTTGAATTGATACATATAGCCCATGTTTTTTGCCAGTCATGACAAAATAGATGAGATGCGGCACGGTGGAGCCATCAGCCGAATTATTTGCCCGGCCTTTGCGTAAAGGCCGGGATTAAAGACGTTTGCTGAGGTGACGTCGACCGATCAGGATTTCTCCGTATTTTTGACACATCTTACGGGCAAGGTGCCCGAGAGTTCTACTTTACTGTTAGGATCAGTTCGCTGCCATGAGCACTGACTATAAAAAAACCATTCGCCTTCCTAAAACGCCTTTTCCAATGAAAGCCGGCCTTCCCAATAAAGAGCCTAGGCTTCTGGAGCGTTGGGAAAAAATGGACCTTTTTGGAAAACTGCGGGAGCAGTCAAAAGGCCGGGAGCAATTTGTTTTGCATGACGGTCCTCCTTACGCCAATGGCCACCTGCATATGGGCCATGCTCTTAATAAGGTTTTGAAAGACGTTATCAATCGGTCTCAGCAGATGATGGGTAAGGATGCTCATTACGTTCCGGGCTGGGATTGTCATGGTCTTCCGATCGAATGGAAAATTGAAGAAAAGTATCGGAAAGCCGGCAAGGATAAAGACGAAGTCCCAGTGGTTGAATTTCGTCAGGAATGCCGCCAATTTGCTGCTGAGTGGGTTGATATTCAGCGTGAAGAATTTAAGCGCCTTGGGGTGACAGGTAACTGGGATGACCCGTATCTGACAATGAGCTTTGATGCCGAGGCACAGATCGTTCGTGAATTGTTGAAATTCTCAATGAATGGAGGTCTTTATCGTGGCTCCAAACCGGTTATGTGGTCACCGGTTGAGAAAACTGCGCTTGCTGAAGCGGAAGTTGAGTATCACGATCACACTTCTACGACAATTTTCGTTCGCTTCCCTGTTAAAGAAGGCGGGGATGAGTTTAAAGGCGCAAGTGTTGTTATCTGGACAACCACTCCTTGGACTATGCCGGGTAACCGTGCAATCGCTTATGGCAATGAAATCGAATATGTCGGCGTCGAGGTAAAGGCAGCCGAAGAAGGAAGCCTTGCCAAGGTTGGAGAGAAGCTGTTCGTCGCAGCAGAGCTTCTGGAGGAGCTTTGTAAATCTGCAGGCATTACAGAAACAGCAACTTTCTGGACAGGAAATGGCACTGCGCTGAAAGGCGTCATTTGTGCCCATCCGTTGGCCGGCCAAGGGTTTGATTTTGATGTGCCGCTTCTGGATGGCGATCACGTTACCGTAGATGCCGGTACCGGGTTCGTTCATACAGCGCCTGGCCACGGTCAGGAAGACTACGAAGTTGGTCTTCGCTACAATCTGGAAATTCCGCAAACGGTTGACGAAGACGGTACGTTTTTCAAACATGTGCCGCTTTTCGCAGGTCAGCATGTTTATAAATGCAATGATCATGTCGCCGATGTTTTGGAAGAAGCAGGCGCCCTATTAAAGCGCGGTAAGATCAAGCACTCTTATCCGCATTCATGGCGGTCAAAAGCGCCGCTTATTTTCCGGAATACAAGTCAGTGGTTCGTCTCTATGGAGACAAACGATCTGCGGAAGAAAGCGCTGAAAGCCATTGATGAGACGAAATGGTATCCGAAATCGGGCCATCGCCGTCTGTACAGCATGGTCGAAAATCGCCCTGACTGGGTTCTCTCTCGTCAGCGGGCGTGGGGTGTGCCGATCACTGTGTTTGTAAATAAGGAAACAGCTGAAATCCTTCGGGATGAAGAAGTGAATAATCGGATTGTGGACATCATGGAAGCTGAAGGCGCGGACGCATGGTTTAACAGCCCGCCTGCACGTTTCCTTGGCAATGGCTATAATCCTGAAGACTATGAAATGGTCATGGATATTCTGGATGTGTGGTTCGACTCTGGCTCTACTCATGCCTTTACACTGGAAAACCGTCCAGAAATGAAGTGGCCAGCCGACCTGTATCTGGAAGGTACTGACCAGCACCGGGGTTGGTTCCACTCTTCCTTGCTGGAATCATGTGGAACGCGCGGACGGGCACCTTATGATGGTGTTTTAACGCACGGGTTCGTTCTGGATGACAAGGGCCGGAAAATGTCCAAGTCACTTGGAAATATTGTTGCTCCAGAGAAAATCATCAAACAGAACGGTGCGGATATTCTGCGGCTTTGGGTGGTAAACTCCGATTATACGGATGATGTTCGTATTGGTAATGAAATCCTGCAAGGCCAAGTGGATGCGTATCGCCGTCTTCGTAATACCCTTCGTTACATTCTGGGTAACTTGGATGAGTGGGACGAGGCGGAGAAAGTAGAGCCAGCAGATATGCCTGAGCTGGAGCGTTGGGTTCTGCACCGTTTGGCAGAACTGGATGCGCAAGTTCGGGCTAACTGTAATAATTATGAATTTAGCCGGATGTTCTCCACGATTCATAATTTTTGTACGCTGGAATTGTCTGCCTTCTATTTCGATATTCGTAAAGATGTGCTGTATTGCGACGGAGTTGATAGCATCACGCGTCGTTCTGCTCGGACTGTGTTGGATACTTTGTTCCATTGTCTCACATCCTGGTTGGCGCCTGTATTGGTCTTCACCATGGAAGAAACATGGCAGGCCCGTTATCCAGATGAGGATTGGTCAGTTCATATGAACCAATTCCCTGAAATTCCCGCCTCGTGGAAAAATGATGAGCTGCACCAGAAATGGTCCAAGATCCGCGCGTTCCGTCGTGTGGTGACTGGTGCCTTGGAGGTTGAACGCCGTGAAAAACGGATTGGCTCCAGCCTTCAGGCTGCTCCGACTGTCTATGTTAGCACTGACTATGAAAAACTTCTGGAGGGATTGCCTCTTGCTGATATCTGCATTGCGTCCAAGCTCAACCTAACCACAGAAGAAGCGCCGGAAAATGCATTCCGCCTCGACGATGTGGATGGCGTTGCTGTCGTTTCTGCACTTGCTGAGGGCGAAAAGTGTGACCGTTGCTGGAAGGTTCTCGACGACGTTGGATCAAACGAAGCGCATCCAACTCTTTGTGGTCGTTGTGCGGATGTGGTCTCAGATATGGATCTGGAAGAGGTTTCAGCTTGAGACTACCAGCGCGCATTGGATTGATCGTGGCGACCCTCGCGGTCGCCATTGATCAGGTATTTAAAATCAACATGGTCGATTATATGGCGGGGCACCCCTATGGTATTGAGGTGACGTCCTTTTTTCGACTGGTGATGGTTTGGAATAGTGGTGTAAGCTTTGGTATGTTCTCTGGCGGGGAAACAACCCGTTGGATGCTTGTTGGCTTATCCTCGGTTATCAGTGTTGTTCTCTTGGTTTGGCTGTTCCGTGCGAATACCCGTTTTCTCGGGACGGGCCTTGGGCTTGTATTGGGCGGCGCCATAGGAAATATCATCGACCGTATTCATTTTGGACGGGTCGCGGACTTTTTCGATTTCGATCTCTATTTTATGCGTTGGCCTGCCTTTAATATTGCGGATGTTGCAATTGTTTGCGGCGTCGCCATATTGTTGGTCGATAGCTTGTTTTTTGAAGATAAATCGACTAAAACTTAGGTGCTTATTCAGGGGGCACAAATGGCTAAGACAGGTAACTTTATCGCAATTGCGACTTTTTCAGCGGCAGCACTTCTGTTGTCCGGTTGTGATAGCACGCGTCAGGCGCTTGGTTTGGACGGCAAAAAGGCACCTGATGAGTTCGCCGTCATCACGAAAGCTCCTTTGATTATTCCGCCAGATTTTACTCTGCGCCCACCAACTCCGGGGCAGCGTAGCCCGCGAGATGAAGCCGCTCTCTCTAATGCACAGGAAGCTTTGCTAGGGCGAAGCAACCCATCAAATGGAGTGATAACCCAGCAGGAAGCCCGCGCAGCTGGTACTTCCGCCGGTGAGCTTGCATTACTTCGTCAGGCTGATGCGGAAAATGTCGATAGCTCTATCCGTGAGATCATTAATAAAGAAACGTCCGAGCTTGCTGAAAGCGACGGTACGATCATTGATGATGTCATGTTCTGGAAAGATAAGCCTGAATTTGGAACGGTTGTGGACCCAACCAAAGAGCAGAAACGTATTCAGGAAAACCAGGCCCTCGGTAATTCTGCATCTGATGGCGGTGATACACCGATAATTGAACGCAAACGGCGTGGCATTCTGGACGGGCTGTTCGACTAATTCCCATATTATGAACATTTTGTGAGGCAGGGTTCAAACTTCTGCCTTGCAATAGACATATTCTGTTCCTTTATTTAGGTGAAGATGACACCTGACGAGGGACATATGTTTAGCAAGTTATCGTATTACGCCTTAGTGGCCGTGATCGCTTTGGGCGTCTCAGCTGCAAAAGCCGACACAGAAAAAGAAATTCCAACACTTTTTGATCCGATAACAACTACGCTGGATAATGGGCTGGACGTTGTTGTGATCGAAGATCATCGCGCACCCGTTGTCACTCATATGGTTTGGTATCGGATCGGGGCAGCGGATGAGCGTCCTGAAAAAGCCGGTATTGCCCATTTTCTTGAACATTTGATGTTCAAGGGAACGGAAAAAATTGGTCCGGGCCGTTTTTCAGAGATTGTTGCCGAAAATGGCGGTCAGGATAACGCCTTTACCAGCCAAGACTACACGGCTTATTACCAGAATGCGAGCAAAGACAAGTTGCCTTTGTTGATGGAAATCGAGGCTGATCGCATGCAGGGCCTTGTCCTGACAGACGAAGCTGTTGGGGCTGAATTACAGGTGGTTTTGGAAGAGCGCTCTCAAAGAACGGATAACAATCCCGGTGGTCAGTTTTCTGAACAGTTTGCAGCCTCTTTGTTCATGGCGCATCCTTATGGAACATCTATTATCGGCTGGCGCCATGTTTTGGAAAAACTGACAACTCAGGATGCCATTGATTGGTACGAGCAATATTATGCGCCAAATAACGCTATTTTAGTGGTGGCAGGTGATGTCGAAGCGGAAGAGGTATTTACGCTCGCGAAGAAATATTATGGTCCTGCCACCCCAAAGGAACTGCCAGAGCGTTCAAGGGTACAAGAGCCTCCACATCTTGCAAAGCGGGAAGTGGTTATGCGGGATAAGCGTGTGCGTCAACCCTCCTGGCGTCAGGCCTACTTATCCCCAGTGATCCGGACGGCTGGTGTGAAAGAAGTGCGCGCGCTTGAAGTGTTGAACACCATTTTGAGCGATGGTCCCACAAGCCGTTTATATTCGAAGCTGGTGATTGAGGATAAAATTGCAGCCGGGGTTGGCAGTTATTATGACAGCTCAAGTCTCGACCCCTCATCTTTTGTTCTCTATGGCTCTCCTTCAACCGGTGTTGAGCTAGATGTCATCGAGAAAGAAATCCATAAAGTAATTACTGACATTCTTGAGAATGGTGTCACTGAAGAAGAGGTTGCATCTGCGAAAAAAAGGATGCTGGCGTCCGCAATATATGCGCGTGATAGTATTAGCACTGCGGCCAACATTTTCGGTGCTGCCCTTGCCCAAGGGGAAGCAATTGAGAATGTTGTGAATTGGCCTCGTCAGATTTCAGAAGTTACGGCCGAAGAGGTTCAGGCGGCTGCGAAGCGCCTGTTTGTAGAAGAGAGATCCGTTGTTGGCAAATTGCTGCCGGAGGAAAAATAGGATGCGCATGACTGTACCGTTTTTGTCAAAACAGCGTTTTTATGCGTTTTTTTGTGTTTTTTTCGTGCTTTTTTTGTCTCCGATTGCGAAGGCCGTTGAGATCCAGCAAGTCACCAGTCCGGGCGGTATCAAGGCTTGGCTGGTTGAGGAAAAGTCAATCCCTATCATTAGTATGGAGGTGATCTGGAAGGGCGGCGCGGTTGCAACCCCAAAGGAAAAGGCGGGACTTGCTTATCTCGCGGCTTCTACCATGGATGAAGGGGCGGGAGAACTTGATAGCCGTGCTTTTCAAAAGCGATTGTCGGATAACGCCATAAGTCTATCCTTTGAAGCGAATAAGGAAAGTTTTGCGGGTTCATTGAAAACGTTAAGTGAAAACAAGGATGAGGCATTTCACCTTTTTGAATTGGCGATCACTAACCCACGTTTTGACCAAGAGCCAGTTGACCGAATTCGCAATCAAATTTTGATCAGTTTGAACCAGAAAAAATCTGATCCCGGTAGTATCGCTGGACGACGTTGGTTTGAACTGGCATTTGGCGATCACCCTTTTGCGGTACCAACAAATGGTTTCATGGAAACCGTTGAGAAACTGACACTGGAAGATTTGAAATCTTTCAAACAGGCCCAGATTGCAAAGGATAATATGCTTGTCGCTGTAGTTGGCGACATCAACGCGGATGACCTGGCAAAGCTACTGGATAAGACATTTGGGAAGATCGCGGATAAAGCGAGTTTGCCGAACGTCCCTGAAATTGAGCCTGAAGGAATAAATGGCCCCGTTGTCGATGTCACGGAAATGGATATTCCGCAAAGCCGAGTGATTTTCGGCGGTGCCGGTGTGAAGCGCGAAGATCCAGATTACTATGCGGCTTATGTGCTGAATTATATTCTGGGCGGGGGCGGTTTTTCCTCTCGATTGACCGAAGAAATTCGCGAGAAACGAGGCCTTGTCTATTCCGTTTACAGCTATCTCTCACCTTTCCAAACAGTAGGCCTTCATATGGGCGGTTTCGGGACCAGCAATAAAGCGGTTGGTGAAGCTATTTCATTGGTGAAAGCGGAGCTTGAAAAAGTTCGCAATGACGGTGTTAGTGAAGAAGAACTTGCCTCCGCCAAAACTTATTTGAATGGATCGTTTCCGCTAAGATTGTCATCCAACAATCGGATCGCCAATATTATGGTGAGTATGCAGCTATCCAACTTGCCTCCAGAATATCTGGATACGCGGGCTGATCTCATCAACTCAGTAACTATGGAAGATGTGAAGCGTGTGGCGGCACGTCTTATGGACCCTGGAAAACTGGTCATCACGGTGGTTGGAAAACCGGAAGGTTTATAAGCAAATTTTTCTCCCTTTTTGCTTACCATCTGCTACGGTACGCCTCAGACTGAGGGGCCGTAGTGGATGAGGGGCATGAGCTACAAACAGACATTTGAAAATTGCTTTGGTGAGGCGTCAGAAAAACGGGATTGGCTTAGGACAGCTTTCCTGAAATCTCTAGCGCAAACGGAGAAAATTGCGGCCTCGCTTGAAACGATGCGTGATGCCGGAAGGCTGTCGGTACTTGGCTTGCCATATATGGTGGAAGACTTAGAGGCCCTCGCCGATCATCCCTTTATTAAAAAACAAAATTTCAAACGGTACGTTGTTGTCGGAATAGGAGGATCTTCTCTCGGGGCTCAGGTTTTAGTGAGCCTTAGGGATAAGGAAGATGAACCTTTCATTCACTTTTGGGATACGCTTGATTACCATGTTATGAAGCCTTACTTGTCGGGGCGAAAGCTTGAAAATACCGGCTTTTTATTAATCTCAAAATCTGGAACAACCCCTGAGATCATGGCGCAGACATTGTTGGTGATTGAAGCACTTAACAAATCCGGCGATGCGAAGAAGGTGAGTGAACATTGCCTCGCTGTTTGTGAGCCGGGTGATAATCCGCTCGGGCAGATTGCTGACAAGTGGGGAATTGAACGGCTTGATCATGATCCCAATATCGGTGGCCGTTATTCTGGGTTGTCTGTTGTAGGTGCACTGCCTGCGCTTCTTGGCGGGATTGACATGAATAAAGTGCGTGAGGGCGCGCGAGAGGTGTTGGATGGGGCACTGGCAAGTGACCAATCAGCTCCACGCGCAGCCGCGGCGCTAAATCATGCCTTATATGATCTGCACGGGGTGCGGATGAATGTGCTGATGCCTTACGCCAAGCAATTGGAGCCGTTTACTCATTGGTACCGACAGTTGTGGGCAGAGAGTATTGGCAAGGATGGACGCGGTAGTACACCAGTTATCGCTTTGGGGCCGATTGACCAACATAGCCAGCTACAGCTGTGGTTAGATGGTCCAAATGACAAGTTTTTTACGTTGATTATCAATCATGAGCTGGATAAAAGCCCTAAGATGGATGTGAGTATTGCTGACAGTCATCCAGAGCTTGAGTATTTGCGGGGACATCGGATTAGCGATGTCGTTCTGGCGGAGGCCAATGCGACAGCTAAAACCCTTGCAGATCGAGGGAGATTTCTTAGGTGCATTTATATCGATCGACTGGATGAAAAGACCATCGGTTCGTTGATGATGCATTTTATGCTGGAGACGATCTTTACGTGCTATTTATTGGACGTAAATCCGTTTGACCAGCCGGCTGTAGAAGATGGCAAACGACTGACAAAAGAGTATCTTAAAGGTGATAAATGACGCTTCGGCGGCTTCCCGATAATATTGTAAACCAGATTGCAGCGGGTGAGGTTATTGAACGGCCCGCGTCTGCGGTTAAGGAACTGGTAGAGAATGCCATTGATGCAGGGGCGACCCGTGTGGATGTGGTGATGCGAAATGGGGGACGTTCCCTGATTTCTGTGACCGATAATGGCAAGGGCATGAACCAGGAGGAGTTGTCTCTCTGTTTTGAGCGTCATGCCACATCCAAGCTTCCTGATGAAGACCTGGTTCACATTCAACATTTGGGCTTTCGCGGCGAAGCAATCCCTTCTATTGCTTCTGTCAGCCGTATGACTATTTCCACTCGTGAGAGAGACGCAGATAGTGGTTGGTCCTTGGCTGTAGAAGGCGGTAAGCGCGGAGACATTCAGCCCGTTGGAATGTCGCAAGGCACGCGGGTAGAGGTTCGAGATATTTTCTTTGCAACTCCGGCCCGATTGAAGTTCCTCAAAACAGAACGAGCGGAGTTTGGTGCGGCGCTGGATGTGATGCGACGCCTTGCAATGGCTTATCCTCATGTCGCATTTACGTTGGCAGATGAAAAACGCACAGCCCTGAAAGTAAACGCCGCCCAAGGGGATCTCTTTGAGGCATGGCTTGAACGCCTCGGCGGGATAATGGGGCGAGAATTTACAGAAAACGCGCTTAAAATTGATGCAGAGCGAAATGGGGTGTTACTCACTGGATATGCGGGGGTGCCGACCCTGAACCGGGGTAACGCGGCCATGCAGTTTCTGTTCGTTAATGGTCGTCCGGTAAAAGATAAGCTATTTGTTGGGGCTGTGCGTGCGGCATACATGGATTTGCTCGCTCGGAACCGGCATCCGCTTCTGGCCTTGTTCCTTGAATTGCCAGCTGATCAGGTTGATGTTAATGTGCATCCAGCTAAAGCGGAAGTGCGTTTTAGGGATTCCGGCGGCATTCGGGGGCTTATTATTGGCTCTCTTCGAAATGCGCTTGCTGAAAATGGGCATCAAGCCTCCTCAACAATCGGTGGGCAGGTGCTTGGGGCCTTCAAGCCGGAACATACCCAACTTTCGTTACAGAGCCGATCAAGTCAGCCCATTGGTATGGGGAATTGGTCAGATGTTCATCGCACGGCTCAGCTTACTCCGGGTTTGCAGGAAGATGTGGCGGCTTACCATGCACCGTTACCCGTCAGTGGGTCGGTGCCTGAATATAGTGCCCCTGTGGCGTCGACCGTAAATCATGAAGGATCGGGTGTTGCTGAAGAGACTGCACCTGTTAAACCACCTGAAGATTATCCATTAGGGGCAGCGCGTGGACAGTTGCATGAAACATATATTGTCGCGCAGACCCGTGATGGAATGGTGCTAGTGGATCAGCATGCGGCCCATGAACGGTTGGTTATGGAGCGGATGAAAAAAGCCTTCGCTGAAAAACAAGTGCCGCGGCAGATGTTGCTACTCCCAGATGTGGTGGAACTGGATGAAGTTGCCGCTGATCGAGTTGCTGAACGTGCCGAAGAACTTGCTGATATGGGGTTGGTTATTGAACCCTTTGGCCGCGGTGCTCTTGTCGTTCGGGAAACACCAGCCATGCTTGGGGCTTGCGATGTTAAAGGGCTTATTCAGGATTTGGCGGATGATTTGTCTGAATATGATACGGCTTTGGACCTCAAAGATCGGATGGATGATGTGTTTGCGACTATGGCTTGTCACGGATCCGTGCGATCCGGCCGCCGTCTGACCGCTGAAGAGATGAATGCGCTTCTTCGGGAAATGGAGGTGACACCTCATTCCGGACAGTGTAATCACGGCAGGCCGACTTATGTTGAGTTGAAGCTTACGGATATCGAAAAGCTGTTTGGGCGGCGCTAAATCAAGCCGGAGAGAGACATGTCGTCCGATAAAGTTCAGAAGTTTGATGTGATCGTTATTGGCGGCGGTGCTGCCGGACTGATGTGCGCGATCACCAGCGGTAATCGAGGGCGGCGGGTTCTTCTGTTGGAAAAAATGCCGGAAGTTGGAAAGAAAATCCTAATAAGTGGCGGTGGGCGCTGCAATTTTACGAATATCGGGGCCGCGCCAGATCGATACGTCTCTGGAAATAGACATTTTTGTAAATCCGCCCTTCGCCAATATACCCAGCAGGATTTTATCAATTTGGTGGAAAAGCACGGGATTGCTTATCACGAAAAGAAGCTGGGTCAGCTTTTCTGTGATGAAAGCGCGAAGCAAATTACGGAAATGCTCTTAAACGAGGCCGAGACAGCTGGAGTGCATATTTGGTGTGATGCGCCGGCGAAACAGGTTCGCAAGACGGAAGCTGGCTTCGCTATATCGCTCGATGGACAGGATATCGAGGCGGAAAATATTGTAATTGCCTCTGGCGGTCTGTCGATCCCGAAAATTGGTGCGACTGATTTTGCGCACCGCGTTGCGGCCTCTTTTGATTTGCAGCTAACCGAATTAAAGCCGGGTTTGGTTCCTTTTACCTTTGATCAGGACGACATGGCGCGTTTTCAAGGGCTGACGGGGGTTTCCGCAGATGTCGAAGTCTCCATCGGAAAGGTCAAATTCCGTGAAAATGTACTCTTCACTCATAAGGGCGTGAGTGGTCCCGCCATTTTGCAAATTTCCTCTTATTGGACCACGGGCGATGTGGTGAAGGTTGATTTTTTGCCTGATGAGGATTTGTTCGAAGCGTTAAAAGAGGCACGAAAAGAATATCCAAAATCCAGTGTCAAAAAGCA
>JAEPMY010000028.1 GCA_017643685.1 Sneathiella sp.
CGATTAAGTTCTATTTGTAGGGTGAAGATACTGCGTGCGGGCAAGCTATAGGTCTGGGTGATATAGCCTCCGGCATATGGCTCATCATAAGAGACAGTGAGCCCTCGCTGCCGAAATGCTTGGCCAACGAATTCCAGAAGATGTGGAGGGCAACTTGTCCTGAACCGGGAGCCCAACACCACATCCGCCAAGTAGAAACGCTGCCTTCCCCTACCTTGATGGCCCGGCTTAGAATGGCAATCCACTAACAAGAGAGGATGAAACATACCTTGCCCCAATTTTAGCAGCTGTTTAAGGGTGCTATGGTAGGGGTAATAGCAGGCTTTTAATCTGGATGCGGCTTCTGATGGGGGCAATAGTGCTGTGTAAAGATTAGTGTCTTCCTGAACCCGGCGCGGAATAACACCAAGGCCGGCATGCACGCGGGATGTCTGGCTGATATGCGCTTGAGGTAATGGACCATCGAACATTGTCGGGTCCAACTCCTCGGCCGCCCGGTTTACATCGCAATACGCTCTTGGAAACTTAGCATTCAGGAGCGGTGCCCCAAGCCTCACAGCGCTTTCAAATAATTCATCGACCAGAAAATCTTCTGATTGCCGCAAATCATTTTCCGTGACATCGGTCAGGGATAGGAAATCCTGACTATAGTGGCTGCCGCTATGAGGGGACGAGAAAAGGGCAGGGTAGCTCCACTCCTCAGGTTCATGAAGGTGGATCAATCCTTTTTGGTTGGTGTCGGCTTTACCTTTTCCTAATGCTTTCACTTGTATCACTATCCATAGAGCCAATATCAAGGGGATGTGTTTTGTCCGGGCTCACCCCCAATGGTATCGTGTATGGCGTAGATTTCAATAAAAGACCAAAGGCGGCAAATAACGGATGGCGCGGATATTACTAACTGAGGACGATAATTCCCTTCGTCATTTCTTGGCTCGTAGCTTGGAAAACGCGGGCCATGAAGTGCTGGCCTTTGGGGATGGGGAAGACGCGCTGCCGGTATTGAATGCGGGGCCTTTCGATATTCTGATTACTGATATTGTCATGCCGCGCCTTGGGGGGCTTGAGCTTGCTCAAATCGCGAAAGAGGTGCGCCCGAGCCTTCCGATTATCTATATAACGGGTTTCGCAGCTATCGCATCAGAGGCAGAGACAGACGAGGGAGATCTGTCGCAACTTCTTTCCAAACCCTTTCATCTGAATTCGTTAGTTGAGGCCGTGGACCGTGCGCTGTTTTCCGCTCAGGCCAGTTAGAGCTGTCAATTGTGACAGTTTTTGAAAAAGGGTCTTGCATTGCGCCGGGACGGAGATTATAAGACCCGAACTTCGCATGCAAATGCATCGTGGGTGTATAGCTCAGTTGGTTAGAGCGTTGCCTTGACATGGCAGAGGTCACAAGTTCGAATCTTGTTACACCCACCATCTACTCCTATATCAACACCCGATCGGGTGTTTTTTTATGCGCTTTTTACTGTGTCAGCTTTTCTCGCGCTTGATTTTATGCTGTGCGACCTTCAGGTATTTCTGAAATTTGGGGCAATCCAGTTGATCGGGATGACTGCAATTTGCAGCATGCCTCAGGCCATCTCGCATTGCAGTTAGCTCACTAATTTTTTGATCCAGTTCATCAGCTTTCTGGCGCAATTTGATACGATCAATCGTGAGGTTTTTCTCCCCGAACATGGATTTTATCTCTTCCAGTGAAAAACCGGACTTCTGCCCAAGTGCAATGAGTGACAGGCGAAGTAATATATTTCCCGGGAATAACCGTTTGAGGCCATGCCGTCCAATAGACTGAATCAATCCTTTTTCCTCGTAATATCGGAGTGTCGAGGCAGGTAGCCCACTTGTCTTAGAGACTTCAGAAATATCCATGTTGTGATCCGTTTTCTTATTGACTTCAAGTTAACTTGAACTTGTAGAAGGAGGAAATCAATAGGAAAGGAAAGATATAATGATCACGCTCTCATTGCTTTTGAAGGCTCTGCTGCTTGGGGTTGGTGCGACACTCGTATTAGATATATGGGGATATCTGCTTCGGGTCGGTTTTAAGATTTCGTCATTGGATATGTGCATGGTGGGGCGTTGGATTGGCTACATGACGAGGGGGAAATTCTGCCATGTACACATCGGAAAAGTGAGCCCTTTCCCGCTCGAAGCGTGTATCGGGTGGAGTGCGCATTTCTTAATCGGTGTTGTGTTTGCGCTGAGTTTTTTGCTTATCGTGCCTGCTGTTTGGATGGAACGCCCGACAATTTTGCCAGCGATTTTATTCGGGGTGGGAACGGTGATTTTCCCATTTTGTGTGATGCAGCCCGCTTTCGGGTTTGGGGTTGCTGCCTCTAAAACGCCAAAACCAATGATAGCCAGGCTGAAAAGCCTTATCAGCCACGCTATGTTTGGAGTTGGCATTTATCTGTCTGCATTACTGGCGAAGGTGGCCGGATTGTTTTTTTGAGGTGAAACGAAAGAAAGTTTCAATTTTCGCTTTACAGGAAAAAAACATGCCGATAACCTTCGCCCCATGATGAATACATTTGCACTAAAACCTGTGACTATTGTGGTCGCCATTATTAAGAAAATAATGGCGGGGTTTTAATTATTTGTAATTAAAGCAACCGCCCAAAAGGGGGGCGGATTGCAATGGGATTTCTTCCCCCCGGGGCACAACCCGAGTGGAGAAGAAAATGAACCGAAATCCTCAGTACCCAGAACCATCTCTTCATTTTTTCTGTGGTAAAATGGCCGCAGGGAAATCAACATTAGCGCGCGAGCTTGCGGAGCGTGTTGATGCTGTTTTGATCAGTGAAGATCAGTGGCTGGCGCGATTGTTTCCTGAGAGCATCAATACATTTCAGGATTATCTGACTTGTTCAGCGCGATTGAAAAGAATTCTCTCAGAGCATGTGAAGGATCTGCTGCGCTCCGGCGTGACGGTTGTTATGGACTTTCCGGGAAATACAAAATCCCAGCGGGCATGGTTTAAATCACTAGCGCGGGAGGCAGGCGTTCCCCATGTTCTGCATTTCCTCGACCGCTCCAACGCGGAATGTCTGGTGCAATTGAAAAAACGCAATAAAGAGCGTCCTTTCGGCAGCAAAGTTACCAGCCCAGAGGAGTTCATGAGCGTCACTAGCTATTTCGAAGCTCCGTCAGTGGAAGAAGGCTTTACCTTGCAGCAGCATTAAGCTGGGAGGTCTTATGGATTATTTCGCGGCGGAGGAACGATGCCAGCGGTTTGAGCACTAGAGCTACCTCGTGTTCGAAGCGGCATGGCCATTCCCTCCGGCGTGAAAAGAGCAATACCCCTTTCTTTAAGCAGCTCCAATATCTGCTTATTGACCTGATAGCGAACCTGAAAATATTTTCGGCCCGGAATCCAGGCCCGAAACCCAATGACCAACCCACCAAAGGTGAAGTCATGAAGTCCAACTTGCGGGGTCGGGTCGCTGGAAATATCAGGGTGATTTTTCAGGATGTTTTCAATTGCTGGGATCAGGCCGTCAATATCGGCATCCTGCGCAATGGAAAATTCTAACTCCAGAATACGGGTTTCGTGTGAATTGACGATTACCTGGCCTACGATTTCCTTGTTTGGAATGGCGATCTGTTCACCGTCCTCCCCCGTAAGGAAAGTCATGCCAAGCGTTACCTTGTCCACAATACCGTGAACGCCCAAAACGGTGATGACATTGCCAACAACAAATGGGCGGGTCAGAATGATCGCGATGCCGGCACCAAAGTTAGACATTGGGCCTTGCAGGGCAAGGGTTGCCCCCAAAGAGACGGCACCAGCAAGGGCGATTAGAGGGGCAATGCTAATTCCAAAATTGCCAAGGGTTATAATTACCAACAAGGCAACCATGATCAGCTTGGACGTGCTCCCAATAAATTGGGAAAGCGTTGGATCAATATTTTTGGAAACCGCAAGCTTTTCAAACCGATTGCCAATCCAGTTGGCAACGATGAAGCCCAAGGCGAAAAAGACAAGCGCACCGAGAATTTGAAATCCGTATTTTACAGAAAATTCAATCGCCAGATCTACAAGCTTTGTGACAGCATCTAGATTCTGTTCCAGGCCTTCCATGGTGGCTTGTCCTTCTTTATTCATTTAGTCGAACAGTTTCTTTACGGCGCCCGCGGCATCTTCCACGGCTTTACCCGCACCATCTACGGATGGCGCATCTTTTGTCAGTGTATCAACTGCTTCGGTCGCTTTGTTGGTCACACCGCTGAGGCCATCTTTCAAGCCCTGCAGGGTTTTACCAACGCCGAGGCGCTCAATGACCCCCATCGCATTTTTTGTGATGGCATTGGCAACCTGTGCCGCAACTTCTGCAGGATCCGCACCGCCCTCATCTTTACCGATATCTTTAAGTTCGATAACAGGCAGGTTACCTTCAATTTTCTGATTGAGGGTAATCGGAGCTCTCACCGTTACTTTGCCATCTGTGATAGCAAGGCGGTCAATAATCAGTTTTGGATCTTCACCTTTTTCCGCGCCTTCATCAGAAGTGGAGCTGCCGTTTGAGTTTGCTTTGATGAAGTCATCGATATTCTTTTTCAGCGCGTCAAGATTGTTGCCGGTCTCATTTACTTCATAAGTAATGGCCGGGGCAGAGACGAGAATTTCTTCGATATGGATCAGTTTCTCACTACTGTCTGAGATGTTCACTTTTACCGAAATACCCGCAAGGTCGAAAACTTTAGGTTCCTGAAAGCCTTCTGGGTTTGCGACAGACAGGTTTTTAAGCTCTCCCCGGCCGGATGTTAGATCCACATGAGCTTCACCCAGTTTTACCTCGCTTTTGGTCACTTCGGTTCCGTATTTATTAACCGCTGCGACGATCGCTTTATCAAGCCCGAAATAAAATACCCCGACGAGAACCGCCAGAATGATTGCAACTAGCGCAATTGCGCCACCGATAATTTTACCCATTGTAGCCCCATTTCTGTCTAAAAGACCGATATGTAACGGGTATAGCCGTCTTTTCGTGCCTCTTGCAAATATTTAATAGTCTTGTAATCTTGTTTTCAAACGATCGTTTGGTTGGCGTTTATGCTGGCTCTAGTTGAAGGCTGGGGCTAGACTTCGAAACAGAACCCAGGCGTCTGAAATAAAGAAAGGAAGAATAATGGGACCGCTTAAAGGTGTGAAAATCGTTGAAATGGGGGGCATTGGCCCGGGGCCGATGTGTGCGATGTTGCTGGCAGACATGGGGGCAGATATTGTCCGTATAGATCGCCAGACAGAATCTGGTTTGGGCATTAATAAGGGGGAGCAATTCGACCTTTTGATGCGGGGGCGTCGTTCGGTCGCAGTTGATACCAAAACGGAAGAGGGGCGTGAGTTGGTCCTCAGCCTTATCGAAGACGCCGATGCCCTGATCGAAGGTTTCCGCCCAGGGGTCATGGAGCGTCTTGGGCTTGGCCCAGATGTGGTGTTTGAACGGAACCCGCGTATTGCCTATGGTCGGATGACTGGTTGGGGGCAGGACGGGCCCATGGCGCCTGCTGCTGGACATGATCTCAATTATATTGCTCTTTCCGGTGCGCTTCATGCGATCGGCCCTGCGGGGGGCGCGCCTGTTCCGCCGCTCAACCTCGTGGGTGATTTCGGCGGTGGTGCGCTGTATCTCGCTATGGGGCTTCTGGCAGCTATTTTGGAAGCAAAAACTTCCGGCAAGGGGCAGGTTGTAGATGTCTCCATGGTGGACGGCGCAGCTAATCTCATGACCACATTCTTTGGTCTCGCGGCTGCGGGGTTCTGGAGTGATAAGCGCGGTACCAATCTTTTGGATGGGGGCGCTCATTTCTATGGGGTATATGAAACAAGCGATGGTGAATATGTCTCCATTGGGTCAATCGAAGCGAAATTCTATAAGTTATTGCTTGAAAAGATGGGACTTGAAAATGAAGAGCTTCCCCATCAGATGGACGTGACCAAATGGGCAGCGCTGAAAGATAAATTCGCTGATGTCTTCAAAACCAAGACCCGTGCTGAATGGTGCGATATCATGGAAGGAACTGATATCTGCTTTGCGCCTGTTCTTTCTATGGAAGAGGCGATGGAACATCCGCACAATATTGCCCGAGAGACCTTCGTTGAGGTAGAGGGAGTTAAGCAGCCTGCACCAGCACCGAAATTCTCTCGGACACCGTCTGAAATACAGTCTCCGCCTTGTCGCCGCGGTCAACACACCAAAGAAGCACTAGCTGATTGGGGGGTTGCCGGAGATCGGATCAGTACCTTGATGGAAAAAGGGGTGATCTCTTAAACAGATTATAAACCAGCTAAAGGTCGGATTTATCCGGCCTTTTTTCATTCTGTGGGAATTTCTCACCCTTGACGTTGCGCCTGATTTACGGGACTCTAATCTCTTGAGGGGAGCGACAGAATGATCGTGGAACATCCAAACGCAGAAAAACAGGATACGGAAGAAGGAAAGGTCGAGGCCCCATTGATTTTGGGGGCGGCTGAGCAGGCGAAGGCCAGCCGGAAGGGGCGGCTTTTATATTTGCTACTGTTTGCGTCTGTCACTGTTGTTTCGGCTCTTTGGCTGGCGGCCATCTGGTTTTATGTGGAACAGAACATCGGTATCGCCAATCTGCGGCAGATGCTTCCCCATGAACTGGGCAGCTTATTTGCGGGGGCGTTCGCGCCTTTGGCATTTTTATGGTTGCTCGTTTCATATGCAAGGCGGAGCAATGAAGCAAAACTGACCGGGGCGGCTCTTCATCAATTGATGAAAGAATTGGGGTATCCAAGCCCCGAAGCAGAAGCTCGCGTCGCCAGCTTGACCAGAAGCTTGGCAGAGCATTCCTCGCGTATTCAGTTAGAGGCAGAAAAATCTGCTGATCGCATTGAGAAAGCGAATTCAGCCCTCCTTCAACAGAAGGAGGAGACGGAGACGCTGGTTCAGGAATTAAGCGCCCAAGCCGCAGAGTTAGAAGATGAGGTCACGCGCCGTATTGAGACGCTGAAGGAGCTTCTGGACAGGGCCAATGTGCAGCGGGCAGATATGGATGATCTGGCTTTGGCGCAAATGGAAAAGTTTGACGCTTCTCTCACACATGCAGAACAGAATAGCGCAGAAATCCAAGCAACCCTTAAAGCGCAGATTGAAGCACTGGATGCCGCTCTTACAAATGGGGAAGTGCGATCTGAAAAACTTTCCGAGCAATTTGAGAAAACCTCCCAGGCGTTGGAGGGGGTTGCCAAACGCACGGAAGATCGCATTCAGCTCAGCAGTCAATCTATTCAGGATCACCTCGGTCAGATGGAAGAGGCGCGGGATAAAACCCTCTCTGAACTGGAATTGGGCGCGGATAAATTTCGCCACCGGGCCGAAAGTCTTGATAAGCAAGCCCGAGAAGCGATCTTTCAACTTGAAAAAAGTAGCGAAGCACTTCGTAAAGACGGGGATGATGCCAGCCGGGTTAGCGCGGATGCTCTGGCCCGATTATCGGGACTTCGCGACGGCTTAACGGCGACACGCGATGAGGTGGAAGTCGCGATTGGGCGTTTGCAAGAGAAGCAAGAAGCACTGAAAGCCCAAGCTGCTGAAACAAATCGGGAGGCGCAGGCCGCCGCCGACAGCCTTGGAAATGATGCAGAACGGTTATCTGCTGTTGGTTCCGAGCTAACAAATGATATGAGCGGTGCCAGTGGCCGCCTTCAGAATGAAGCCTCCAAGTTAGAGGCAAGCCTCGAAAAGGCGCAGGAGCGTATGAGGGACGTGGAAGCTGTCCTGAAAGAAGGCCAAACACTTCTGACTGCTGCTGGGGATAAGGCCCTTCGGGATTCTCGTAGTCTCGGAGATCAGTTCGCAGGCCACGCCGAACGTTTGGATGAAAGTGCAAATCACGCGGACACTCGGGCCAAAGAAATTCAGGAGAATCTCCGTCGGCAGCTCAACTCGCTGGAGCAGGCATCGCATCAGATTAACAGCATGACAGCTGAAATCTCAGCGCGTCTTGGGGAAAACGTGGACAATCTCTCGAAAGCGAGCTTGGAGACCAGCAATCGGATTACTCAACTTGGATCGGGTTTCCAACGGCAGGCGGATATCATTGCGTCGACCACTACGCGGGTATCTGAACAAATTAAAGAGGCTGGTGAGGAGTTTCGCCGCGAAAGCGAAGGGCTTGACCTGCATGCTGATAAAGCAAGTAAAAATCTGAAAGACGCTTCAGAGGAACTTGAGAAAAAACATCAGCAATTGGGCAGTGCCGCTGACATGTCGGCGGCGAAATTGCAATCAGCAATCGAGGATGCGGTGCGTCAGCATCAGGACTTGATGGCCAGTGCTGAGCGGGCAACTGTCCAGGCGCGTCAGTCCGGTGAGGCCGCCCATTCCCAAAGTGCGGAATTGGCGCGGGTTGCGGAGAAAGCTTCTGCAGAGCTTCGGGGGATGGGCGATCAGGCTCGGGAGCATTTGGACCGTTTGGCTGCGGCTGCGGCATCTGCCAATGAAAAGGCAACCAGCTTGTCAGAGACGACTTCTGAGAATGTGAACCGTCTCAGCGAAGCTAGTGATCTTGCCAATCAGCAGTTCGAAAAACTGGCATCTCTCTCTGAGAAGGCGCAGGTCAGTAGTCAGGATATGCAGAAAACCCTTAGTGAAGAGACGACTTCGCTGACAGATATTGCCCGGCAGCTTGCGGACCGGGCAGACTTTATTAAAACCTCGTTGGAAGATCGCACGCGGCTGCTTCAAAAATCTGCGGGGCAAGCCAATATCGTTGGAGAAGGGTTCCGGCGGAAAACCGTTGAGCTGGCTAAAGCGAGTGAGTTGATGCTCTCAGGTTTGCAACAGGCGGATCAGGCGCTTAACCGCCACCGTAAAGAGATTGAGCAAACTCGTCAGCAGTTTGAGCAGGATATGAGCCGCGTGACGGATCAGGTTACAGACGCCGGGCGTCAGGCGACGGAAATGGGCGGTGAGGCGTCTACTGTATTCCAAGAACGCGCCGCTACATTGCTTAAATTTACGGGCCGAGCAAGAGAGGAAACCGAAAGTCTTCTGGATCAATTTGAACAGCAGCGTCAGCGGATTGAAGTGACAGCCAAGCAAGTTGAAAACTCTCTGAATGAGACATCAGAGGTTCTGGGAAATGAAAGTCGGAATTTACGGGATGCCTCCAATCAAGCCGCTGAGGAAGCACTAGTCTCTTCCTTGAAATTCCAGCAGCAGGCTGACCGACTTAAATCGGCATCTGAGACGGTCAAGCGCCAGATGGAAAGCCTGGATGAGGATCGGCGCAATCGCTCTGGAGAGGCGATGCGAAAAGCAACGGCGCTCATCATGGACAGTATGCATTCCATGTCCATCGACATTGCTCGCTCTCTCGATAATACGTTGCCAGAGGAGCTGTGGAACCGGTATCGCAAAGGGGAGAAAAGCATTTTCACCCGGCGCCTTTTGAAAAGTAAGGATCTAGAAAGAGTGCGGTTCCTTTATAAGGAACAAGGGGATTTCCGGCGCTATGTGGATCAATATCGAAACGCATTTGAACAACTTTTAAAAGAGGCGGAAAATTCTGAATTTTCAGATCTTCTTGCGGAGACTTATGCAAGTTCGGACCTTGGTAAGGTGTATTTCATGTTGAATGATGCGTTGGGGCCTGTGCATTAAGTACCGCCTCAAATCAGGCCTACTTTTCCTTTGATGATTACGCGTCGCCGCGATACGCTCTCCCTAATAAAGAAAAATAAAGTAGGGGAGTTGAAGCATGGATGCGCTGAAAGGTAAAATTCGGTCTGTTGCTGATATCGAAGAAATTGAAAAAACACCGCTGAGTGATCGTGTCACCGAAAAATCCACATATGAAATTCTGCAGAAATCCGCGGATAGATATGGCGCGCAGACAGCGGTTCGTTTTTTGCCAACCTGCCAAATGGGCGAAGAGATCATTGATATTTCTTATCAGGATTTGCTCGCACGTGTGACGCAGGCTGCTAATCTGTTCACGGCGCATGGTCTTGGGCAAAATGATGCGGTGACGTATCTTCTGCCAAATGTACCAGAGGCACAATATGTGATCTGGGGTGGGCAGGCGGCCGGGATCGTCAGTGCCGTTAATACACTTCTCCAGCCACAACAAATTGTCGATATCCTGCGGGCGACAGGCTCTAAAATGATTGTAACCTTGGGGCCTACTCCCGGCATTGATATCTGGCAGAAAACCCAGCAGGTAATGGAGCTGATGCCAGAGCTTGAGACCGTTTTTATGGTCGGCGGGGATGGCACGTACCCAGATGACGTTCTGGATTTTGCCGCTGAAATGGCCAAGCAGCCAGCCGATAAACTCATTTCTGGTCGATCTTTTAGGGCTGATGACACATGCGCCTATTTTCACACGGGCGGAACCACAGGCTCGCCAAAGGTGGCGCGTCATACATTTGCTGGTGAAGTATATGAAGGGTGGGCCACTGAATACACAGCGGGCTACACGGAGCAGAGTGTTGTGTTGGTTGGCTTACCGCTATTTCACGTGAACGCGGTTCTGGTGAGCTCCTTGGCGGGTTTCAGGGCAGGGGCCACAGTGCTCTTTGCTGGTGTCGCGGGGTTCAGAACACCCGACCTTATTCCGAATTTCTGGGAGATCGTGGATCAACATAAAGTCACTCATTTTTCTGGTGTGCCAACCATTTATTCCGCGCTTCTTAATGTGCCGTTGGACGGGGCGGATGTGTCTTCGCTTGAATTTGGCGTATGCGGTGCAGCCCCAATGCCGCAGGAGGTCATTCGCAAATTTGAAAGCGTGACCGGCATCTCCATTTTGGAGGGCTATGGGCTTACTGAAGGCACATCGGTTTCTATCTGCAATCCTGCAGGTGGAGAGCGGCGCGTGGGGTCTGTCGGGATCCGCTATCCTTATCAGCAGGTCGCAGCCAAAAAAGTAGATGGAAATGGAAAAGCTGAGCGGGATTGCGCCGCAGGAGAGGTTGGGCATATCTGTATTTAGGGCCCAAATGTCATCACGGGCTATCTGCAGGAGCAGTTTAACAAGAAGCTGTTTGTCGAGCCAGGATGGCTGGATACGGGCGATCTTGGGTATGTAGATGATGATGGATATTTCTGGCTAACAGGTAGATCTAAGGATTTGATCATTAGAGGAGGTCATAATATCGAGCCTGCAATGATTGAAGAATGCCTGCATGAACATCCTGATGTTCAATTGGCTGCAGCGGTCGGTCGGCCTGACGCCTATGCGGGTGAGATCCCTGTGGCATATGTGGAGTTGAAAGCTGATGCCAAAGTGACATCGGAAGAACTTCGACAGTTTGCCGAGGAGCGGATTTTTGAACGCCCCGCCCTTCCGGCGGAGGTGATCCTGATCGACCATATGCCAGTGACTGCTGTTGGCAAGATTTTTAAACCTGATTTGCGCTATGACATTATTGAAAGAACATATCGTCCACTTCTTACAGAAATCGCGGGCGATTGCATTTCATTTGATATTTCTGTTGGAGCGGAGGGAAGTCACGGAATTCTGGCATCTGTGACTGTCACGGTTGATGCTGAAAATAAAAAACCGGCGTTAAGCGAAAAAATACAAGATATTTTAGGCCCTTATCCTGTAAACTACCGTCTGTTCTTTAAGGTGGCGGAATTAGCTGGCACCTGATCCTTGGATATAGGAGGGGCATATGTCCGACGAAATGAAGCAGGATGTAGTCGAACAGACTATTGCAAAGCAAAGCGGTAAGATGGTGCAGGTAGTATATTTTCTCTACCTTGCAAGTCTGGTCCTCGGTATTACCGGCCTGATCGGCGTCATCATTGCTTACATGAATAAAGGGGATGCGCCTGAATGGGCAAAATCTCATTTCCAATATCAGATCCGTACTTTCTGGATCGGTATTCTGGGTTCCCTGATCGGTGGTGTGACGATGGCAATTGGCATCGGTCTGCTGATTATCCTCGCTGTTGTAGTTTGGATGATCATCCGCTGTGTAAAAGGCTTGAAAGCATACGGTGCAGAGGCGCCGATCGAAAATCCAACAACTTGGGTTTGGTAAGCTCCTAGCGAGATCAAGAAAAAGGCCGGCTGTGATAGCCGGCCTTTTTTATGGGTAATTTTAGATCAGGATGCTTTTTTATCCGGATCATCAGTGCTGTCGTCTTTAACAGAGAGAACTTCTGCGATGGAGGAGCGGGGCAAGCTGCCTTGCAAGTCACCTTCCTCATCCACAACAGGCAACGGATAGTTTGATTCCATTGTCTCCGGGATAATCTCTTCCAGCACAGAATCAGGAGAGAGCGGATCTACTTCCTCAAACAGGGCATCTCCTACAGGGGAGCTACCATCAAGTTTGGCGGCTTTTTCCAGCTTTTCCTGAAGCAGAACGCCCTGATAACCATCTTTGGTAACGTAGTAACCATAGTTTCCAGATAGTTTCTTCATTTGCGATAGGGCATCATCAATGGTCAGCGCTGTGATCCGGTGTGCGGGTGGGCGCATCACTGTCTCAACGGTCAGTGCGCGGGCCCGGTTCACATCTTTCACAAAGGCTTCTACATAATCTGTCGCAGGGCTGAGAAGGATGTCCTCAGGTGCGCCTTCCTGAACCAACTCACCATCTTTCAGGATGGCAATTCGGTCCCCAAGCCGCAGGGCTTCGTCCAGATCATGGGTGATAAAGATAATGGTCTTATGCAGCTTCTCCTGAAGTTCAATCAGCTGATCTTGCATTTCGCTTCGGATCAGAGGATCAAGCGCGGAGAAGGCTTCGTCCATCAGCAGGATATCCGCATCGGTACAAAGCGCGCGGGCAAGGCCCACACGTTGCTGTTGTCCGCCTGAAAGCTGAGATGGATACTGATTTTCGTATCCACCAAGCCCCACAGTGTCCAACCACTCCTGTGCTTTATTTTGACGCTCCGCTTTGTCCACACCCTGAACAGTGAGGCCGTAAGCCACATTTTCAATCACGGTGCGGTGGGGCATCAAGCCGAAGCGTTGGAACACCATGGACATGCGATGGCGTCGGAACTGTTCCAGCTCCTTCTCGTTCAGCTCCATCACATCGGTGCCTTCAACGATGATTTTCCCGACAGTTGGGTCAATCAAGCGGTTGAAATGGCGGATCAGTGTGGACTTGCCAGATCCGGACAGTCCCATGATCACATAGATCTGTCCTTTTTCGATTTGCAGGTTAATTTCCTTCAAACCAACCGTATGGCCGGTTTCTGCAAGGATATCGTCTTTACTTTTGCCCGCTTCAATCATCGGGATAATCGATTTCGGATTATCCCCAAAAACCTTGTACAGGTTTTCAACACGAAGAAGCGGCTCATTCGTTGACGCCGTACTCATTAATGTGACCCTTCCAGGTGTCTTTGTGTGCGTTTACCATAGGCTTGCGAGACGCGGTCGAAAACGATGGCGAGTGCCACAATTGCCAAACCGTTCAGCAGGCCGAGGGTGAAATACTGGTTTGTGATGGATTTGAGAACCGGTTGCCCCAATCCCTTAACCCCGATCATGGAGGCGATCACAACCATTGCCAAAGACATCATAATGGTCTGGTTGATACCAGCCATGATGGTCGGGATGGCAAGTGGAATCTGGACGCCAAACAGGCGCTGGCTTGAGTTTGCACCATAAGCGGTCGCCGCTTCCAGAACCTCTTTATCCACCAGACGAATACCAAGATTGGTCAAGCGAATAACCGGCGGAATGGCGTAAATCACAACGGCGATCACCCCAGGAACCTTACCGATACCCAGAAGCATTACCACCGGAATCAGATACACAAAAGCCGGCATGGTTTGCATGATATCCAATAAAGGGGTGACAATTGCTTGAACGCGGTCGGACCGGGACATCATGATCCCTATTGGAATCCCAAGGACAATGGACAGAAGCGTACAGACAAAGATGATGCTGAGAGTTCGCATCGTGTCTTCCCACATGCCGAAATAGCCAATCAGCAAGAAGGAGACAAGGACGCCCGCACTTAACTTCCAGGACCTTGTGGCGGCATAAACGATGGCCACGATAACAGCCAGGATGATCCACCAAGGGGCATTCACCAGCAGTTTTTCAAACCAGACCAGGAAATAAAGCAAGGGGTCAAAGACAGCTTCGATAATATCACCGTAGGCGCGGGAAAAATCTTTATAGGCGCCGTCTAGGAATTTTCGAATTGCGAGTAGATCTGCGCGATCTAGTTGAGGAAATTCAGTCAGCCATTTAGCGTCTGACATATGGTTACTCCGAACTTGTTAACAGAGAAATCCCGCCCAAACTGTCTTTGGGCGGGATTATTAGGATTACATAGAAGCAAGAGCGTTTTTAAGTTTTTCTGCTGCTTCTGGGGTGACCCATGCGGTCCACTTGTCTTCATTATTTTTCATGAATTCAAGGGCTGCAATTTCACCATCTGCCTGATTGTCTTCCATCCACGCGAGCATTTTGTTCATCTCGGCGTTTTTGAAGGACCGTTTTGTCAGATATTCATAAGCGGCTGGCGCTTTGGACGCGAAGCTTTCGGTTGTAACCGTATCCACTGGGGATGGTGGGTACATTGTTGGTTTTGGATCCGCGCATGTTTCGCTTGTTGTACAGCTGCGGAAATGCTCCAGATCTGTACCGGATTCAAAATCAACTTTAACCATCTCATACTTACCGAGAACCGCAGTTGGTGCCCAGTAGTAACCGAGCCAGCCTTCGCCGCGCTCATATGCTTTGGCAATCGCACCGGACAGACCTGCGCCTGAACCAGGATCAATCATTTCAAAGCCAGCATTTTCCATTTTCATGGCACGGAACAGGTTGCCAGAAGAGATCTGACAGTTCCAGCCTGCTGGACAACCATAGAAGCCAGATTTGCTTGGATCTTCAGGGTGTTCAAACAGTTTTGCATTTTTCTTAATGCCGGAAATTGTGCCAAGGCTTGGGTCTTTTTCTACCATGTATTTAGGAACCCAGAAGCCTTCCTCACCACCGTCGGAGAGGGACTGACCCGCAACGCGAAGCCGTTTTTCAGCAACGCCTTTGTCAATCGCTGCCTTCATGGAGTTACTCCAAAGCTCAGGCGCGATATCCGGCTCACCTTTTTCGGTCATCGAAGTACCGGTTGGCATTGTGTCGCCAGGGACCAGTTCTGCATCACAACCATATCCTTCACTTAGGATGAACTGATCGATATGAGCGATCATGGTTGCAGAGTTCCAGTTCATGTCTGCGATCGTAACTTTACCGCAGTCTGCTGCTTGGGCTGTGCCAGACATACCTGCTAATACAAGGGCGGCACCCAACAGTTTTTTCATAATACTCTCCCAATTAATTTGGCTTACATATATTCTTACTTCGGCTGTGATGATTTAGATCTCACCCGAATATAAATTAAGCATATAAATATAATATATGTATAGAACTGTCAAGTTGTAGACAAATTATGTATTTATTAAAATTGATTATGTATAGTTTAAGTAAATAAAGAATAAATTACTTATTAATTTCTGTTTTCGTTACAATTTTGTTAAACACGTATTTAAATACTTTGTCTATCGAAGTTTTATTGTGATTATCTTTCGGTGCGATAGGAATTCCGTACTTATTTTATTCTTTTTGATCAAAAAAAAGGGTGCTTGACCCTACGTCAGCACCCTTCAAAATTGAGTAACTCTCAAGTATTCAGTAATTAAGACTTGAGAAATGAGAGTAATTCTTTTCTGGTAATATCAGATTCCCGGAAACAGCCGAGCATTGAGCTGGTGATCATGGTGACGCCATCTTTATGGACGCCGCGGGTTGTCATGCATTGGTGGGCGCTTTCAATAATGACGGCGACACCTTTAGGGGCCAGGGCGTCATTAATGGTATCCGCGATCTGCTGGGTCAGTTTTTCTTGGATCTGCAGGCGCTTTGAAAAGGCATCAACGACGCGGGCCAGCTTTGAAATGCCAACCACACGATTGTTTGGCATGTAGGCAACATGGGCTTTTCCGATAATCGGAACCATATGGTGTTCGCAATAGCTCTCCAGGCGAATATCTTTGAGGATGATCATTTCATCATAACCTTCGACCTCTTCAAAGGTCCGCTCCAGATACTCTGCCGGATTTTCCCTATAGCCCGCAAAAAACTCTAGATAGGATCTGGCGACGCGATCTGGTGTGCCAAGAAGCCCTTCGCGCGTTGGGTCATCTCCAGCCCAGCGAATAAGCGTGCGAATGGCATCTTCTGCCTCTTCCTTTGTTGGGGCAGCAGAGACGATGGGGCCGTCTGTCATACTTTTGTCCTTATACATCTATCAAATCCTGATTTAATTTATCCGCGCCTGTTCGTGGGGGCTGTCCAAAGAAAAGGCGGGAACCTCAACGGTCAGCCATCCGCCACTTTCTTTTTCAAGATCGTAGCTGCCAACCATGATGCCGGAGGGGGTCGAAAGCGGTGTGCCGCTTGAATATTCAAAATGATCGCCGGGGGTCAGTCTTGGTTGCTCACCCACGACCCCGGCGCCTCTAACCACTTCCGTGTGACCTGTTGCGTCTGTGATATACCAGCATCTTTGTCGCAGGGTGACGATCTCGTCGCTCTGGTTCTCGATGCGGATATGATAGGCCCAGATATACAGGTTGTTTTCCGGTTGTGACCGATCCGCCTGAAAGGTGGGAACAACAGACACTTCAATTCCCTGGGTGATTTTGCGATATGCATTATCCCACGTCATTGGTCAGCCTTTTGTTCACTTGTCTTCTCCTGCGATGTCTCCTTCATCTATTAAAGACAAATCTCTATACGCAGTCAAAGCCAAGATGGACCAGTCACACCGATTGTATGCCTTATCCTCTCAGCGCACTCACCAGATCATCAATCAGATCATCTGTTGTTTCCAAGCCAACAGAAAGCCTCAGCAGGTTTTCATTGATGCCGAGCTCGGCTTTCAGCTCATCCGAGACGCTGGAATGGGTTGTCGTGGTCGGATGTGTGATCAGGCTTTTGCTATCGCCTAGGTTATTGCTGATATCAATCAGCTCCAGCCGGTTAAGGAAAGCAAATGTTTCGGCCTGACCGCCCGCAATTTCAAACGCGACGAGTGTGCTACCACCCTTCATTTGTTGCTTGGCAAGGGCCGCTTGTGGGTGGTCATCCCGTCCCGGATAGATCACGCGGGCGACGCCTGCCGCATCGGCGAGGGCGTCTGCGATTTTTCCGGCGGTCTCGGTCTGTTTGTTGACCCGAAGCTCTAATGTTTCAAGGCCTTTCAGTAGCGTCCAGGCGTTGAACGGGCTGAGAGACGGACCGGTATGTTTGTGATAAGGGGCAACGACTTCTTCGATAAATTCTTCATCTGAAAGCACAATTCCCCCAAGGCAGCGCCCCTGACCGTCGATATGTTTGGTAGCAGAGTAAATCACCACATCAGCGCCCAGCTCTAACGGTTTCTGGTGGATGGTCGTTGCAAACACATTGTCCACGATCACTCTTGCGCCAACTTTATGGGCCATCTCGGATACAGCGGCGATGTCCACGATTTCCAGAGTTGGGTTAGAGGGGGATTCAAGGAAGATCGCTTTTGTCTTGCTATTGATGGCCTCTTTCCATTGATCTAGATCGGTCCCGTCAATCAGGGTGACGCCGACGCCGAAACGTGGCAGGATCTGTTCAATGATATACAGGCAGGAGCCAAAAAGTGCTTTTGGGGCAACTACATGATCGCCTGCCGCCAGCTGGCTCATCAGCGCGAGGTTGACCGCGGCCATTCCGCTGGATGTGGCGCGAGAGGCTTCGGCGCCTTCCAGCAAGCACATTCTCTCTTCAAATACGGATGTGGTTGGGTTGGCGTATCGGGAATAGATATAGCCGTCATTTTCACCCAGAAAACGACCGGCCGCTTCTTCCGCACTGTCATATACAAAACCGGAGTTCAGAAAGATGGCTTCCGATGTTTCCTTGAAGCCAGACCGCACGAGCCCGCCGCGGATCGCCTGGGTTGCCAGGCCTTTGTCTTTCAAATCTTTTGTCATCATGTCCTCGAGGCATAAAAAAACCCCGACCACCAGTCAGGGTTCTCACGAGCCCCGACCTTTTAGCGTTTCATTTTACGTGGCCGCAAGCCGGTCGGCACAAATCACCACGGCCGCCGACTATATTAGGGATCTGGGCCATGTCAAGCGGAAGGGCAAGCCCCCGTTTTTTCTATTGTGTGTCGGATACTTATTGGATAGATAGAAAGCAAGGCGGGCGTAGCTCAATGGTAGAGCAGGAGCTTCCCAAGCTTAAGACGAGGGTTCGATTCCCTTCGCCCGCTCCAACTTCCTGAAAATCTTACTCCGTATGACCAGATGTATCCCAATAGGCAGGATTCATAATCGGCTCAACGGCTTTAGATGAAGCCCGGATGCCGGGCAGGGCATTCGGTCCTAATTCCCGCATTCGCCAAGCCTCTTTCATGGTGACCAGTTCAGAATATGGGGGCTGGATGTTTGTGAGGCCAAAGCCGTGTCTGGTGTAGTAATTTGGATCGCCTAACACAAACATTGCGTCCGCACCGATAGACGTCAGGTGTGCGGCCCCCTTTTCAATCAGCTCTTTTCCAACGCCCTGTCTTTGGAAGGCGGGTAAAACGGCGAGAGGGCATAATAAAAAGCAGTATCGATTGGGATGACCGTCGATCATCAGCGGTGTGAAAATAACATTTCCAACTTTCTGGCCCTCGCGTTCAGCGGTTATTGAAAGGGTGGATTTCAATGCCATAAATTTCTGGACGAGGTCAGCAATCACCGGGCCTTCTTCATCGCCAAAGGCTTGCCTGTGAATGTGTTGGATCACCTCGATTTTATAGTCTGGTTTGATCATGGTTCATTTTCCAATATTCGGTCTTCTTTTTAAAGTCTGGATGCAGACGCGCTGCCCAGCAGTTCGTGAGGGCAGCGCCATGTTGTTTCAGGTTATCTGTTATCTAACTGGGCATTTACATTCAGCAGCCCTTCGCGTGAAATCTGATAGGCTTTGCCACCGCGGGAGCGGATCAGCCGTTTCTTTTTCAGCTTGTTAAACACAGCGAGGGTGAAGCCAACCATCGCGTATCCATCGCGATTGAAGCAGGTTGCCTTATAAACGCGTCCATTCGCGGCGCGTTCAAACTGGATAAAGCCGCCTTGAGCCAACGCGTGCAAAACGCGCTGTTCAGCTTTTGAAATATTCATGATTGTGTCTTTATGTAGAAGGTAATCCAGCGACAGACGGGCACGCATAAGGGCGCTGCCGGATAGGTTCCGTCTGCGTTAAATCGCTTCTCTAAATGGAAGCGGGATTACTTGACCCGATTCTCTAACATAAAAACCTTAAATAAGAGGCGGCATAAGTTGCCTGTGAAATGGGAGTTACCACGGGCATTATCCTGTGGTCAAGCCGATCTTAAAAGGCGTAAAATAAAACTGCCTGCAGGCCGAGATAGATGGCGATGGCAATAATGCACAGGTTCAGCGTGCGGTCAGCAGCTTTGCCCATTTCCTTTAATTTTCTGGCAAAAAAGATCCGTGCGATAAAAAGCGCGACGAAAGCCAGCATCATGATTTTTAAAAGCATATGGCTGCCTTACTCGTCATTGGCGGCGGGGACATCATCCGTTAGATGCAGCCGATACTGATTTTTACCTTCGGTTTTTGCCAGATACATTTGCTCATCGGCGAGATCCACCAGCTCTTGCCAATCACGAGCGCCAGAGGACAGCATCTCCGCGATACCGATACTCGCGGTCAGTGGCTTTTTGTCTGGGCGAATGCCAAAGCCGTTGGTGCGCATACGGCGAATAGCCATACTGGCGCCTTCTGCATTTGTATGGGGGAGAACCATCAGGAACTCTTCACCGCCCCAGCGGATCAGGATATCTGAATCCCGTAAATTCCGTCTTGTCAGCATTGCCGCATTTTGTAGCACCCGGTCCCCGGCATCATGGCCATAGCGATCATTGATTTTCTTGAAATCATCCAAATCCAGAAAGGCGACGGAAAGCGGGGTATGTTGACGGGCGGCAATTCGGAACTGCACATCCAGAATTTCCTCGCCGCTATTACGGCTGTAACAATGGGTCAGCCCATCGATAGAGGCTTGCTCCACCAATGATACCATATAACTGAGCTGGCTGATGGCCGCGAAGGAGCAGATCGCAATTGTCGCCGCAAGGGAGAGCAGCATTCCAAGGCCGGGTTCTGGGTCCGGCAGGTTGCTTGTCACGGCGACGATCAATAACTCCGCCGTCAGAAACAGAATGCTGATCAGGAAGCTTTCTTTCAGCGTGAGCGGAAATACCGCCACACTGGCAGAGATCAAAAACGGAAAGATCGCATAGCCTGCGGTTGGCAGACTGTCGATGGATCCAAGATACTCCGGTAGTACAAGCGGCTGATAAAAAGCTTGAAAAACCAAAGAGGTGACAAAGAAAACAAACAGCGCCCGATAAGCGCTTTGCAGGCTATCCGCTTTGCGAATAGCGAACACCAGCAGCATCAGGATAAAGGCTGCAGCGGCGCGGTAGATAATCAGTTTTCGCGCCGTTTCCGGGTCGAAATACAGTGTATCCAGCAGCATGCCAAAGGCATAGAAAAAGGCACCGATCAGGGACATCAGGCGAATGCGGCTCAGGATGACCATGGCCCGCCTGCGGGTGAGGAGAGGGGAGTGTTCCCCAGCGGACACGAGGCCGCCGATCCGGTTTGCCGTCAGGCTTTGACCATTAACTCCCGCAATATTCGTGAGTAACGCATTAAAAATACTCAAGAATTCCACCCTAAATCAAAACATACCTGCCCAGTTATTAGGCTGTTTTAACAAATAATTAACCAAAGGGCGAAATTAAAAAAGAAAAAGGCCGACAATGCCGGCCTTTTCTGTTGCGCGAATGTCTGATTATCTTTTCCGCTTTGTAAAAGCACCGAGCATTTCTGACGGTTCTGGCCCCTCGAAAGATTTAGCAAACATATCGATGCCAAGTTGAACTGAGGCAGAGAAACTCTCTTCTTCCCACGCATTGCAGAGACGTTTTTGCAGGCGAATGGCCTCGCGGCCGCCCTCCAGAATTTCTTTGACGGCAGTTTTCACTGCATCATCCAGCTTGCCGTCCTCGGCAAGGCGCTGAACAAAACCGGCATCAAAAGCTTCTTGTCCGTTCAGGGCACGGCCCGTCATCACCAGATCACGGGCAAGGCCACTGCCAAGGATGCGGGGTAGAACAGCGGCTTCAATAACAGATGGAATACCAACTCGAACTTCTGGCATGGAAAATTCTGCGGACTTTTCCGCAATGATCAAATCGCACATGGCCGCGATTTCCATACCGCCGCCCAAGCAATATCCATTGATGCGCGCGATAACAGGGACCGGCAGGTTCCGAACGGCACTACACACATTATGGATACGGGTGATAAAAGCGCGGGCCGTGTCTGGGGTCAGCTCTGCCATCTCATAGATGTTGGCGCCCCCGACAAAGGCCCTATCGCCAGCGCCGGTCAGGATCACAGCGCGGAGTTTCTCATCCCCATCAAGGGCGTTCAGCTTATCAGCAAGCTCTTCCAGAATTTCAGAGCTCAGTGTGTTGAGCTTCTTCGGGTTGTTAATGGTCACCCGGCAAACATCGCCTTTTTCATGGGCGGTTCTGACCGTCGTTACAAAATCTGCCATTTTTATCCCTTTTTTTTCGTTATGCGGCATTATATGTAAGTTACAAACGCAGAGGGCGCGTATGCGCGGGGCAGTCTACCCGTTGCAGCAAAGGTTGAGAAGCATGTTTATACAAACCAAACCTGGTCACAACGCTAATTATCAGGAATTTTTTCCAGGAAAAGAAGTTCTGGGAAATGGTCAGCGTCATATTTCCAAGGATGAGGCAGGCGATCTCTCCCCTCTTGCCGCTGGAATTTATGCGGTCGAGGGTGTGGTGACAGTGACCCTCCTTGCCGATAGTCTTTTGGTGGAGAAAGACGAAGATGTGGCATGGGATGCCTTAAATACGCAGATATTTTCTGCTATTATGGAACATTATAAATCAGGAAAGCCCGTATTGATGGAGACACAGGAAACTGCCAGCTTCGATGAAGAAATCATCGCTCAGGTTCAGGATCTGCTGAACACTCGTATTGTTCCGGCGGTAACCCAATCCGGCGGTGACGTCGAATTTCATAGCTACAAAGACGGAAATCTGTATTTGAAAATGCAGGGGTCCGCTTTTTCAATGCTGACCGGCATCACAAATATGCTGCGCCACTATGTGCCGGAGATTAAAGCGGTTCTGGATCACCGGGAAGCTTTGCCGCGCCCCGGTCTTGAAACCGAAGAGGCAACGGCAATCCGTGGCCTGCTGCAGGACCGGATTAACCCATCCATTGCGGCTCATGGCGGTCATATTACTTTGGTGGATATTCAGGAAGATAAGGCATATGTCCGGCTTGAAGGCGGTTGTCAGGGCTGCGGCATGGCGGACGTCACCCTGAAACAGGGTGTCGCCAAAGAAATCATGGATATGGTGCCAAATATCACCGAGGTTCTGGACGTTACCGACCACGCGGGCGGCACCAACCCATATTATCAGCCTTCTTGATACTCCGCAGAAGACGTTCCTTCACTTGTAGGGGCGTCTTCAGGTAGCAGGCGGCAGATCTGCACTTCTTCACGCCGCCCCTTCACCTTCTGCGCGCCAATTTGCTCCGCATGGAAGCGCACATCTGACGCATTGATCACCGCAGATGAGATTAATGTCAGAACTTCTGGCTGAGGTGTAATGTCTACGGATTTACCCAGCTGCTCAATGCGCTGGGCAATATTGACGGTATCGCCAACAACTGTGTAATTCAGCCGCCCGGTTGATCCGATATTACCAACCACCAGATCACCGCTATGAATGCCTATTCGCATGTGAACAGGGGCTAGCCCCTCGTTACGGCGAACGATATTTTCCTGCTGGATACTCTTCTGGATGGCAAGGGCTGCGCGGCAGGCCCGTGCTGCATGATCTTCCTGAATTTCTGGGGCGCCCCAAAAGGCCATCACTGCATCCCCGATAAATTTATCGACCGTGCCGCCCTCTGCCTCGATACAGGCAGTGACGAGTTCAAAATGCCGGTTTAGCAGGTTCGCAACCTCGCTTGATGACATATTTTCCGCAAAAGGCGTGAAGTTACGGATGTCAGTGAACATCACGGTAACGGTCCGTGTCTCGGATTGGGCTTCACCCGTTTCCATCAGCTTTCGAACAAGGCTTTTCGGCACGTAGTTTTCAAACCAACTGAGGCCTCGCAGCATTGTGTTATAAGCTTCTGACGCTTCGTTCAGCTCTTTCAGATGGCTTGGCGGTAATTCTCCAACACTATTGAAATCCAGTTTTGAGATTTTTTGCGACGCGACTGATAATTTGTGAACGGATTTAGAAATACGCCGACCGATCAGGAAGGCAATCACCACACTGATCAGCAAAATACCAAGCCCTGCTAAGCCCGCCATCGCCAGACGTTTTAACGCGACGGTCGCATCTTCAAAGCGAACTTTATATCCAATGTAAAGTGGCTTGTCGGCGAAGCCTTCAAGGGTCGTGTAAATGAACTGATATTTCTCTCCGTTCAGGTCAATAAAATGCCCTGTGAAGTCTGAGTTGCCAGCTACAAGGCTGAGTTCTGTCCGGTTTGGATCCCAAATAGAGGAAAGGATAGGGTCCGGAATTTCAGCCAGCTTTGGGGCCACACCATCAAAGGTGATTTTGTCTGAATGCACTTGAAATCCGTCATAGGTCAAAACATGATCCCGCCCATAAAGGATAAAACGGCCTTCTTTTTGGTCCCGACCATCTACCTGAATGGCGTTCCGCACTTCTTTTACTGGAATGGCTGAAATGACCAAGCCGATATAAACGCCGTCCCGAATAATCGGCTGGCGAAAATGCATGACGGTTTCTTTAATGATCGGGGAATAGATCAACGGCCCCCAATGACCGGTTCCCTGCATGGCCAGATCTTTCATACTGTCCATACCTTCCGGGGCTTCAGGCGGCAGTAACTTCACGCGCTTATCAAAACGTGTGGCAATGCGGGAGGACATGTCTGGATACACGAAGGCAATCCCAACATCGTCATCAATGCCGCTCAAAGATGTCAAAAGCGCCTGATCAATGCTCGCGGGATCATTAATATCCACCTCACCGCGATAAATGAGTTCAGAAATAAACTGGACCTGCCGCTCCATCGGGGTGAGCAGATTTGTCAGATTTTGCTGCGCCGAAGTCATTTCCGACGTTGCCGTCTCCCGCAGGAGTTCGCGGGTATTAGCAAGACCTGTATACAGGCTGATAATGAGCACGGCCAAAACCGCAGTGGTCACCAGCGCGCCAAAACTCAGCGCGAGTACCATAGCGATCGAAAACTGCCGGCCCGGCCTTTTTTTCAGTGGCGTGACGATGGCGCTTACTCCCCTTTATTGGTTTTCTTATATATGACATCTGTGACCCCCGTTCCAGCTTTCCGATACTATTCTGTGCCGACGGTCATATTTTGGAACGTATCTTTGTTAGACAATCCGTCGTTTTCGCGATAAGACCAACTTCATGAACAGCCTTGTGATTTTTGAAATTCTGTTGGTCGTTTGCGCAATCGGGGCGCTTGCCTTAATGCGGCGGACCTACTTTCCGATGAACCTTTTCTGGGGGTTTGGAGTCTCTACAATCGCAATCGCTGCGGCGCTGGGTGCACTTGTTTATGGTGGGTTCGGCGACTTTAAATCCTATCATGGCCTGTTTTCCTCTTTTGCTGGATCTGTGGGTGTCGGTGCCTTTGCGGTTGCCGCGCTTGGCGGTATTTTTGCCCGCCAGTTTCACCAAATCGGTTGGTGGATAACCCTTATTGGCTTGCTTGGCCTATGCGCGCTGCTGCTGACAGATAATTGGCGTGTCAGCGAAGAAGTGCGGTACGTTTTCATTGGTATTCTTGGGGTTGCGGCGCTTTATAGGCTTGTCACTAATGCACAAAGCGGGCTCTTTTTGCTGGGTGGTGTGGTGCTGCTGGTGGTCGCAGGTATGGGCAGCGAGTTGATTGCAGCTCAGTTTTCTGTGCCAAAGCTGAACGTTTACCATGGGCTGTTGGCGGGGGCTGTTCTCTCCTTTGGAATTTTTGCCTCGAAAGAGTAAGAAAAACGCGTTTTTACCCCTTGCGTTAGTTCTTTGTTCATCCTAAACACGGTAAAAAAATCCCATAAAAACAATAATCCGAGTGTATTTGAGCAGGCTGCCGAGGGGCGGTCTGGAATTATTTGTATTTGGAAGAGATGAAAATGACAGATACAGCAGCTGCCGACGCCACCAAAAAAGACCTGTTCGTGGTGTTCGGAGGTCGGGTTAAAGACACACGTGGTCGCGACTTCGTGGACCCAAAGAAAATTGATATGCGTGGCTTCTATGACAGCCATGATGCCGCCCTTGGTGCTTGGCGTGCTGCCAGTCAGGCCAACGTGGATGATGCTTTCACAAAATATGTGATCGTTCGCCTCTGGTAGGCGTATAAATCCCGGATAATGAAAAGGCGCAAAAAGATGTTTTGCGCTTTTCTTCCGGGGCTGTAATCTTTGGCCTCCAGAATAATAACAAGGTGGTCAAAGTGAGAAATTTCTCAAATCCGGGCCGGTCCGTTACCTACGGGATGAACGGTGCCGTCGCAACTTCCAGCTCCCACGCCTCTCAGGTTGCTCTCTCCATTTTGCAGTCCGGCGGTAATGCCATGGACGCGGCTATTGCAGCTTGCGCCGTGCAATGCGTTGTGGATCCCATGCAGACCGGTATTGGCGGCGACTGTTTCGCCATTGTCTCCCCAAGTGGTGGGGATGATCTCTATGGTCTGAATGGCTCAGGCAAGGCGCCAATGGCGCTGACCGCTGACAAGCTGCTGGATCAGGGAATTGACGAGATTGCATTGACCAGCCCACATGCGGTAACCGTACCGGGTGCCATTGATGCTTGGTGCAGCCTACATAAATCTCACGGTAGCATGGACTTTGCCGATCTTTTGGCACCAGCCATTGATTGTGCCGAAAATGGTTTTGTTGTGACGCAGCGGACCTCCGTTGATTGGCTCTTGGCCAAAGACAAACTTTCTCAAAATCCAGCGGCAGCGGCCTTGTTCCTTAAAAACGGGGAAACACCGGCAGCGGGAACCGTTTGGAAAAATCCCAATTTGGCGAAAACACTGAAGGCCATTGCTAAAAATGGCCGGAGTGCATTTTATGAGGGCGAGCTTGCAGAGAAATTTGTCGCGGCATTGAACGCGGCGGGTGCTCTTCATGACATGGATGATTTTTCTGCGGCTTCCTCTGATGTTGTGGATCTCATCAATACTGAATTTGGCGGTCATACCGTTCACCAGATCCCGCCAAGCGGTCAGGGCATCACCGCCTTGCTGATGATGAATATTCTTAAGGGCTATGATATGGACGGTTTGGACCCAATTGGGGCCAAACGCCTGCATCTGCAAGCGGAAGCGGCGCGTCTGGCTTATCTTGCGCGGGATAAATATGTGGCCGATCCTGATAAGGCGGATGTGCCTGTCGACATGCTGCTATCCGATGAATTTGCGGCGCATCTGCGCGGCTTTATCGAAATCGGCAAGGCCGGTGATCCGGGCGGTGCGGGTGCACTCGACAAGCATAAAGACACGGTTTATCTCTCCGTTGTGGATAAAGATGGCATGGCTGTCTCCTTTATCAATTCCCTGTTCCATCCATTTGGCTCTGGCATTGCTTCCGAAGAAACCGGTGTGGTTTTCCAAAATCGCGGCGCTGGTTTCGTTGTCGAAAAAGGGCATCCGAACTGCGTTGAGCCGGGCAAGCGTCCGCTTCATACGATCATTCCGGGCATGGTGACCAAAGCGGGCAAGGCGACCCACTGCTATGGTGTGATGGGGGGTGCTTATCAGCCAGTTGGCCATTCGCATGTTCTGTCAAACATGTTTGATTTTGGCATGGATGTTCAGGAAGCAATTGAGGCGCCGCGGGCTTTCTATAACGCTGGTGTGCTGGAGGTTGAAGAGACGGTACCGGCTTCCGTTCAGCAGGAGCTTGCGGATATGGGCTATGAAGTTCGCCCACCTGAGATGCCTCATGGCGGAGCGCAGGTGATCTTCATTAATCACGAAACAGGTGTTCTTGAAGCTGGGACAGAGAGTCGTAAAGACGGTCATGCTCTTGCTTATTAAGGGATAATCCATTTCATATGATGATCATCATATGAAAACACTAAAGACCTTAAAAAACACCGTTTGAGACAAAAAAGAAAAAGCCGGAAGTAATCTTCCGGCTTTTTTGTGTTTCGGAAATTGTCAGGCTGACTTACATCCGCTCTGGCACTGCGATACCCAGAAGATGCAACACCGCTTCAATCTGGCGGAGGGTAATTTCGCAAAGTCGCAAGCGGGAGGCGCGAACCTTCTCGTCGGTTTCGCCCAAAACCTGGCAGTCATGATAAAAGGCGTTAAACTCCTGAGTGAGAGCATAAACATGATCACACAGAATATTTGGCGCGCTTTTCTCAGCGGCAGAGAGAACAGCTTCGGATAGTTGGGAGAGGGCGAGCATCAGGTTACGCTCCGCCTCTTCGGTGATAACCAGATCGCCAGAGGTGATATTTTGATCCGCCGCTTTGCGCAGCATGGATTTGATGCGAACCGCCGCATACATCTGATAAGGGCCGGTTTTCCCTTCAAACTTTGTGAAACGTTCAAGATCGAACACATAATTAGACATGCGCTGGTTCGAAAGATCGGCAAATTTGATCGCTGCGATGCCTACTTTTGTTGCGATGTCAGAAAGCTCGCCTGCGTCAAAGCGATCGGCCATGCCAGCTTCTTCCACCACTTTACGGGCTTCGCCAATGGCATCCTCAATCAACGCGCGAAGACGCACAACACCGCCATCCCGGGTTTTCAGCGGCTTGCCATCCTTACCGTTTACAGTCCCAAAGCCAACATGCTCCAGCACCGCGTCGGCATCAAGGCTGCTTCCTTTGCGGGCGGCACGGAAAACCTGTTCAAAGTGGAGGCTCTGACGGGCATCAACCACATAGAGAATTTTGTCCGGATCATGGGCGATCTGGCGCTGTTCAATGGTGGCAAGATCCGTCGTGCCATACATGACGGCGCCATCTGATTTTTGCAAAATCAGCGGCGGGATTTCTTTCTTGTCGGCGTCTTCGGCAACGCGAACCACAACGGCCCCGTCGGACAGCTCGGACAATCCCTCATCAGCGAAGCGTTTCAGCATGCCGGGGATGTGGTCATTGGTATCCGCTTCACCTTTCCATTCGGTGAAGTGCGCGCCCAACAGGTCAAAGTCGATTTTTGTTTCCGCGATGGACACATTCAGCATGTGCTGCCAAAGGGCGCGGTAGCCCGCGCGGCCATTTTGCAGTTCAAACGTTGCCTGACGCGCCGCCTCCAGAAATTCTGGATCCTCTTTGCTTCGCGCGGAGGCTGCTGGATACAGCTCCTGCAACTCATCAACGGTGACAGGGCTTTCTGAGGGGAAAGGCCCTTCATTGGCGGTGTCAAAATACGGAAGTTCAGGTTGTTGCAGCTCAATTTCTTTGATCAGCAGACCCATTGGAAGGCCCCAGTCACCGAAGTGAACATCACTGATGGCTTCGTTACCGAGAAATTCGTGAAGCCGGCGCAAAGATTCGCCAATGATCGTGGCCCGCAAATGCCCCACATGCATGGCTTTGGCCACATTGGGGCCACCGAAATCCAGAATCACCTTTTCTGGCGTGCACTCTCCGCGGATGCCAAAAGTCTCGTCCTTTGAGATTGCATTGACGTGATCCAACAGAAAATCATCGGCCAGCTTCATATTAATAAAGCCGGGGCCTGCGAGGGAAAGTTCTTGGAATAGGCCCGTTTTTTCAAGCGCGGCGACAACCAATTCAGCAATTTCACGAGGATTGCGCTTTGCAGACTTTGCCGCCGCTAGCGCCCCATTACACTGAAACTGTCCCAGTTCCCGTCGCTGAGAGAGGACAACCTTGCCAAATTTGGGGTCTAACTCACAGTCCGCAAAGACCTGCCCGACGCGGGCGCTCAATTGGGAAAGAAGGGATGCTGTCACAATAGTCTCTTTTATTGGTGATATTTAAGCTGTCGGCCTTGCCGATGACGAATGAGCCCTTATCTACTGGAAAAGGGATCGAAGGCCAAGGAAAACTGACATTCTCTTGTGCGAGGATAAAAAAAATAACGCCGATCTCTTGACTCGATCTTTTGTTTTTCCTACATCGGATGTGAATTTGTTAGCACTCATCGCTTGTGAGTGCTAACAGTAACACTTTAATAGCAACTCAATTGCATATTGGGAGACTTTGAATGTCATTTCGTCCATTGCACGATCGCGTTTTGATTAAACGCGTTGAAAGCGAAGAAAAATCTGCTGGTGGTATCATTCTTGTTGATAGCGCGCAGGAAAAACCAAGCGAAGGTGAAGTTGTCGCAGTAGGCGGCGGCGCGATCAAGGAAGATGGTTCCGTTCGGGCACTCGACGTTAAAGAAGGTGACAAAGTTCTGTTCGGTAAATGGTCCGGCACAGAAATCAAGCTGGAAGGTCAGGACTACCTGATCATGAAAGAGTCCGACATCCTCGGCATTCTCAGCTAATCACCGAAACAAAGACATTAGGGATATTTGAAAATGGCTAAACAAGTACATTTCGGCGTTGATGCACGCACAAAAGTTCTGAAGGGTGTTAACACACTCGCAGATGCCGTTAAAGTGACTCTCGGCCCAAAAGGTCGTAACGTTATCCTCGACAAATCTTTCGGCGCACCACGCGTGACTAAAGACGGTGTATCCGTTGCGAAAGAAATCGAGCTGGAAGATAAGCTGGAAAACATGGGCGCACAGATGGTGCGTGAAGTTGCTTCCAAATCCAACGACATGGCTGGTGACGGTACAACAACTGCAACTGTTCTGGCTCAGTCCATCGTTCAGGAAGGCATGAAAGCTGTTGCAGCAGGCATGAACCCAATGGACCTGAAGCGCGGTATCGATCTGGCAGTTGCGAAAGCTGTTGAAGCGATTAAAGCTGGTGCAAACCCAGTATCCGGCGCTGCTGAGATTTCTCAGGTTGGTACAATCTCCGCTAACGGTGAAGCCGAAATCGGCAGCATCATCTCCGAAGCCATGGAAAAAGTTGGCAACGAAGGTGTGATCACTGTTGAGGAAGCCAAAGGCCTCGAAACTGAGCTGGACGTTGTTGAAGGCATGCAGTTCGACCGTGGTTACCTGTCTCCATACTTCGTAACCAATGCAGAGAAAATGGTTGCAGAGATGGAAAACCCATACATCCTCCTGCACGAGAAAAAACTCACTAACCTGCAGCCAATGCTCCCAATTCTGGAAGCTGTTGTTCAGGCTGGTAAGCCACTTCTCATCATCGCAGAAGACATCGAAGGCGAAGCGCTGGCAACTCTGGTTGTCAACAAACTGCGCGGTGGTCTGAAAATTGCTGCTGTTAAAGCTCCTGGCTTCGGTGATCGCCGTAAAGCTATGCTGGAAGACATCGCTATCCTCACAGGTGGTGAACTGATCTCCGAAGAGCTGGGCATCAAGCTGGAGAATGTTACTCTGGATATGCTGGGTACAGCGAAAACTGTTACAATCTCTAAAGAAGAGACAACAATCGTTGACGGTGCTGGTACTAAAGACGACATCACAGCACGTGTTGCTCAGATCAAAGCACAGATCGAAGAAACTTCTTCCGATTACGACCGCGAAAAACTGCAAGAGCGTCTGGCCAAACTGGCTGGTGGTGTTGCTGTGATTAAAGTTGGCGGTGCAACTGAAGTTGAAGTGAAAGAGCGTAAAGACCGCGTTGATGATGCGTTGCACGCGACTCGCGCTGCTGTTGAAGAAGGTATCGTTCCAGGTGGTGGTACTGCGCTTCTGTACGCAGCCCGCGCACTGGACGGTCTGACAGGTGAAAACGAAGATCAGAATGTTGGTATCAAGCTGATCGCACGTGCCCTTCAGGCGCCTGTTCGTCAGATCGCAGAAAACGCTGGTCATGACGGTGCGGTTATTGCTGGTAAACTGCTTGAGCAGACAGACAGCAAGCACGGCTTCAACGCTCAGACAGGTATTTATGGTAACCTTCTGGAAGATGGTGTTGTTGACCCAGCTAAAGTTGTTCGTACAGCACTCGAAGGTGCAGCATCCGTTGCTGGCCTGCTGATCACAACAGAAGCAACTGTAACAGACGCACCAGCCAAAGAAGGCGCTGCTCCTGCAATGCCAGACATGGGCGGCATGGGCGGTATGGGCGGCATGGGCGGCTTCTAAGCCACCCCGTCCAATACAGGATAAAGAAAGGGCCGCGATTTTCGCGGCCCTTTTTCATTGTCTGAATTTTATGAAGGTAGGCAAAAGACCTGAATGAAATTATTGGCCGGCATGGGGATGCTGGTCTGATGCGCGATACCGTGAGAGGCAGCCACTTTCTGGACCGCGGCGATATCCCGGACGCCAAAGTCAGGGTTTTTGTCTTTCAGCCAACGGTCAAATTCGGCGTTGCTGGGGGCGGTGTGTTCCCCGTTCACTTTGTAGGGGCCATATAGAAAAATCTGACCGCCGGGTTTTAACGCTGCTTTAGCCCCTTCAAAGAGGCCTAGTGTGACTTCCCAAGGGCTGATATGGATCATATTGGCATTAAAAATCGCGTCATAATCTGCGGTTATCTCCCATGGGTGCAGTGTCACATCAAGATGGCGGCAGGGCGCAATCTTATCAGTCGCTTCCTTCCTCCAGCTATTCACGCTGTTAATCTGTTCCTCTTCCCGGTTGGTGGGATGCCAGTTCAAATCCGGGCGTAAGGTGCAAAAATGCACAGCATGCTCTCCGCTGCCGGAGGCGATTTCCAAAATCTGCGCCCCCTGGCCTAGGCGGGGGAGGAGGGTTTCCGCGATGACGTCTTTATTACGGGCGACGGCGGGGGTGAACAGGCGAGCGTCAGCGGATGAGGACATTTTGTAACCTTGATTTAGTCTTTAG
>JAEPMY010000165.1 GCA_017643685.1 Sneathiella sp.
ACATCTGGTTGCCGACGCCAATGCCGGCATCGCCTTTACCTATGATCGGTATCGCATCAGTTACACGCTTGTTTATCGAACCCGTGAGTTTCAGGGGCAGGATGACCCCTCCGTTTTTGGGGCCCTCAGTTTCGGCTACCGTTTCTGAATGCTAACCAGAAAATTTCAACGCAATTGCGGGTTTGCCGCGGCGCATTCAGTTCTCTCGTAATCAGATGATCAATGAGAACGGGCGGCAAATCCAATAAAGTCTATGCTGGTTTTCTTGGGAGATTTGGCTGGGGAACCTGGATTCGAACCAGGATTGACGGAGTCAGAGTCCGGCGTCCTACCGTTAGACGATTCCCCAGCAGGCACTGTTAAGTGGCCGACATTGCGTCGGTAGGCGCGGTATCTATCAATTCGAAATCGGGTTGTCAACACGCTATAATGCGCGGTGGTGACAATTTTTACTGAAATCTTTTCCCAAAAGCTGTTACGCTAGGGTCAAATTGGGTGAGAACCCACAGATTTTGTCCTGGAGGGCAGTTGCGTGACAACGACGAACCAGCCTGACAAGGGACGAGACGCACGAAGGAGATATCTGAGACGACCGCGATCCAGACAACAGGATAAAGGTAGATGGTCCCACACATACGGGGCCGTTGATCTGGGGACGAATAATTGCCGACTGCTGGTGGCAAAACCAAACAGTGGCGGTTTTCGGGTTATCGATAGCTTCTCGCGGATTGTCCGCTTGGGCGAAGGCGTAAGTCAAAGTGGCCTGTTATCAGAGGCTGCAATGGACCGTACAGTAGAGGCGCTAGCCATCTGTGCGGATAAAATGAAACGACGCGGCGTATCCAAAATGCGATGTGTCGCTACGGAAGTGTGCCGAAAAGCCGATAACACGGAGGCCTTTGTCGCCCGTGTTAAGGATGAGATCGGCATGGATCTTGACGTCATCACCACAGAAGAAGAAGCGGGGCTGGCCCTTGATGGCTGTGCGCCGCTGCTTGATTATCGAAACGGCCATGCGCTGGTGTTCGATATCGGGGGTGGCAGTACGGAATTGGTGTGGTTAAAACTCACCCCCGGTCAACAGAATGAAATCATCGGCTGGACATCCATCCCCTTTGGTGTTGTCTCCCTGACGGAGCGACATGGTGATGTATCCGCATCCGATGATGTTTATCGCAACATGATGGCTGAGGTCGGCACCCATATCGACGCTTTTGAAAAAGAGCATGGGATTGCCGATGTGGTTGCGGATGGTCGGGTGCAGATGCTCGGGACATCCGGCACGGTGACAACGCTTGCCGGTGTGCATTTCGGTTTGAAACGCTATAACCGGCAGCGGGTGGATGGGGCATGGCTGACCAGCTCCAAGATGATCGAAATTTGCGAGCGTCTGTCCATGAGTGATTATGGTCAACGGGCGCTGGAGCCTTGCATCGGGGAAGAGCGGGCGGATTTGGTTGTCTCTGGCTGTGCCATTGTGCAGGCGATGCACTCTGCTTGGCCCATTCGGAAAATGCGGGTCGCGGATCGCGGCGTGCGCGAGGGATTATTGCAACGCCTGATGCGTGAAGCGGATCAGGAAGCGGAAAAGGCGGCGAAGCCACAAGGTGGCAAACCGCGCAACAGAAATCGGAACAGGCGCCGGCGTCGGCGGAATGCAAATGCGACGAGCCAGCCTGCGAAAGTAAGTAGTTAGATGACAAATACTGGCAAGAAAAAGAAATCCAGCGGTCGCGGCGCGTCCAAAGACACGTCCGGCCGGATGCTGCACACCAAAGTGAAAACAGCGCGCGGGCGGAAATATTCGTCCAAACTCTGGCTAGAGCGGCAACTGAATGACCCGTATGTGGTGGAGGCGCGAACTCGTGGGTTTCGTTCCCGTGCGGCGTTTAAGCTGCTGCAACTGGATGAGAAGTACAAACTTCTAAAGCCGGGCGACTCGGTTGTGGATTTGGGAGCGGCCCCCGGTGGCTGGACCCAGATCGCCGTTGATCGTGTGGGTGCGGTTAAGGGTAAAGGTCAAGTGCTCGCCGTTGATATCCTTGAGATGGAGGAGATGGCAGGCGCAACCGTAATGCAGCTCGACTTCACCGAAGATGATGCGGACACCCGTGTGAAAGAGATGTTGGGCGGTCCCGTGGATGCGGTGATTTCCGACATGGCGGCGCCAACAACAGGGCACCGCCAAACAGATCACTTGCGGATCGTATATATGTGTGAGCTTGCGCTGCATTTCGCGATTGATGTGTTGGCGCCCGGTGGATGCTTCGTGGCGAAGGTTCTGAAAGGCGGAACGGAGACTGAGCTTCTGGATCAGTTGAAGAAGAACTTCGCTGTTGTTCGTCATGCCAAACCGGATTCAAGCCGCGCTGATTCTCGTGAAGAATATGTGGTTGCGACCGGTTTTCGGGGCGGAAAGTAAGTGCTGAAAATCTAAATTATCCTTGGGGGCGGATCAGTGTCTGGCCTCGGCCGAAATATTATTGCAAAAAAGGCTCGCCGCGGGGAAAATAAATGCGCGGTGGGCCTTTTTTACGGGCTGTCAGATGAAAAATTTATGGCAGTGGATTTTTGGTCTAGGAATTTCAAAACTTGCCGCTATGATTGCGCTGCAATTCCGAAGGAGTTGCCATGAAAATCCGTGAAGCCTATACATTTGATGATGTCCTGCTGCAGCCTGCAGCATCTGACGTTCTCCCTGCTCAAGTTAATACATCCTCCCGTCTGACCAATTCGATCCAGCTTGGAATTCCGTTGATTTCCAGTGCAATGGACACCGTGACCGAGGCCAAAATGGCCATCGCGATGGCGCAGGCCGGTGGTATTGGTGTGATCCACAAAAACCTCAGCATTGAAGAGCAAGCCTCAGAAGTTCTGAAGGTGAAGAAATTTGAAGCTGGTATGGTGGTCAATCCACTGACCATTCGTCCAGAAGCCCCTCTGTTCGAAGCACTGCAGATCATGCAGTATCACAAAATTTCCGGTATCCCTGTAACAGAAACAGGGTCGGGCAAGTTGGTCGGCATGCTGACCAACCGTGATGTGCGCTTTGCCACCGATGAAAATCAGCCGGTTAGTGAACTGATGACCAAAGAAGGTCTGGTAACTGTGCGTGAGGCCGCCACACAGGATGATGCGAAGAAATTGCTGCATAAGCATCGCATTGAAAAGCTGCTGGTTGTTGATGAAGAGTATCGCTGTATCGGTCTGATCACTGTAAAAGACATTGAACGGTCAACTTTGTTCCCGAATGCATCCAAAGATGCGCAAGGACGTCTGCGGGTTGCGGCGGCGATTGGCATTGGTGATGATGGCATTGCCCGCGCTGAGGCACTGATTGATGCGGGCGTTGATGTGCTGATCGTTGATACGGCCCATGGTCATTCTTCCCGTGTGCTGGAGGCTGTTGGTCGGGTGAAAGCTCTGAAATCCGGTATGCAGGTGATCGGCGGTAACGTTGCAACAGCGGACGGGACAAAGGCCCTGATCGATGCTGGTGTAGATGCTGTGAAAGTTGGTATTGGTCCGGGCTCTATCTGTACAACGCGGATTGTGGCCGGTGTGGGTACGCCGCAGCTAAC